>JBAWFQ010000039.1:0-15240 GCA_049592035.1 Terriglobales bacterium
CTCTTCACCTTCGGGGCCGGTGCCATCGACTCCCGCGACGGCGACGGGTTCACGCTCCGCAGCAACTCCAGAAAGCTGAGCTTCGGCGCCTTCGACTTCAGCCACCACTTCGGGCGCAGCCACCGCCTGAATGTCCGCCATCTGCTTGTCGTCGCGGGCATGAACGCCCTCGGCAATCGACTCGGAAATCTTCGAGGTGAACAGCCGGATCGCCCGCAGCGCGTCGTCGTTGCCCGGAATCACGTAATCCACTTCGCTCGGGTCGCAGTTGGTATCGACCACGGCGACCACGGGAATGCCCAGCTTGCGCGATTCGCGCACCGCAATCTGTTCTTTATTGGAATCGATGACGAAGATCGCGTCGGGCAAGCGCGTCATGTTCTTGATACCGGCAAGATTCGCCTGCAAGTGCTTGCGCTCGCGCTCGAGCTTAATGACTTCCTTTTTCGGAAGCAGATCGTACCGGCCATCCGTGGCCATGTCGTCGAGCTCTTTGAGCCGCTTTACGGATTTTTGCACGGTGACCCAGTTGGTCAGCAGGCCGCCCAGCCAGCGCTGGTTGACGTAGTACATCGAGCAGCGCTGCGCCTCTTCGGCAATCGCGTCTTGTGCCTGGCGTTTGGTGCCTACAAAGAGAATAATTCTGCCTTCGGCCGCAAGGTCCTGCACGAATTTTGACGCCTCTTTGAACATCTTCAGCGTCTTCTGCAGGTCGATAATGTAGATACCATTGCGCTCACCGAAGATATACTCCTTCATCTTCGGATTCCACCGCTTCGTCTGGTGCCCGAAGTGAACGCCTGCTTCGAGCAACTCCTTCATCGTGATGTTTGCCAATCAACCTCCTCAGTTGGTCTGCATCCGGACACTAACAGGCCCCGGATTGCCATTCCCGTTCACCCCATCTCAGCTGGAGGTGGGGAAATGAATTGAACACCTAAAATCAGTCGTTTGTCGCCGGTCGTTAGTCGTCGGTCCTTAGTCGTTCGCAAACGACCATCGACTAACGACGATCGACTATCTCTTCGAGAACTGGAAGCGCTTTCTGGCGCCTTTTTGCCCGTACTTCTTGCGTTCTTTCGCGCGCGGGTCACGGGTCACCATGCCCTCGGCCTTGAGCTTGCCGCGCAGTTCCGCGTTGAACTCCATGAGCGCGCGCGTGATGCCGAGACGCACCGCATCCGCTTGCCCAGCGACTCCGCCGCCACACACGTTGGCCAGCACGTTGAACGTCGCTGCGCTATCGGTCGAGACCAGGGGCGACTTCGCGGCGATGCGCTGCGACGGCGTCACAAAATATTCTTCGAACCCTTTGCCGTTAACCTTGAACTCGCCGCTGCCCGGGCGAAGAAACACCCGCGCGATCGCGGCCTTGCGGCGTCCGGTTCCGTAGTATTGAAGTGTTTCAGCCATTGTTTAGCTTCGAGCCGCGAGCTCCGAGCTTCGAGCACGCAGTGCGCGAAGAACGAAGCGTTTGGCTTCTCAACCTTTCCAAGAAAATCTAAAACTCGTATTGCTTGCTTGCTCGCAGCCCGGGGGCTCGTAGCTCGCAGCTGTCCTATGCAAACACCTTTGTTTCCGGCTTCTGCGCCTCGTGCGGATGCTTATCCCCACGGTAAACCTTCAGCTTGGTAAACATCTGCTTACCCAGTTTGTTCTTGGGAAGCATGCGCGACACGGCGTCTTCGATCACCAGCTCCGGCTTACGCACCATGCGCTTCTTCATCTCTTCCGAGCGCAATCCGCCGGGATAACCCGTATAGCGGTGATAAACCTTCTGATCCGCCTTCATACCCGTGATCTTGACTTTATCGGCATTGATGATGACCACGTGGTCGCCAGTGTCGATAAATGGCGTGTACTTGGGGTTCTCTTTGCCCATCAGAATGCGGGCTACGCGCGAGGCCAGGCGGCCGAGCGGAAGTCCGCTCGCATCCACCACAAACCACTTACGCGCAATATCTCCCTCTTTAGGGAAATAGGTTGACATCGGAAATCTCCCAGAAATTAAAGAACGCTATGAAGACCGCTGAGTGCCCTGAATCAGTATTCCATCCACGCAGAACGCGCGCTAGGTGTTCCAGGCGGGCAGCCGCAGGACTTCCAAAGAGATTTTAGGATAGCCCAGCCTCGCTGCCCTTGTCAACGACTTGTGCTCGCAAGTCCTGTGCCTTTAGGACAATACCTGCGAATCGAGGCAAAAGACCCGTTCTGCAGGCCCGATTTTTGCGGCCTCCTGCCGCCTGTCAAGTCATCTTTGCCGGTATCGGAAACACTCCACCACGTGGTCGTTGACGATCCCGATAGCCTGCATGAAGGCATAGCAGATGGTCGAGCCGACGAAGTTGAAGCCGCGTTTCTTCAAATCTTTGCTCATAGCGTCTGATTCCGGGGTGCGTGCCGGAATCTTCTGCCCCAACCGCCGGGCGTTCACCAGCGGCTCGCCACCGACAAACTGCCAAATATAGCGGTCGAACGACCCGAACTCCTTTTGCACTGCCAGAAATGCCTTGGCGTTGCGTATTGCCGAGGCGATCTTCAGGCGGTTGCGGATAATTCCCTCATCCCGGAGCAGCCGCTCGGTCTTCCGCCGGTCATAGCGCGCGATTTTCTTCGCGTCGAACCCGTCAAACGCCGCCCGATAATTTTCGCGCTTCCGCAGAATCGTGTCCCAGCTCAGGCCGGCTTGCGCGCCCTCCAGAATCAGGAACTCGAACAGCACCCGGTCATCGTGTTGCGGAACGCCCCATTCACGGTCGTGATAAAGAACCGCGAGCTCGTTGCTCGGCCAGGCGCAGCGAACCACGTTTTTCGCAGGTGACCTCTGATCAAGTCGCAAACCTCTTCCACTCCCGTTCCCCGATTAGGACATATTTCAGGCGGTCGACAATTTTGGGAATGCTACAATCTGAGGTCATTTATGTGCAAAGCCCAAATGGAGGTCATTCATGAATATTCTCCGCCTGTGCGACCACGAATCCGCTACCGTTCGAGCTGACGCCACGGTTGCCGAAGCCATCAAACTTATGCTGAAACGCCGCGTCGGTGCCGTCGTGGTAGTGGAGGCCAAAAATGTGGTAGGCATCTTCACCGAACGCGACGTGCTGAAGAAGCTGGCGCTCAGCAAACTCGATGCTGCCAAAACCCCAGTCAGCGAACTGATGACTACGCCGGTTCAAAGCGCCTCAATGAAAATCAGTCCCGGCGAAGCCTTGGCCATAATGTTGAAGCATCATTTTCGCCATCTGCCAGTGGTGGATTTCAAGGGCAGGCTGAAAGGTGTCCTCTCCATTCGCAATCTGCTGCACGAGCAGATGGCGGAAATGAAGCGGCAGCGTGACTCGCTCGAGATTTACGTCAGCAGCGAGCGCGAGGGAGAGCCCCGAGCCAGGGACGCCAGGGAGTGAGTCAGGCGTTCCCACGCATTCGCGCTTTTTGCGAATGTGCGAGACACCACACCTCTGTCCCCCTAGATTTTGCCGACTCCCAACTCTCGGGGCGCTTACGCGGCTAGCTGCCCACCAAGAACGCCGTCGATCTTGCGCAGTTCCTCGGCAGAGAGTTTCAGATTTTTCAGTGCCGCGACATTGTCGTCCACCTGCGACACCTTGCTTGCTCCCACGAGCGCGCTGGTCACGCGCTGATCGCGCAGCACCCACGCGAGCGCCATCTCGGCCAGCGTCTGCCCGCGCTGCCGCGCGATTTCATTGAGGGCGCGAATCTTGGCAAGCTTGTCTTGGCCGATATCTTTTTTCTTCAGAAAGAAATCGCGTGCGGCGCGCGAGTCGCTCGGGATGCCGTTTAGATAGCGATCCGACAACAATCCTTGCGCCAGCGGACTGAAGACGATCGCGCCTACGCCTTCTTTTCCCAGCACGTCCAGCAATCCCTGCTCGGGATCGCGCACCAGCATCGAATATCTCGGTTGATGAATCAGGCAGGGCGTTCCCAGGTCGCGCAAAATTCTGATCGCCTCGCTACTTTGTTTCGCGTTGTAGGCTGAAATTCCCGCGTAGAGAGCCCGTCCCGAGCGTACCGCCGTATCGAGCGCGCCCATCGACTCTTCCATCGGCGTCTCGGGATCGGGCCGATGATGATAGAAGATATCGACATAGGCGAGCCCCATGCGCTTCAGGCTCTGGTCGAGGCTGGCCAACATGTATTTACGCGAGCCCCGGTCCCCGTAAGGCCCGGGCCACATATCCCAGCCCGCTTTGGTCGAGATGATGAGTTCGTCGCGGTAAGGAAGGAAGTCTTTCTTCAGGATCTGGCCGAAAGTTTCTTCCGCCGATCCATACGGAGGACCGTAATTATTAGCGAGATCGAAATGGGTGATGCCGAGATCGAAGGCACGGCGCAGCATGGCGCGAGAGTTTTCAAAGTTGTCGACACCACCGAAGTTATGCCAGAGCCCGAGCGACACGGCCGGAAGTTGGATGCCGCTGCGCCCGGAGCGGCGGTATTGCATGGAGCTGTAACGTTTGTCGTCGGCGACGTACATAGTGATTTTCCCTCAGCGCCTAAAGGCGTATTCAGCTGACGCGTTAACCGCAGCGCTGAAGCGCTGCGCCACCCAAAACCGGGAACAGACTGGGAATAATTCTACGAGGTCAATCGTATCTTTCGTAACGAATCGAAGTCCGATCCCAGCCCAGACTTTTCAGCAGCTCGCGGTTCGCTTTCACCATCTTGGCGAGGCCGCAGATATAGGCGTGCATGTCGGTTCGGTTGCCGACGATTTCCGGCAGATGTTCCTGCACATATCCGCGCAGCCCCGTCCACTTTGCGGCGGCCCGGCTCAACGTCGGCAGAAAATGAAAGTTGCCATTCGTGGCGGCCAGATTTTCAAACTCCTCGCGATAATAGATGTCCTGCTCGCGGCGAGCGCCGAACAGCAGCCAGAATTGGCGTCCTTGATGACGATCGCTGTCGGCCAGCAGCCAGTGCAGCATGGAGCGGAACGGCGCAATCCCGGTTCCGGTGGCAATAAACACGGTGTCGCGCGCCGGCGGATGCAAGATGAAATTGCCGAACGGCCCCTGAAAAGTGACCTCGGCGCCAGCCTCGAGAGTGCAGAGATGGTTCGACATGAATCCATCCTGCACGCGATTCAGGCAGAAAGCGACATGTCCGTTTTCAGACGGCGGCGACGCGATCGAATAGGCGCGTGTGATCTCCTCGCCCTCGGGAGTCGTGGCCTTCACCGAAAGCCATTGTCCGGGAACAAAACTGAAATGAGTTACTCCGTTCACCTTGAGTTCGAGGTGCTTGGTAAACTCGGAGAGCGGCACGGAGCGAAGCACTTGTGCGTCGAAAGTTTTAAACTGAGCCATTGTTCAATTGTTAGATGATGCAGAGCGGTCCGAGGACGCTCTGCAGGACTCTGCGTCGATGCAGTTCCGGCGCAAATCTGAGTCGAAGCGATGTGGCTATGGCCCCGAGATCGGCTGCAATGACGGTGCCTGAACTCCTGGATTCGTCGCGGGAGTCGCGCGCGCCGAGTCTGGGAAAGGACGAATTCGAGTTCGTGTGCGCGTTGGCGGGCGCGGAGCTGACTCCGGCGCGCCACGAGCGGATTGCGAACTGCGACTATCAGGCGCTCGATTGGAGCGAAGTTCTTCGTATAGCGGAGCACCATGGGGTGCTTCCGCTCGTGGCCCACAATCTGATTGAATCTGGTGGAGCTGAAAATGCTTACGGGTTGCCACCGGCAATCGAGCGCTCGCTGCGCTCTGCCTACGAAGCGAATCTGCGGCGCAGTTTGTGGTTCACGGCTGAACTGGCGCGCATCATGCAGCATTTTCAACGGCGAAAGTTGCGCGCGCTTCCATACAAAGGTCCGGTCCTCGCGCAAGCGCTTTACCATGATCAGGCGCTGCGAAGTTTTTCCGATCTCGACCTCCTGATTTCTCCCGCCGACTTCGAGCGCGCGAAGCGCGCCCTGGTTGAAATCGGATATCGCCCCTCTGCGGAACTTTCCCCGGCCGACGAACGCTTCGGGCTGCGCACAGGCTACGAACGCTCGTTTGATAGCGGGGCTGGAAGGAACCTTTTGGAGCTGCAGTGGGCGTTGCTGCCGCGCTTTTATGCAGTCGACTTACCCGTGGAGGATCTGTTTGTGCGCGCGGGGTGCACTGTCCTAGGTGGATGCGAGGTACCGTGCCTGTCTCCCGAAGATTCTCTGTTGGCGATTTGCCTGCACGCCGGCAAGCATCTTTGGACGCGGCTGATCTGGCTGGCGGACATTGCGGAGACTGTGCGAGCTCAATCGCCAACTCAAGACATTGACTACGCACTACTCCTTTCCCGGGCGAGCGCCCTGGGAATCGCTCGCATTCTGGGCGTGAGTTTTTGGCTGGTGAAGAACGTGCTTCAGGCGGAGCTTCCCAAATCCGCAGAGGAAATGGTCACTGTCGATCCTGAGGTGGCCGTTCTCGGTGCCGAGTTTGCCGAGCGTCTTGCTCGCGGTAGTGGCTATGATTTCGAATCCACGGAATATTTCCGCCTGATTCTGAAACTGCGCGAGCGACGCAGCGACCGCTGGCGATACTTGTGGCGGCTGGTCTGGACGCCCAGCGCAGGAGATGTTGCGGCGGTGCGCTTGCCGGAAGCGCTGTTTCCCTTGTATAGAATCGTTCGCATGGGGAGATTAATGCGGAAACTCGTCGGGTAACGTGTAGAGAACCGGGCTTGCCCCGTCTGCCTTCGCGGCTAGAGACGCGGCAAGCCGCGTCTCTACGGAAAATTCGACTTAATGCATTTCGCCGTCGCCCGGCGCAACATCGGGAGTGTCAACCTTCCGGGCGACAGCCGCGTTTCCGGGCGCAGGTTGGAATTCACCGGGATCTTTTCCAGCCAGCGCGACGTTCATGAACTGTATCCAGATGGGTAAAGCGGCGCGGGCTCCAGTCTCTTTTTCGCCCAGAGATTTTTTTTCGTCGTAGCCGATCCACACTCCGCAGGTGAGAGACGGAGAAAAGCCCACAAACCACGCGTCAGTAAAATCGTTGGTCGTCCCCGTTTTCCCAGCCAGCGGATAAGGCATTTTTGCGGCCGCGACCGCGGTGCCATGCAGAACCACCTCGCGCAGCATCGAGGTCATGATGCGAGCGGTACGCGAGCTAACGACGTCTCTGATATCGGAGAAATCCTCTTCCAGAATGCGCCCTTCGTAGTCGGTCACGTTGGTGATGTAGCGCGGAGCGACGCGCACGCCGTCGTTCGGAAACACACTGAAAGCGGAGGTCTGCTCCAGCGGCGTGATTTCGGCGGAGCCCAGCGCCACCGGAAGATAGGCGGGAATGTTGGCGGTAATGCCAAAGCGCCGCGCGTATTCGATCACCGTCTTGATGCCGACGCGGTCGGCCAGTTTGAGCGCGGGAATATTTCTCGATTGCGCCAGCGCGCGCCGTAGGGTGATGGTGCCTTCAAATTTGGCGTCGTAGTTGTGCGGCGTATAAGGGCCCGAGGCAGTTTGAAAGGTAACCGGCGCGTCTACGACCGTGTCGTCCGGGCTGCCGCCTTGGTCGATCACGGCGGTATAAACGTACGGCTTGAACGACGATCCTACCTGCCGCAAAGCCTGCGTAGCGCGGTTAAACTTCGAGAGGTTGAAGTCGCGCCCGCCGACCATGGCCTTGATTTCTCCCGTTGCATTGTCGATCGCGACCAGCGCTCCTTCGGTTCCCGAATCCTGCTCCAGGCTGACATGCGCTTTTCCGCCAGCGTCGAGCGAGAGCACTTTGATGTAAACAATGTCGCCGACGTGGAGAATGTCGGGAAGTTTGAGCTTTGTCTTCATCCAAGCCAAGTCGGGCGGTGCGAGCGTAGCCGTGCGCTGGCCGAAGCGGATTTCCGCAGCGCCCGGCGTAACCTGTGTGATCAGGGCGTGCATATATCCGTTCACTTCGGGTTCCTCATCCCAATCGGGATCCACGTACTTGTCGACCCTTTCTCCCTGCGCAATCACGTTGAGAAGTTTGCCGTGCCATCCGTGGCGGCGTTCATAAGCGGCGAGGCCGTCGAGCAGCGCCTGGCGCGCGGCTTTCTGTAGATCCATATCCAGCGACGTGTAAACACGGAGGCCGCCTTCGAGCACCTGGTCGCTGCCATACTTCGCTTCGAGGTAGCGCCGGATTTCTTCCACATAGTGCGGAGCCAGCGAATTCTGGTCCTTCTGCAGATCGAGCACGATCGGCTTGCTCTTGGCCGCCGCCGCCTGGGCCGCAGTGATTTTGCCATCCTCGAGCATGGCATTGAGCACGAGGTTGCGCCGCTTGACGGCGCGGTCGGGATGGTTGATGGGCGAATAATATTGTGGCGCCTTGGGAAGTCCCGCCAGCAGCGCGGCTTCTTCCAGGGTCAGTTTCTTGGCCGGTTTGCTGAAATAGTATTCCGACGCGGCTTCATATCCGTAAGCGCCGTGGCCGAGAAAAATCTGGTTGGCGTAGAGGGTGAAGATTTGCGGCTTGGTGAACCGCCGCTCGATCTGGATGGCCAGCAGTGCCTCCTGCACCTTGCGGTAGAACGAGCGGTCGGGAGAGAGAAACAGATTGCGCGCAAGTTGCATGGTGAGCGTCGATGCTCCCTGCACTCTTCCGCCCGATTCGATGTCGCGATAAGCCGCGCCGATGATGCGCCAGATGTTGATGCCAGAATGCCGGTAGAAATCTTTGTCTTCGATCGAAACCAGCGCGTTGCGCAGCACTTCAGGATAGTCGTCATACGTGGCGATGACGCGCCGCTGCAGCGCAAAAGTGCCGATAACTCTGCCCCGTCCATCGTAGAGTTCGGTGACCGAACTGGGGCGGTACCGTTCGAGTTCCTCGACTTGCGGCAGGTCCGTCGAGTAGACGAGCAAGAGACCCGCGGCTGCGCCCACTGCGGCGGAGAGCAGGACAAGCAATCCAAACACAACCACTCCGACCAACTTCCGTCCCGCAATTTCCACAGTCGGAGGATGTTCGAAGGCAAGTTTCAAGGTGTCAACATTTCAACGATTCAATGGTAACCGATAGACAGGATTTGAGGTTCAGAGTCTCAGGCTTAGCGGAGGCGCCAAGCGTTGCTCTCAAGTCGCAGCAGCTAAAAAAAATCGCCCGCCGAAGCGAGCGATTCGTAACTTGAAACTAAAATGTCTTATCCTTTCGTCCCCCGGTTGTTCAGCACTTCCAGCGCTTTGTTCAGTTGGTCGTCGGGAAGGTTCTTCGGTTTCTCATCTTTTTTGTCGCCAGGCTTGGCACCGGGAGCTGCCTGTTCGTCCTCGTCGGGCAATCCGCCATCGTCTTCCGTGGAGTCAGCCACCAGCACATTCGGCGTCACCGAGACATCCTGAATCGCTTTTCCGCTGGGCGAGTAGTACTTCGCAACCGAAAGAATCAGCGCGGAGCTGTCCGGCATCTCGATGAGTTTTTGCACCGAGCCATCGCCGAAAGTCTTGTCTCCAACCACGTCGCCGCGGGCATTCTCAAGGATGGCAGAGGCCACAATCTCAGCGGGTCCAGCCGTGCTGCGATTCACCAGCACAACCACCGGAAGCTTGGTGATGTCCTTGGCGGGATCGGCGTTAAAGGCCTCGCGCGGATACTTCTGCCCCTGCAAATAGGTAATGGTGCCATGGTCGAGAAAAAGATTGGCGGTGGCAACGCCCTCGGCTTCCACGCCTCCGGCAGTGTTGCGCAGATCGAGCACCAACTTCTTCGCTCCCTGCTTTTGCAAATCGGCAATCCTGGCGGCGACCTCCTGCGACTTGCCTTCGGGGAACGCGTCCACCTGGATGTAGCCGACATTGTCAGCAAGCATTTTTTCGCTGACCGGTGGAATGGCAACGATGTCACGCGTGACTACAATCTTTTGCGGTTCCGGGCGCCGCGGCCGCACTACCGCGAGGTTGACGGTCGATCCCACTTCGCCCGAGAGCAGGGAGCGAATCTCAGCCAGTGACATTTCGTGCGTGCTCTTGCCCTCGATCGACTCGATGTAGTCGAAGTTCTCGATCCCAGCCTTATCCGCCGGTCCTCCTGGAATCACCGCGACCACGGTCGCGTATCCCGAGCGCTTCGAGATGTCGGCGCCAATATTAGCCTTGCCGCCGTTCTTCATCGCCTTATAGTGTTTGTATTCCTCCGCCGACAAGTAGCTGGAGTTGGCGTCGAGCGACTCCAGCAGACCATGCAGCGCGCCGTCGGTGACTCCGGCGATATTCGGTTCCTCAACATATTCCAGCCGAATGCGTGACAGCACTTCGCTGTACACCGAAAGCTGGCGATACGCGCCCTCGTTAGAAGAAGCGCGCACGTTGACGAAACCGCCCACAATCGTGAACAGCAAAATGGCCAGCGAGCTGGCAATGACAGTGACCTTCAACTTCGTCGACATAGTTTTAATCTTCAGTCTTTAGTCTTTTTGATTTAGCCCCAAGTGATCGTTAGCCCCAAGGAAATGGAGGAACCGATACATCATTATAGATGGTTTGATGCGTGGATCGGAAAGCATGATTTTCTGGGTGGTGTCTTCAGTTTCACGGAACCACCAACACGAAGTCAGGCGAAGCAAAAACCGGTCCTAAAGCGAGTGGCCTTTAGCTGTCCTCCCCTCCTATTACGGTCTTTTGGAATCAAAGACTTAGCGAGGTAAGTATATACATGACACACGCGTCGCCGGCAAGCGCCCTCACTTATGTCGAACTGGCCGGCAAGGATATAGACTCGCTCCATACGTCCACGACAGAGGCGGGGGAAACGCCGACGCTTTCCCTCAGTGGCTAAAGCCGCATTGATTCTGCGCTAGTTACGGTGCGGCTGAAGCCGCACCCTTTCAAAGCAAAAACCAATCAAAGCAAAAACCAATCAAAGCAGAAACCAAAAGCGAGTTTTTCAGCAAACTTTAAAGCCGGCACTGAAAATAAGGCATTTATCGCAGCGGTAAACCGCTGCGCCACCCAAAAGCAAGACCAAAATCGAGTTTTTCAGCACTCTGTAAAGCCGTGTCCTACACGGGAAACATCGGTTGCGCGGCGAGGCCACTTCTCGAAAAGCGCGAGAAGTGGCGCACCCGGCTAGAATTTCCTTGCAGTTCTTGTGCGATTGTCAAAGTCAAAGTCCCCGCCCTGTCGCAAAAAAAGCGCGACGAGGACGGGGCACCCCAATTGCGAATGAAGTGAAAGGCTGGGCCACCCCTTCCCTCATCTCAGCTCCGGAGTGTGCACAGTCGCCGCGTGAAGATCGCGAAACGGACGAGTCACGGGATCCGGACGAGTGGACTCGGTTTGCAGGCGAAACACCAAGTTGGTTGTAATGGGTCGCATCCGAGTGCGTAGAATGCGGGCTTGCGCACGTACATCCTGACCAACATCGAGGCGGAGCCAGATGAAACGGCCGATGCGGCTGAGGCGGACTTGTTCCGGACTGAGCCGGGCGGTGTAGCTGGCGGCGATGCGGGCCATTTCGGCGAGATCGTTCATGGGGCCGAATTCCACGTCTCCCGGCCGGGGCAGTTGGCGCATGGCTTCGAGTTTGCGGGCGATGCTTTTCCTTCCGGCAACGCAGGGCTGAGTGCGGCAATCGAGAATTTTTTCGATGGCGTAGAGCGCGGCGTGGTCGACGCGTTCTCCAAAGGCGAGGTAGAGGGTGTTGGTTGCGGCAACGTAGTTGAGAGGCAGCATCTGAAAGGCTTCGAGGATGGGAAGCGGAATACTGCCGGGAGACTGGATGGTGGAGGGATCGAAGGAAGAAGCGACCGGGCATCCCCATTGCAGCGCGAGGGCGTTGGTGACTTCCTGTTCGGTGGCAAAGCCAAGTTTTTCAATCCAGTCTCCGATTTTTCCATAGCGGGCACGGCGTTGCGCCTCGAGCGCGGCGCGGACTTCGAGGTAGGTGAGTTTGCCGCGCGCGACCATGAGGAGCCCGAGGGGAATGCGGTTGGGGGGCGGCGGCGATGGAGCCATGATGCGCAACCGGGAGAGTTGGCCGATCAGGGCAGTCTCCAGGCATTGGGGCCGGCAATAGAAGACGCCCTGCAGGAATGTTCCGGCGGAGCGATGGCGGAGACGGTGCCAGAGCGATGGGCGCGAGCAGGAGACGGACGCGCACGAGGGTGGCACGGATTCACGGTTGCGGCGCGTGATCCAGTTCAGGGACCGGGTTAGCGGCTTGAAAAAGTTTGGCATAGAGTAAACCCTCGGGCTCACCTAGAGCCCTTCGCAAAGCGGACTTCACAATTTGAAAAACTCGATTTGCTCTGCTCGGCCCCTAAAGGGGCACCTCTCTTTGAAGGCCTTACGGCATCGCTAAAGCGATGCCCTGATACGAAACTTAGTTTTTCAGCAAACTGTAACGCCGCAATCATTACAATGCCGTTGATCGCAGCGCTGAAGCGCTGCGCTACCCCAAAGCAGAATCCGATGCAAGAGCCCCGGATCCACGGTTCCGTGGAATCCCACCCTTGCGCAAAAAACGCGCAAGGATGGGGCACCCATCGGCGGAAATGATCGCAACCAAAAACTGAGTCTTTCAGCAAACTAATCAACCGGGAGATTCGGGGGCAGGCGCGGACTCGACGACGTCGGTGACCCGCAATCCGTATTTGCCATCGACGACAACGACCTCGCCCTGAGCGATGAGGCGTCCATCGAGCAGGAGATCCACGGGCGAATGCAGGGTGTTGTCGAGTTCAACGACGACTCCAGCGCTGAGCGCAAGAACGTCACGCAACAGCATGCGCCGGGTTCCGAAGCGAAGTTTGACGTCGAGACCGACCTCCATGAGGCGCCGGTAACTGGAGTTGGATGGAGCGTCGGTTGAGGTTGATGCCAAAGGCGGCGGGGTTGAAGCGGTTTGCGGTACAGGTTGCGACGATGCGGTGGCGGGGGCGAGCGCAGCGGCAAGCGCGGGGCTGATACGAATTTCGATGATGGTCGAGATTCCGGCCTCGTCGTCAGCCTGGAGGCAGACGATGGCGCCCGACGACCAGGAGGGAGCGGCGGAGGCGGAGAGAGCCAGCCGAACTTCGCCGCCGGCGGTTGCGGCCAGGGCGGTAGAGGCCAGGCCGGCAATTTGGCGCAGAAGTTCTTCCAGGGCCTCTTTATTCTCAGCAGTGATCGCCTCGCTAGCGCCAGTTACAGCGGCGGCTTCGGGTGCGGGTTCAGTTTCTCCGAGAAACGTACGGGCGAGCCGGGTTCCGGCGGCGGGGGGCAAGCGCAAGGTCATTTCGCCGTGGACGGAGCCTCCGGCAACAACCGTGTACCAGACGTCGGAATCGGTGGCCGCTAAGGGTTGGGCTGAGATTTCGAAGGTGGCGGAGGTCTTGCCGGAAACCTGGGAGAGCACGTTTTCGAGACAAGTTTTCCAGGCTGTGCACCAATCGCGGAGCTCGGGGCGGAGTTCGGAATGAAGTTCGGAATGAGCTTCGGCGGGCGGGTTCTTGTCGGGGGCGTCGGGATTGTCGGTCATAATTTACCAGTCACAAATCACCTGTCAGGAGTCACGTGAAAAGGCTCACCTGAAAAAGCTCACCGGTCATGGCTCACTCGCGGCAGGCAGGGTAGCTTCGAAGGAGAGGATACGTGCGGCGCGGCGAGAGTTGACGCGTACCGGGACGGCCGAGCACAGTCGAACGTCATCCACCAGCAGAACCGCCGGCGCCGAGGCACTCCGCGAAAAGGGAAGCACCTGGCCGGGAGTGAGATGAGTGAGATTTTCTAATGGCACTTGCAATGCGGGCATGGAGAGTTCGATCGGGAAAAGGCATTTGAGCAGTTTTTTCTGAATCTGGAGGCGGGCTTCGAGGGGAGTGCGGCGGCGCTGGTAGCTGAAATCGGCCGAAATTTTTCTAAGCAGGGCGTTCGAAACCACGGCTGGGACCGCGAGGTTGAGGGTGCCACGGGTTTCCGACATTTTGATTTCGAAGCTGAGGCAAAGATTTTTTTCTTCGGGAGGCATCAGGCGCGGGGCTTGCAGGATCTGCTGGCGCGAGCCGAAATTAAATTCGAGCGCAATCGCGTTCCAGCTGGTTTCGAGCTCGCGGCACATGATGCGAACAATGCCTTCGAGAACCTGTTCTTCGATTTCGGTGATGTCGCGGGTAATCTCGCCGCTCTTGCCTTCGCCGCCGAGCATGACTTCGATGATGGGAAAGGCAATGGCGAAATCGAGCTGAAGTACAGCCGTGGCACCCACTGGAGAGAGTTCGCAGGATGCGAGGTAAGTTTTTTCCGGGAGTCGCTCCAGGAATTCGCGGTAGGTGAGATGCTCGGCGGAAACCAGGCTGCAATCGAAGACGATGCGCAGGTAGCCGCCGATGGCGGTGGTGAGACTGCGGGCAAAGCTTTCATGGAGTTGATTGATGGCGCGCAACTGCTCGTTTCCGATCTGTCCAGCCTGGCGAATGTCCCAGGGTTGGACGACAGGACCGGAGGAAGCGGCAGAAGCATTGCCGGTACGCGCCTTTCGTACCATGTCGTCAATTTCCTGCTGGTTGAGAACTTTCTCCATGGAGCCTCTCGGGTGGAGAAACGTCTAAGTTCGGAGCGAACGCGGCTGAGACGAGGCAAGCCTCGTCTCTACTCGAAAGTTTTTAAGGGCTACCCGCCGCTTTGGCACGGACGCTGGGGATGCTCGGCGCGGACAGGAAATTGAGCCGGGCGCGCAGCCGAACCATGGCCAGAGAATGAATCTGGGAAACGCGCGATTCGCCAATACCGAGCGCGGCGCCGACTTCCTTCATGGTGAGTTCCTCATAGTAGTAAAGCGCGAGAACACGCTGTTCCTTTTCCGGCAATTCGGAAATGGCTTCGGCCAGCAGATGCTTCACCTCCGCGCGGAGGCATTGGAAGAAAGGTGTTTCTTCGGGCTTGGAGGGGATGTAGTCGGTGAGGTCTTCTTCTTTGCGATCGCCAGAATATTCGACGCGCAGGCTGCCCAGTTCAAGGCCGTCGAGTTCGGCGAGCAGCGATTGCAGTTCATGCAGGTTAATCCCCATTTCGTGTGCGATTTCATTTTCGTTGGGCGCGCGTCCGAGCTTACCCGAAAGTTGGCTATATACGGAATCGACGAGGCGGCCTTTGCGGCGCAATTCACGCGGGCTCCAGTCGAGTTCACGTAGACTGTCGAGAATGGCGCCACGGATGCGGAACTTGGCGTAAGAGCTGAACTGCACTTGCTTGGACAGATCGAACTTATTGAGCGCGTCGATCAGTCCCACGACTCCGGCATGAACCAGGTCTTCAAAGGGCACGTGCCGGGG
>JBAWFQ010000040.1:0-7724 GCA_049592035.1 Terriglobales bacterium
CTCTCGACGATGGATCGTAAGTCGAGCATGATGGTGATAGTCCATTCGGTCTCCTCGGTCGCTTGGCTTCGCAACCTTAGCTTCCCAGTTCTTGACCGAATGGACAACAACCTATTGAAACTTCACATTTAGCTCCGTGCTCCGACAGTCAGTACATCTGACTTTGGACCTTGTGTTTTGTTCACATGATGTATCGTCCCGAGGCTACAACGTCGACTACCAGCGCGATTCCCTGCCATCCATCCATTTCTCGCCGGAAGAATTGGTCGAGCATTTCAGCGAATTGTCCACGTGTGACGACGACCGAGACCTTGTTCCGCTGGCTCCAAGCCTCGTAGTCACGCCAGAGGAATTGTTCGGCACCCCAAGCGCCATCCCGTCTCGCGCAACGCGCCTTGACCCACTGGAATATCTGGGATGCGGCAGCGTCGTTTTCTGCAGGCAAAGGGCTAGTAAGAATCGGCTCACCTTGCACCGCTGTGAGTCTTGGTGTCGGCTGCACGAACGGCAAGCCTGCCCCAAATACCGACCCGGTCTGATTCCGTTCATACTCTCGCAAGGCTTGAAGCGCTCTTTCGAGAATCGTCGGACTGTTATGCGATGCCATCTCGCCCCCTCAATTTGATCTCTCTGTCCTGCGAAATAAGCGAAAAAAGTGAAAGAAGGCCTCGCCGTGTGCATCACGCGCTCCTTTTTTCGCTTATTTCGCTTTTTTCGCACTCGGAATCAATAAACCAAATCTCTGCGGCACGTCCGCCGGTCTCGGCAGTCTCGGAGCGCGCTAGACCCTTCTTCCGAAGGAGCTGTAGGGCGATCTCAATATCCGTGGCCGTGCGGTGGCGGCCGAACAGCGCACTGATTTGCGACCGTGTCAGCCCCGCCTCGCCCGCCTGGCGCAACTCGCTCAGGATGGCATCTGCGACCGGGTCGCCCAGTGCGTCCCCGAAGATCCAGCGGGCGGATTGCTCGCAGTAGTCCCAGAGCGTAAGAGCAGCCACAAGATGCGGCAATCGGATTAGGTCTGAGCACTCAAGCAGGGCATAGAGCATACTCAGCCGTAGCACCTGAGCCTCTGCCCGCGAAGTGACAGCCCCAAACAGGCCTGGCTGCCCGTCAGACAGGTCCGGGTAGACTTCCGCCCATAGCTCGCGGGCGGCATCGTCGCGCTTCACAAGCCCTGCAGCGCGTCCGAACGCTACCGCAGGCCGCAGTAGCCCAGCTAGCGAGTCTAGGTCGCGGTCGTTTAGTGACCCACCCTCTGGTAGGCATTTCGATCGCGCGCAGCGCGCCCACAAGAAGCGATTGGCAAAGCCGTTCGCGGACTCTGTTGCGCTAAGATAGCGACGCAATTCGTCTCGCGTGATGTGCCCTACAATGCTGATGTGCGCGTCCTGAACGTGCAATGGATCGCTCTTTACAAGTGTGTGGAGAGAACCCGAGTCCCACGCTTCGCGAATCAAGGGCGAGAGCGTATTACCCTCACGCGCCATTACTTTGAGAGTGGACGCGAGTTCAGCTTGTAGGACGAACAGGCGCCGATCTGTAGCGGTGTCGTGGTGGTCTGCAACGGCAGCAATCAGACCCTCGCCGCTACTCAGACCGCTCTGGACACGCTCCCGCGCCCAAGTGTCGTCAATCCTAGCGAGTACGTCCCGGATACGGTTCCAGGCCGTTCCCTTGCGCCCTTTGGCGGTTTCGCCAACGCAACCGAAGAAGATATTGCTGTAGTGATAAGTGCTCTCCACTTGGCAGTGGGCAGAGCGGCCAATCACGCTACCGTAACAAGCCAGAAAGTGCAGCAACAGAGCGACCCGGTCGGCTTCAGAGTGAGGGAGAATGGTGTTGACGACCTCACCGGCAAACCCGTACATGGCGGCATCATTGAGTGTCGGTCTGTACGGCGACTCGTTCTTAATTGCGAGTGATCCTTTGATCACCACGTCACTTTCTTGGAAAGTCTTACGGTCGACGCTTTCCCAGCGTTCCTCCACCTGAGCCAGCAGCTCCGGGTGCTCCTCAAGGTGCTTGACGCGTTCATAATGTCCGCTCATGCTCACGCCAGCACCTCGATTTGTTTGCCGTCTGCGGTTTGGACATATCCTGCCCATCTCACGCTGGCGATGATCTCGTCACGCAATTCGGGATGCAGAACAAACCGAGCGCGCTCGCCAGGAGGCCCAAAGCTCAGCAGTGTGTATGCGGGAATGTCCGTGTTCAGTAGCACTGCGGCGGCCTGCAATCTCAGCCAGAGGCTCTCTTGCTCGCCGTGGAAGCGCTCCGGCTCGCCGCGCGTCAGCACCGCAAGTCTTTCACTGGCTTTCCGGCGCTTGCGTTCGGCGTCGTGAATGCGGTCTCTGCGTTCAAGCAATAGCGCACGCTCCAACGCAGACAGCTTTTCTGCGCAGTGCTCTATCCGCTCCCGACGTTCCTTGCGCGCCGCCAATACGCGGCGGGGATCGGGGCTCCGGTGGTCCTCTAGGCGAACGCCGGCCAGTTCTGCGACATAGACCATCGCCGCTCGGAAGTCGCATCCGTGCACAAGGCGTACCAGGGTATACACATCTCCTCCCTGGTGACAGCGGTGACAGTGCCACACATGCTCTCGGTAGGCGACTGTCCCCGAACTTCTGCCACGGCATATTCCGCAGTCTGCTCGGCTATGAGAACGACTGCGCCAACCAAGGTGGCGCAGCAGCTGCGGGATGGGGACCGTGTGGGCGATATCACGTGGAGTGGGCTGCACGGCCGCGGTCATTACCGTTCCTCCTGGGCCGGGATCGAGTTGTACGCAGTCGGAGAATCAGAGATCTGGAGCTTCGCAGTAACAACGAGCGGCTCATCCATGGCGTTAAAATAGCTGCTGCAGCGGTGCGTTCATCCTTTGGTCCTCGGCAGTTTCTCTGTGGGCGGGTTGTTCCCATTTACTCGCGTGCAGGGATGGTATTTGCCGTAATGAATCTGTCGATGGATTCTTCGGTGACGCAGACGGCACGACCAACCTTCACGAAGTCCAGATTCTTGCGCTTCAGGAACCAATCTCGAAGGGTTGGAACTTTTACCCCGAGACGCTCAGCCGCATCGCGGAGACGGGCTACTCTACGCATTGTTTTCGCGCTCCTTTCAACGCGGTGGATACTGCGGGTAAATCGCAAATTCCATCTGGTCCCGCTTGACAATCTCAAATTACGGCACTAGATTTTAATGGTCAACATGAACTCAACGTTAAGTAGTAAGTTACCGTTAAGTCCGTACTCCATGTTCCGGGTTCTACCCGACCCGGGAAGACACGGATTCCACTATTTTTCTTTAGCTCAATTCAGGATGATAGGAACCGTTGTGATAGGGAAAGATTTGATCGGATTACGAGGAGGCAACGGTTTCGTCTATGGATACAATCCTTTCGATCTTTACGGAACAGCAGAACGCGAACGGGGCAAGCCGCTCCCGCCTCACTTGGTTTTTGCGGAATTGGACAAAGAAGAACCGGATGATGCTTGCGCTTTCCTGAATGCGTATGGCCCTTTAGAAGGAACGAATAGCTTCTTACCGCCCACTTTCCGAGAACGACAACAATGGGAAACGCTGAGGATCAAGAGTCCGTCGCCTGATGAATACTTCCATTCAAAGCTCGGCGAAGCCCCCCTTTTGCCCGTTCCACCATCCCCAGAAGAGGACTTTTATAGTTACCCGCTCACAGCCTTTTGGAAAGCTCAATCAGAATTCGAGCTTGCCTTGCGACTGCATGCCGCCTTAGATGCTCGCACCGATCAACTCCAGAAGATCAAACAAATTCTGCGAGTCTCGAAATTGAAATTGAAGGGTAGTGGTCCGAAGGAAGAACATCAGTATATCGACGTAGCGCAGACGTTGGTGATGAAGATCATGAACGTGAATCTGTCGACTTTGCAGCCTAGGGTGGTCAAAGTACCGAACACTCGCAGGGTGACAAGCGTCTGGGGGTGCTACTCACTGCTTGAGGCCATGTACCTGATGTTGTTCCTAGATATCACGGGCTGGCGCGGACGAATCGCACAGTGTGGGAAGTGTGGTTTGCTCTTTTATACAACCTTGGACAAGGGAAAGTACTGCACGACTGTGTGCGAAAATCGGGCGCGTGCTCTGCGCGCCTACTACCAAAACAAGAAGGGGGGCTCCTAATGGCGGTTTACAGACCAACAAAGAACTCCAAGATCTGGTGGTACGACTTCATCTTCCAAGGGCAACGCGTGAGGGAGAGCGCCAAGACCCGGTCTAAGACCGTCGCGAAGGACGCTGAGCATGCCCGACACCGAGAGATGGAGGAGAGCTACAACGGTATAAAACGTCGTGACCGCGCTAAGCTATTTTCAGTTGCCGCCGAGGTCTGGCTTGAACTTAAGAGCCTTACGCTTGCGAAATCGTCGCAGCGAATCGAGCGCGACAATCTTAAGCACCTCCGTCCGCATTTCGAGCGACGCCTTGTAACGGACATTCAGGCGAAGGATGTCAGTCGGTACCAGCACGCCCGCCTGGCCGAGGGCGCGTCACCGAAAACTGTCAACCTTGAAGTCGGTACCTTGCGCGCCATCCTGAGGCGCCACCGCGTCTGGGCGGAAATACAACAGGACATTCGGATGCTCCCGACCCTCGACGATGTTGGGCGCGCCATCAGCGCAGAGGAGGAACTTGCGCTGCTCTCTGCGTGCCTCAAGAGTCGATCCCGCTCCCTTTACCCTGCGGTGATGGTTGCGCTCAACACTGGGATGCGGTACAGCGAAATTCGTCTGTTGCAATGGAAGCAGGTGGACTTCACGGCCAGGATTCTGACGGTCGGCCGGTCCAAAACACGGTCCGGGGCCGGACGTGCAATTCCACTGAACGCCCGAATCCTTGGCGTGCTGGAGATGTGGGCTGCGCATTTCCCAAATCGCCAGGCAATTCACTATGTGTTCCCGTTCGAGAAGTATGGGGCCAGCGGCGAAGAGGGAACCTTTGGTTTTACCGCTGGCGCGGTGACCTACGACACCGATTCGACGCGACCGGTTGGTGACTGGAAGGAGGCTTGGGAAAAGGCGAAGAAACGTGCCGGTGCGATCGTGCGAGGCGAGACCGATAAGCGCGAGTCGCCTGAGTTCTCAGGACGTAGAAAGAAAGGTGCGAGACCCGAGAAGTCCCCAAATGGAGAGTCTACGAGCGCCAAGCCAGCGTCGCTCTCTTGCCGGTTCCACGATCTCCGCCACACAGCCGTGACGCGCTTGCTCGAAGCCGGCATCCCCTACCCGGTTATGGCCAGCATGATGGGCTGGTCTGCCGCGACCGCAATCCGCATGGCCAAGCGCTACGGGCACATTGGAAGCCAGGCCCTACGCGATGCTGCCGATGTGTTGGGAGGATTGAAAATTCAAGTGGGGTCCCTCAAAAAGTCCCCAAAGTCCCAGGAGGCCGAAAATGTCGTTGTGCAGTAAGCGGCTGAAAAAAATTGGCTCCTCAGGTAGGACTCGAACCTACAACCCTCCGGTTAACAGCCGGATGCTCTGCCATTGAGCTACTGAGGAGTGGGAGCACGCTGCCATTCGTGCTTGAATTGTCAAGGAAATCATAACAGAGGCTACAGCGGATTGGAAATTCGCACGTCACGACCCGTCAGTCGGCGGGCTCGCACGGCCGTGGTTCTGCTAACCTGTTTCTTTGGGTCTCGTCCACTGTAAAGTGAGGTGCTTCTGATGGGAGGTTCGCGTTTGCTGATTGCTTTTCTGATTCTTTTCCTCGGCGTTGTTGTCCTCGTCTACGCCGACGATTCCGGTGCTGGGCATTCCACGACTTTGTCTGTTTCGGCGGGCCCTCCGAAAGCTAAAGTTGCACCGGTCGAGGATATGGTTCAAGGGCACAAAATTGTCGATCGCTACCGCTACCTGGAAGACCCGAACAATCCCGACACCAAGCTCTACGTGGAGCAGGAACTCGGCTACACTCGCGCTCTCTTGGACCCGCTCCCCGGACGCGACAAGATCAATGCCCGTCTGGCGCAACTGCTGGCGATTGGCACCGTCAGCGCGCTGCAGATGGGTGGGAAGTATTACTTTTACACGCGGCGCGAGGGCAATCAGAACCAGCCCATCCTTTATGTGCGCGAGGGGTTGCAAGGCAACGATCGCGTGCTGGTCGACGTGAACAAACTGGCGTCCGACGGGACAACTGCTCTCGACTGGTGGTTTGCGTCGGAGGACGGGAAGTACGTTGCCTATGGAACGTCGGCGAGCGGCTCCGAGATCAGCACGCTGCGCGTGATCGAGACCGCCAGCGGCCAACTGCTGCCCGATGCCATTGAACGGACACGCGCGGCCAGTCTCGCCTGGAAGCTTGATAATTCCGGATTCTTTTACACCCGCTATCCCAAGAAGGGAGAAGTTCCAGCGGGGCAGGAAGTGTATTACCGGCACGTGTTCTATCACGCGCTTGGCACCGATCCAGCGCGGGATCCACTGATTTTTGGCGAAGGCCGCGACCCCGAGTGGTGGCCGAACGTCAGTCTTTCTGAAGATGGACGCTGGTTGCTGATCAACGAGGGGCACGGCTGGACTAAAACCGAATTGTTTCTGCAGGATCTGACTTCCAAGAATCCTCCCGTTGAAATCACTACCGGCAAAGATTTTCTCTACGGCGGCGATTTTTTTGCTGGCAAACTCTACATCACCACCAACGAAGATGCGCCTCGCTATCGCGTCATGGTCGCCGATGCAACTCATGCCCAGCGCGAAAACTGGAAAGAACTCATTCCGCAAACTGACGCTGTGCTGCAAGGCGCGAGCGTTACCGGCGGCAAGCTGCTGGCGCAATACGAACACAACGCGACTTCTGAACTGAAGCTGTTCGGACTCGACGGCAAAAAGCTTGCCGATATCTCGTTGCCGGCCATCGGCAACGTTTTCGATTCCTCGGGCCGTTATGACCGCAACGAAATCTTTTTTGGATTCCAGTCGTTCACCGTGCCACCCTCGGTTTATCGCGTTAATTTGACTGACGTGAAAAGCGCGCTGTGGTCTAAAGTTGACGCGCCGTCCATCGATTCTTCTGCTTATGACGTGCAGCAGGTTTGGTACAGCTCGAAAGACGGTACGAAGGTTCCCATGTTTGTTGTTGGCAAGAAGGGAATCGAAAAGAATGGCAAGAACCCTACACTGCTGACCGGCTACGGGGGATTTAATGTCTCGTTGACGCCGACGTTCAACCGCAGCATGTATCTCTGGATGGAACACGGCGGTATTTACGCCGTCGCTAACCTGCGCGGCGGCGCCGAGTTCGGCGAAGACTGGCATCGCGCCGGCATGCTGGAGAAAAAACAGAACGTGTTTGACGACTTCATTGCGGCTGGCGAATATCTCATCGCGCAGAAATATACCGACCGCGATCACCTGGCGATTCAAGGCGGCTCCAACGGCGGCTTGCTGATGGGCGCCATGATCACGCAGCGGCCGGATCTATTTCGCGCCGTCGTCTGCGCTGTGCCGCTGCTCGACATGCTGCGCTATCAAAACTTCCAGATTGCGAAACTTTGGGTTCCGGAATACGGCTCAGCCGACGATGCCAGGCAGTTCGACTGGCTCTATGCTTACTCGCCCTATCATCATGTGAAGACGGGGCAGGAGTATCCCTCTATCCTCTTTATGACCGGCGATACGGATACTCGTGTCGATCCCATGCACGCCAAAAAAATGGCCGCGCTCCTGCAGGCGGAAGCCAAAAAC
>JBAWFQ010000041.1:0-38413 GCA_049592035.1 Terriglobales bacterium
TGACTTCAATTTGCCGCAGCATCGTCACGATTTGCTCTGGCTTGTATCTCTGGATGGGCATGACCCGCTTTTCCTCCAAGTGGATTCTCTCTCATTCCACCTGGTACAAATTTCGCCGGTCAGGTCAGGATGGCTAAAGCGTTTCAAAACACTGAACCTTGTGGACCTGCGGAATTTGTCGCGGCACTTCATGAACGATGAGCGCTTTGGGATGGCCCAACTAGTTGAACTGTGGCTCGGGCTGCCCGACCATTCGGCAGGCCTGATCGAACTTGGCATCGTACATGTTGGCGTGTGCCATGAACTGGCTGCTGAATGCTGTCAGTGGATTGTCGATCATCTCGATCAAAGCCCTTGCCGTCACAAAGAACTTACAAGAGCTCATTGCCTTCTAGCCTTGGGCCACCTCTATGCCGAGGGATACAAAATAACCGAGGCGCTCAAGTGTCTGGAAACATGTCGGGCATACCGCTCCACTTATGCAGAACTGAGACCCCACCGTCGCCACACGTTGCACATGTGGCGGGCGATGTCATTAGCATTGCGACGGCAGGATTCCCAGGCGATTCAAGCATTCGACGAAGCGATGCGAATGCCTAACGGAAGTACGATAAATGATAAGGACGCCCTTACCCTCTCCAAATCATATGTTTTAGGTCATATCGACTTTGTTGGAATGGCCAACACACTCGCGCGAAACGAATCGTCATTGGTGAGAGCCAAATTCGACTTGGCGGAGCAAAGTTTACACAAGGCTGCAAACGAGGCTCTGAAGGCAGATCCACCATGGGAACCCCGTGCCGCCTATTCTTACAGTTCCATAGCAAATGCTCATATCATGATCTCTGATTGGAAGGAAGCTTCGCACTACTTGGGTAAATGTGAGGGGAGCACAACATATGCCATTGAACCGAGCTTCGCAGCTAGCGTTCACCTCTCCCGCGCTGTCCTCTTGAGTCAAACACGAGACCACCGAGCAGCAGCATTCCACGCGAGTCGGGCCCTGGAACTTTTTCGGACAACGGGTTTTGCAGCGCGGGTCATCGCAGTGAACCAACTGCTGCAAACTATCAGGACCAAAACTCCGCTCCCCCAAGACCTTTTTCAATTTCTCATCTGATTTCACGTAGCGCACCGCACCATCCGGGAACACTTACGTTACACCGTTTGGCCTTACACTAATTCCTTCATTCTCGGCAAAACCAGAATTCGGGAGCCTCGCAGCACCAGAGTGCTGCTGGGTGGCGGCAGCGGTCAAGGACAAAAGACAGCCAGAGCATCGGGGTAGCCATTCCGTCTTCTGAACGCAGCCGGCCCACGCTCCCGCCGAATCTTCATAGCTGAGACCCGCTCATCTACTGCGCTGGTTGGTTGCTTGCGGACGGTTGGTTTAGCTCTTGCTGCAACTGCAACAATTGGCGCAGTTGCTCAACATTGGCTGAGTTGGATGTTGGAACGCTCCGCGCACTTGGTTGCAGGGAAGCCTGATTGGTCTTGGGGGTCTGCTCGAGGACCACGTAGATCGGAGTATCCGCCGAAATCGTCACCACGATGTGCTGGGTGATCGCTAATCGGGAAATCTCCTCATCTCCAGCCTCGCCGACATTGTTGCTGACGCGCTCCCGCATCAGGTCCGACTCGCTCAGCGGCTGGTTCAGACTGCCTTGTCCCACCAACATCGAGCCAGCTTGGCCGATTCCTGACAGCGATCTGACCAGGACGTTCTTTCCCGTGTTCTTACCCTCAACTTTTCCTTTGAGCGGCCGCAAGTCCAAACCGGTGGCGGCGGCTTCGATGGGAACGACTGCACCATCCGGCATCAGGAGAGAATCGAACTGGACGTCAACGTAACCTGAACGATCTCCGTTCCGGATGTGCCCAACCGCTTTGGCTCCGGCAGGGACGATAATTTCTCCAGCCCGCTCATAGTTGTACTCGATCACCGCCAGGACCGGAGTTCGCACTGCGGTGCTGGCCGCTGATTCCAGACGCGCACGCAACCGCGTACCAGTGGCCAGGCCCAATCCCAGTTCCGATGCTGGATCATTGAAGATTTCGCGGGCCTGAGCACCGGCCGAACTGGCAGAGACGTTTCGCACGTAGACAAGCGAAGACTTCTCCATGGCCTCGCGCTCTGCTTTACCCAAGTCTGGAGTCTCGGCGCCAGCGCCCGAGCCTGGCTGATACGGCGGCGCTTGCCAGGGCTGCTGGTCTCCGAAAGGCGGTATCGATCCCAAAGTTCCCGCCCCGCCCACCCCCGGCACCCTAGCTCCGGACTTGGTTGCAGTTCGTTGTAGATCTCGTTCGTTTAGGAAGCCATCGTGAGATTCTTTTGTGACGGGCCGTCCAGAATCAGTGATCGGAAACAGGCTCTTATCGTTGCTCGCGGTGCCGCTCTCCAAAGTCAAGTCCTCAGTAGCAGTGGCGCCACGACTCTTCGCTTTCTGTGGCGCGCCTCGATGGGGCATAGACGTAGCAACAAAGATCAACAGCGCGATGACGACCGCTCCCGCTCCGATGATTACAAAGCGGTTCTGTTGGATCTGCTGCCTGGCTCTCTGTTTTGCTCTGGTTGCGAGCCCAGGCAATGGGGCGGTTGCGTCCGGAGGGAGTGGCAGATCGTTATTGCGAGCTTCATTTTCCGCTGGCTCCTGAATCACTCCGGCGTTGCCGTTGTCGTTGTGTCCGTTTGGATGAATCACTTTGCACCTCCCGAGACCGGAGCCACAAACGCAATCGGCGCCAGGACCGGACGGTCGACCTCTTCCGCTTGGGCAACCGCGAGCAAGAGCCGTTCCCGGGATTCTTTGAAAGTAGGACGCTCGAACACAACGATGCCGTCGGCTCTGGCGCCAGGCGCGAGTCTACGGGAGGTAATCCAGTAGTCCTTGATCGCGACCGGCTCGGCCTTGATCGCTTTTCGATGCTTGTCTTTCGATGTCCCCGCAAGCTGTATTTGCGGCGGCAGTACTTCAATGGTCCGTGCAGAAGAGTTCAGAACGGCAAACGGCACGGCCATCTGTTGCTCTTTCTCTATCGCCTGCCCTACCGCAACCTGCAGTTGCTTGCCTTCCCAATGTGGATTCTCAATCCGTTCTGCCCTGAGCAAATCCTGCTCTCGTCTGCCAGGCTTCTCTGGGGCAGTGCTGGTTGGCTGATTTTCCGTGGCAACGTTTCTGGTTTCGCCAACCACAAACACGGGATGAGTCGACGCAATCAGAAAGCTGCGCTGACGCTCACAATTGAGGACATAGTCCACGGGCTCACTACGGTCGGACTTGCCTTGGCTCACCAGGCTCAGCGAGATCTCATGGCCTCCTCTGGTCGTAATCAGGGCGTTGGTTTGCGCAGGTTTTACGCTGGTTGCTTTGAAAAACACCAACTGCGGTTCTGCTTCGGAGTGGTCGGCCTTAAAGGCTCCCGGATCGCCCAGTACGACCGAGCTCACCTCCTCCAGCACCCGCACCGAACTGACGTATCCTGGCCGCAAGTGCAAGACCACAACCTGTTCAGGGTCAACATTCAGGCTCACGATTCGCGCCTGCGGAAGATCGGCTTGCGCTGAAGCTATATGCAGCAGCAGGAGACTGGCCGTTGTCAGATGCACCAAACTCAAACAAATTTTCATCTCACATCTCTTTCCGAACTGGTGTTCGTAGTTCTTGGTTTAATTCCGGCTTGGCGGAGGTAAGTTGTTCTAATTCTTGCTACGTACGCAATTACGTCGGGATTTCGATAGCCGAGGGCTCGTCTACCGATCACGTCTTCGCCGGCATAATAGGCGGCAGCCACCAGCCTGAGATCGTTATGAAACTGTTGCATTAGCCATGCGAGGTAGCGCACGCCCCCGGAAACGTTTTGGTCGACATTGCAGCGGTCTCTCACTCCGAGGCGCCGGGCGGTTAGGGGCATTAACTGCATTAGTCCTGCAGCACCTTTGGGAGAGACCGCGCAAGCTTGCCAGTGTGACTCGCGTTCGACAATGGCGCGTACCAAGACGACGGGCACCCGATAATGTTGCGCGTAGGCTGTGACGTAGTATTCGGCTTCAAGCCGCGCCTGTGGTTTGGGCGATTGCGCCCAGCAGATCGAGATTGCAGAAAGCACTTGCGCCAAGATGAGTGCTGGCTTCACTCCGCGCTCCTTCGCAGAGCCTCGGCGCTGTACTGCTGCGCGTCAAAGATCAAGCTGGCAAACCCATCTCGCAAGAGCAGCTTGCGCCGATCGGCCTCGGTCTTGGCCAGCAACGGCAGGAGCATATCTCTCATCTCCGGCGTAATTTGTTCAGTTCCCAGAACTTTGAGCGCCTGCGCGAGATCCAGAATCTCCGAGACCGAGGGCGGTTTCTCCATGCTCCAGCCACGCAAAGCCTTGGCCAGTCCCGCCATACCGGCATGGAATTCGCGGCTGGAATCCGGCGTTCTCAGCGCAACAATCTGTGCTTCTCGCTCCGCGGTGGGGTGTTCAACACGAAGATAGAAGCTGCGCCGACGCAGTGGGTCCCCGATGCGCCTTTCCTCGTTGGACGTGAGCACGACGAAGGGAATGCTCCTGGCTTTTATGGTGCCCAGCTTCGGAATGCTCAACTGCCACACGCTCAGCAATTCCAGCAACAAGGCCTCAAAAGCATGGTCCACCTTGTCCAGTTCGTCGATCAGCAGGACACAAGGCCTTTCGCACTGCAAGGCGCGCAGAAGCGGCCCGGCACCGAAGAACTGCTGGCTGTGCAACTCCGTCCGCAGGGATTCCCAATCGACATTGGCGGACTTGGACTTCAATTCGACGCAAAGCCTCTGCAACGGCTCATCAAACTTGCCGATGGCTTTCTCTTCGTTAATTCCCTCGTAGCACTGCAGGCGCTCAACTGTGGTGTCCGCCGAGGCGGCAACTGCATAGGCCAGTTGAGTCTTTCCACTACCGGCAGGTCCTTCCAATAACAACGGCTTGTGGAGTTTCGCCGCCAGGTACACCGTTGTGCTAGCTACCGAATCAGCGATGTAGCCTGTAGCCCGCAAGCCCGCGCTGACCTCTTCAAGAGATGAAAACACCGGTTTCCTCCCGCGCCCGAGCTGTGTTTTCGGCCCTAAGCGTCACGAAGCTAATACCGAACCAAATTTCGGTCAAATCGGCTCATTCGGCGGACTGTTTTGACCAAAAAATCATCCTCGGCTACAACTGTGCCAGGTTGGCAGGAGTTGATTGTGAAAACACGAACAAGGAAGGAATCGGGTTTTGAGATGCACCAGTTGATGGGCCGAGAAGAGATAGTCGAACGGCCGGAGTTAAGCCAGGACGCCTTGAATTCTGGCGAAGGCTCCAAACTATCGCCTATGAGGTATGGAGACAGCATGCAACTTTCAACCAACACTCGATCTCCCCACGGGCTGGAACTGACACCGGTTTTCGAGAAGCATTATTCCGTAAGAGAGCTCGCCGACCTGTGGAATTTGAGCGATAGAACAATCCGTCGAATGTTTGTTGGAGAACCCGGTGTGGTTGAGTGGGGAGCCTGCGAACGCCGGATGAAAAGGGCCTACAAAACCCTCCGCATCCCGGAAAGCGTTGCGCGACGGGTATACCGGAGATTGAGAAAAGCCAGCTAAATCGTCGCAACATATGTCGAAGAACCAGCCAATTTCTTGGGCTGCAGATTACACCCGATTGCAACAGGCCGAGATCATCGACGACGCGCCGCGCTTCCAGATGTACGGCCCTGAGAAGAGGTAGGTCGACGGGTTCTGTGTGAGCGATGTCTCCCATGAGCCCTAGCGCCCAGGCGGTTCTCTTCAGCGCCCATATTCGCCCACGCTTCGCGCTGACGGGCAGCCAGACGTTGCTGCCTTTCCAGTACCCAGGGAGCATAGTGCTTCTGGGTAATGGTGACGCTCGAATGTCCGAGGAGCCGAGATACTTCTTCGAGCGGCATGCCGGCCAGCAGGTATTCGACGGCGAACGTATCCCGCATCATGTGGAGATGAGCCGGTTTTTGGCGGCCGTTCACATCCAAAAACAACCTTGGGAGGATCTCAACTGCCTTAGACAAGATCTTGGAAAAAATCTTCTGCCAGTTTGACACTTCGCTCTTGCGCTTACTACGACCGCTCCAGAAGAAATAGTTGGGATCTGTGCAGCTGCCTGGAGGAACCTTGCGCAATTCATCCGCTACGCTGTGGGGAAGCAGCATTTGCACGGGAGCGCTGGCCTTGCTTTTGACCTTGGCTTGGTAAAGGAACAACGAGTCATCATCTCGGAGGTTGCTCTTAGGGAGACAAGCTGCATCGCCCGCACGAAGACCGCTCCAGCGCAGAAGTTTGAGGTAGGCGCGCGCGCGGCGGGAATTCGTGGTGTTGCCGTTTTTCTTCTTGCCCCGGCTGTCATAGTAGTACGTCGCTTCGATAAGAGCGTCGTACTGTTGCCGGCTGAACGGCAGGGTTTGTTCCTGGTGCGGCGTAACGTTCTTAATTCTCTTGGCGGGATTCTCCGTGATCCATCCTTGCTCCATGCAGAACCGGAAAAACGTGCGTAGACGCTGGTGCTGGTTATGGCGGGTCGTGGGAGCACCTGTCCAGGAATGGATCCAGGACCTTAACGTCGGAACATCGAGCTGAGACAGGAGCAAAATGGCAGGCTCTTGGGTCGCGCACCAAGTCAACAGACGACTCAACGTGAGGTTGTACTTAGCACGGGTAGCCTCCTCGCGATTCAGACGTGCCACTTCCTTAGAGAATTGTTCGACCGCAAGCGCGATCTCCACCTGTGCGGTGCGTACGTTTATTCTGGCCTCGAGCTGACGTTGCAATTGCTTTGTGACGTCGAAGGAATCCCGGAGTTCACGCGCTTTTTGTTCCGCCCTTTCCCAACTGCGCGTTTTCGCGCTTGTCAGCTTGCACTTGCCGTCGCGGTAGACGTACAACCACTTCACGCAATTGCACCGGGCCCAATCCGGCCTGTCTCGCTTTGGGCAAGTGCGCTTGTGGCGCGTGTAGACCTTCACGGTTTCGACCGTGCGGCCGACGAGCGCTCCCACAGGGCCAGTCTGGCTGGCGTGTTCACCCTCACCGGTGCTTTCGAGCTCAACCATGTTCTGAAATCCTTCCGGCGAATTTTGCGCAATCTAGCATCGGCCTCAAATCCGCGCAAATGGCCCCGCCTAGAAAGGCGAGAAGCGCCTAAAAAGGCAAATCTTTTATACAAATTTTTTACACTTGGCTAACGCCGGGAAGGAAAGACTCTCAGAATCAAATACTTAAGGTTGGTTGCGGGGGGTGGATTTGAACCACCGACCTTTGGGTTATGAGCCCAACGAGCTACCAGACTGCTCCACCCCGCAACAAAAGCATAACACAGTGTGCTCAAGCAGGATCATCCCATCACGCTCCAAATAGCATGTGGCTACAGACCCTCCCGAGGGCGCCGCGTGGCCGGTGACCCGAGTGTCACATACCTGTGTGATGTTACTGGCTAAGCGCTTCTGCGAATTACAATGGCTGCGTACAATGTTGATGGGTCCCTGATCGGATCGGATGAGCCTTCAGACACTGAACGACATTTTGTTGACAGTCTGTGGGAGGCGCCGCGACCGTGTCATGATGCAGCGGCAACCACAAGGCTGGGTTCCAATCTCTTCCACAGAGGTTTATCGCAGCGTCGTCGGTGTGGCCCGCGCGCTTGAATCCTGGGGAATCGCCAAAGGCGATCGCGTTGCCATCCTCAGCGAAAACCGTCCCGAGTGGACAATCACCGATTTCGCGACGCTTGCCCTCGGCGCAGTCACCGTTCCGGTCTATGCCACGCAAACCGCCGAGCAGACTTCGTACATCCTCAACGATTCCGGCGTCCGCGTCATTGTGGTGTCCACGAAGCACCAGTTGGAAAAGGTGCTCGCCATTCATCGGCAGACGCCGTTACAGCGCATCCTAATAATGGATGCGATCGAAACCGAACACGCCGTCCAGTGGCAGAAACTGATGTTGCAAGGCCCCACCGACTTCGATCCCGCATTCGATGCTCGTGCGCGATCGATTGCGCCCGACGACCTGGCAACAATTATTTACACCTCCGGCACCACGGGAACTCCAAAGGGAGCGATGCTGACGCACGGCAACATGGCGTCGAACATCGCCCGTTCGCTCGATGGATTCGCCGTCGGAAACAAGGAAGAGGTAAGCCTGTCGTTTCTGCCGCTGTCCCATGTAACTGCGCGGCACGTCGACTTCGCGCTGCTCTACCGCGGCGTAGTACTAGCATATTGCCCTGACCTTGCGAATCTGGCGCAGGCTTTGGCTGAAGTCCGGCCCAACATCTTTATTGCTGTGCCGCGCGTATATGAGAAGATCCGTCAACAGGTGATCCTCAAGGCTACAGGCTTTCCGAAGAGTGCCATCTTCCGCTGGACGCTTTCGGTCGGCCGCGCTCACCGCGACGAGATTCTCGCCGGCACCGAACCGAAAGCACTCTCCTGGAAAATCGCTAACCGTCTGGTCTTTTCCAAGGTGCGCGCTGGCATGGGTGGTAAAGCGGACGAGTTCATTTCTGGAGGCGCCCCGCTGGGCCGCGAGTTGGCCGAATGGTATGCCGATGTTGGCATTCCCATCCACGAAGGCTACGGACTGACGGAAACTTCCCCGGTGATTGCCGTGAACACGCCCACGGCGCACAAGTTGGGCACTGTGGGGAAGCCGCTCCCGAATGTCGAGGTCCGCATTGCCGACGACGGCGAAGTGCTGGTGCGCGGGCCCTCGATCTTTCAGGGCTATTGGAATCGTCCCGAGGAAACGCAGAACGCGTTTGTCGATGGCTGGTTCAAGACTGGAGACATCGGGCATCTCGACAGCGAGGGATTTCTGTCGATCACCGATCGCAAGAAAGATCTGATCAAGACCTCGGGCGGAAAGTTCATCGCCCCGCAACCGATCGAAAATTCGCTGAAGCTCAATGCCTTCATTGGGACGGCCGTGGTGCTTGGAGACCGCCGAAAATTTCCCGCCGTACTGATCGCGCCGCATTTCCCGGTTCTCGAAGATTGGGCGCGCGCAAACCAGGTTGAATTCGCCTCGCGGACAACCCTGGTCGCGCACGCCAAGGTACAGGCACTGTACGAAAGCATTGTCGAAGAAACGAACCAGAACCTGGCGCGCTTCGAACGCTTGAAGCGAGTCCTGGTGGTATCGGAAGAATTCTCGGAGAGCGATGGCACGTTGACCCATACTTTCAAGGTGCGCCGCCGGGGGATTGAGCTGCGCTACCGCGCCCTGATCGATGAAATGTACGCGAAGGCTGAGACAGACACTGTTTTGAAATGACGTCCGGCCGAACGACTTGTGACCCGCCCGCCTTCCGCGATGGTTCCCGGTCGCCGTACAATAAAGGTATGACGGACTCCCTGATTATCGCTGGCAGGCAATTCCGTTCCCGCTTGATCGTTGGGACGGGCAAATACAAATCTTTCCAGGAAACCGCGCGCGCCCTCGAAGCAAGCGGCGCCGACATGGTTACCGTGGCCGTGCGCCGCGTGAATCTCGATCGCAGCAAGGAATCGCTGCTCGATTACATCGATCCCAATAAATATTTCCTTTTGCCAAACACCGCCGGCTGCTATACGGCCGACGACACTATCCGCACCGCCCGGCTGGCGCGCGAGGTTGGCCTCTCCGACTGGATCAAGCTGGAAGTGATTGGCGACCAGGCAACGCTGTATCCCGACGTGCAAGCGACGCTCGAAGCCACAGCAGTGCTGACGAAAGAAGGATTCACAGTGCTGGCCTACACGTCGGACGACATCGTCTTCGCCAAACGCCTGGTAGACGCCGGAGCCGCCGCGGTGATGCCTTTGGGCGCGCCCATCGGCAGCGGCCTGGGAATTCAGAACACCGCCAACCTGCGAATCCTGCGCGAGTTGGTTACAGGAGTCCCGTTGATCGTGGACGCCGGCGTGGGCACCGCTTCCGACGCAGCCATTGCCATGGAGTTAGGCTATGACGCGGTCCTGATGAACACCGGCATCGCCGGCGCCCAGGAACCCGTGCTGATGGCCGAAGCCATGAAACACGCCGTGCTCGCGGGACGGCAAGCTTACCTGGCGGGCAGAATGCCAAAGAAGCTTTATGCCACGGCCAGTTCCCCGCTCGAAGGTGTCGTGAGATAGATGCGGGAGGTTATGGAGCGCCGGGCGTCCCCGCCTGGCCAGCAAACCGTTGAACGAGCGAAACACACGTTGCTTCAAAAATATCGGGCGGCCACCGGGCCGCCCGTTTTGCATCCGTTGAACCGGTGCTCCTATAACATCTTCACTCCATCCACGTGAATCGTGTCGCCGTTGATGTGTCCAGTCACCGCAACGTGATGTCCGAGGTGTTCCTTAAGCGCATCGGGGTTCTCTACCTTCAGCACCTTCTGGTCTTTGTCGGTAACCACAACTGGGCTGGCCCCGGCGGCAATGCACTTTTTCGTACATGCTTCCGCGCCTGCGTTGGCTCCTTTAACCCCGCACTTGGAGTCGCTAATCCAGCCGTTCACGGTTTGGGCATCGCTGGCAAATGACACCGAGGTCATCAATACGATCAAAGCACCAGCAAGTAACAACAAGAGAAGTTTCCGCATGTCACCCTCCTTGGATTTCCCACACGTGATGCGATTCCTGAACTTTATCACATACGGAGCAGAGTCTGGGCTGCGGGAGCGCTGCAAAAGTCCGCCCGAGGGCTGTCTACTTTCCAGTTTTGGGATAGTTCTGAGGAACGTTCTGAGGATTGTTCTGAACGCGGCCCGTAGGGGTTTTCTGTGGAGGGTCGGGTGAGACCAGCACAAATTCTCCTGGTCGAGCGTAGCGAAGCTGCTCGCGAGCTTCCTTTTCAATAGCGGCAGGATCGGTCTTGAGCGAGCGAATCTGTTCCGCCTGCTGATTGTTTTCCTTTTGCAGACGATCGACCTCGCGCTCGAGCGTCTGCATCTCCGCGCGCTTCTGCCGGTAAACGACCATGCCGTTGGCTCCGAACATGGCGTGCAGCAACAATCCAACAATCAGCACGACGGCGGCCACCGTTCCCAAACGACGCCACTCACGCGCCAGCCACGACCACACCGGCCGAGTGCGCTCAATGCACCGCGCCGCTGCCGCTTCTGCTCTGGGAGCCTGTTCCTGCGCCCGAACTTTGGCCTGAACCTTCGCCTGATCCATCGCCTGGTAAACAACCGCGCGCAGGCCTTCCCCCGGACGGGGAACAATGCGCGGTCGCGGCGGTGCTCCTAGTCGAAGATCCATGCTTTTGCTGCCTCACTCAACTTGGCGAGGCCTTCCCTGCTGCGCGCTTCGCTATAGGCGCGCACCACCGGCTCCGTGCCCGAGAGCCGGTAGCACACCCACGATCCGTCGGCGAGCACCAGCTTGAGCCCGTCCGTCCTTACTACTTTGGCAACTTTGATGCCATGAAACTCGCTCGGATCGCGACGTAACTTCTCAGTAAACTTCTGTTTCACTTCCGGCGTCAAGCGGAAGTTCTCCCTTAAAGGATAGTAGGAACCAACTTTGGCAAATACTTGTTCCAATTGGGTTCCAAGCGACGTCCCCCGGCGGGCAACCATCTCACAGCACAGCAGGCCCGCAAGCACGCCGTCCTTCTCCGGAACGTGTTTTCGGATGGACAGTCCTGCGCTTTCTTCTCCGCCGATCAGGATCTTGTCCTGCTTGATGAGTTCGCCGATGTATTTGAAGCCCACGGGAGTTTCGTAGAGTTCGATTTTGTGTTCCGCGGCCAGTGCGTTGATAAGGTTGGTGGTGGCAACCGATTTGCCGACTCCGTTCCTCCAGCCGCGAGTTTCTACCAGGTAATCAAAAAGCAGCGCAATGATGTAGTTGGGCTGCATGAAGATGCCGTCGCCGTCGACGATCCCAAAACGGTCGGCGTCGCCATCGGTGGCAATGCCAATGCCCGCGCCGGTTTCGCGCATCTTGTGCCGCAAGTCCTCGAGGAGGTGATCGTCGGGCTCAGGAGCATGCCCTCCGAAAAGCACATCGCGAGTGTCGTGGACGGTTGTCACGGTCACGCCCACATCGCTCAAGAACGCGTCCGAATAACCACGAGCAGCTCCCCACATGGGATCGAAAGCAATCTTGATGCCGGCCTTTTTGATCACATCGAGGTCAACAATTTCCCGCAAACGCGAGAGATACATGCGGCGAGGGTCGATCGCTTGTGGCTCAGCTCTGGCAGCGTGCGGAGTTTGCGGACTGGCGTCAAACGCAGCGATCTCGCGCTCGATGGCCTGCGTAACTTCAGGCAGCGCGGGCGCTCCATCGGGTGTCGAAAACTTGATGCCGTTGTATTCTGGCGGATTGTGCGAAGCGGTAAAGTTGATGGCGCCGTCGGCTTTCGAAGGGATCACAGCGTAGGCAATAGCGGGTGTGGGCGCCGGCTCCGCAATCACCAGCGGAGTAATGCCGTAACTGGACAAAATCTCGGCGGCCGTAGCGCAGAAAGATTCGCCGAGAAAGCGCGGGTCGCGTCCGACAATGACCTTTGCCCCGTTCGATTTCTGCGACGACACGTAGCGCGCAACGCCGTGCACGGCCCGCTGAACATTGGCAAAGGTGAACTCTTCGGCCATCACCGCCCGCCATCCCGAGGTCCCAAACTTGATTTGCGTTGCCATCGTCTGACTCGTATCCTTCCAGTGCAACTCGACCGTTCGGTTTCGATTCTACTTAATATGACCGACAAAAGACTCGTACTAACGACCTGCGGTTCGCTCGAAGAGGCGCGAACCATCGCCCGCACGCTGGTGGAGCGCCAACTCGCGGCCTGCGTCAACATCTCTCCGCAAATCGAATCGGTCTATCGCTGGCAAGGCGAGGTCGAGACCTCTTCGGAGTGGATGCTAATAATAAAGACGACAATAGAAGCTTCCGATCGCGTCCGCGAGGCTTTGCGCGAGTTGCATTCCTACGAACTTCCGGAGTGCATCGAAATTGCCATAGAAGACGGAAGCGCGCCCTACCTGGAGTGGATTGGAGAATCGGTGCGGTGAGCGACGCCTATAGCCTTGTTCATATTGTCATCCCGTCTATAACCACGACGGCTCTGTCAACTGTTTTTTGCGACACAACGGCGCAGGCGCGGCAAGAAAGTTGTTGCCGTTGCTTTTTCCCTTATTAGAGGGTTTTGTTTTCGCTGTTGCTGTTGCACTTGTCTAAGCCCAAGCCGCTCGTCTTCGCTTCGAATCATTGGTGGATACCTAAGTCCGGTTCCACTTCCCATCTATTCGGTCTTGGCGACCATGATTTCTGGTGCAAACTCTCCGCCGGTCGTCCCGCCTCTAGGGCTGGATCCGCGGAGAGGCAGGGCGCTCGCTCAAACGATCGGTCTTGCCGACCTCTGGGCCGCGTCTCCTAGCCGCAACCGGTGCCCGTAGTGCGCCAGCCGCCGCTCGAACCACAGCATGTTGCCACTGCACTCCACCCCCACCACCGCCCCCGCCGGCAAGCCGCTGTAAAACTCCTCCAGCTCATTGCCGGTACGAAGTGAGGGATGACAAATTAGCAGAAGGTATCTTGCGGCCTATCCTTGCGGCGAAACAAACTTGGTTTTCTTGGTGGTCTTTAGCTTAAACACTTCTTCCGGAAGCTTTTGATTGATTTTTATGTCGGAATATTTCGCTAGGCGATAGTCGCCGCCGGGTTCAAAAAATTGTTGCTGCACCGAAATTCCCCGCGCCGGGTCGATCCACAGCCAGATGCGGGCAATGTTGTTTCGCAAACGGTCGGACTTCGGAATCAACTCCAATTTGCTGGCTGCGATGCCGCCCACAGTCTCCGTCGCCACGAACTTCAGGAGATAGGACTTGTACAGATCGCGGCCGCTGCCGCCGAAACCGAGCACGAGAAAACTCTCGACGTCACTGCGATTCTTGCCCGGACTGTATTCATTGACCTGGTCGATCTTGGGCTGGTAGACCTGCACTTTGCCGCCGCTGTAGACGACATATTTCTTGTCGGGTTCAGCAAAGTCGGCGGCCATTTGGATTTCGTCGCCTTCGCGGCGAAAATAAATCCTGCCCTTCTCCGTCTCGGTTTCGTTGATGACTTTCTGGTATTGGTCCCAGACGACGCTGGCCTCGGTGGTTTTGAAGTTCCTGGCGGCAGCATCCATCTGGGCGAGGACGTGCTCCAGTGCAGGAGATTCGCCAACAATCTGCGCCGAAGTGGCCGCGCCCAACAACCAACCGATGGCGAGAGTCCCGAGAAAAAGCGCTTTGAGCGGAGCTTTCATTCGATGGAAGTTCAAATTTGAACGCTGCAACCGTGACACGATGAAACCTCGCAACCGGGCTTCTATTCTTTTTCCACCCAGACCTTGTAGCTCTGCAGATGTCCCGAGACATCTTTGACCGTTTCGATATTGGTGATGCTGACCGCTCCGGAAATCGGCTCGATGATCCGCTCCAACTGTTGGCGAACGTCACCGCCCGCGGACGTATCGACCGCCGAAGCCTGGATTTGGTAGATGAGCTCGCCCTTGGCGCCGGGGATCACGACCACGCCGGTAAGATGTGGAATGTGTTCGACGGGTTTGTCCTTGAAGTTGATGAAATGCGGAGAAATAAAAATGAAGAGCAAAATCAGCGTGACCATGATGTCGTAGTGCAGACTGCCCCGCTCATACGACCAGAGAATGTATCCGCGGATTGTGCGCCAGATCGCGCCCATGGGAGAGACAGCGCTTTCGAACGCTGCCGAGGCTTCGGGTTGCTGCAAGTGTATTTGGGAATTCATAGGATCGCAAATCTCCGACTACTTCAACGTAGAGACGGGGCTTGCCCCGTCTCGGCTCGCACCATCTCGGCGCTGCGGGAGACGCGGCAAGCCGCGTCTCTACGGAACACGCGCGGGAATGCAGTCAGTCCCCATATAAGGCTGCAGAGCCTCCGGAATACGCACGCTGCCGTCGGCTTGCTGATAGTTCTCGACGATCGCAACCCACGTGCGTCCTACCGCCAAGCCGCTGCCGTTCAACGTATGCAGAAACTCGGTCTTGCTCTTGCCCTCGGGACGATAACGGATATTCGCCCGCCGCGCCTGAAAACTCTCAAAGTTCGAACACGAAGAAATCTCGCGAAACAGATTCTGTCCCGGCAGCCAGACTTCAATGTCATAAGTCTTGGCCGAGGAGAATCCGATATCAGCAGTGCACAACGTCATCACACGGTAATGCAGGCCGAGTTTCTGCAACACCGTCTCGGCGTTGTGGGTCAGCTTTTCGAGTTCTTCGTACGACGTCTCGGGCCGGGAAAACTTCACCAATTCGACCTTTTGAAACTGATGCTGGCGAATAATTCCGCGCACATCCTTTCCGTACGAGCCGGCTTCACTGCGAAAACACGGAGTATAGGCGGTCAGGCAAACTGGCAAGCGCGCGGCGTCCAGAGTTTCGTCGCGATAGAGATTTGTGACCGGCACTTCAGCCGTCGGAATCAGCCAGAGATCTTTCTCTCCGTGGGGCACGCGAAACAAATCCTGCGCGAACTTTGGCAACTGGCCGGTGCCATACATCGACTCCGAGTTCACCAGGTACGGCGGAAGCACTTCAGTGTATCCATGCTCGCGCGTGTGCAGATCGAGCATGAAGTTGGCGAGACTCCGCTCCAAACGCGCGCCCAGCGCCCAGTACACGGCAAAACGAGCGCCCGACAACTTGGCGGCACGCTCCAGGTCGAGCACTCCCAGTTGTTCGCCAAGCTCCCAGTGCGACTTGGGCTTGAAATCGAACTGCGGAGGCGTGCCCCAGCGGCGCGCTTCCACATTGGCTTCGGCGCTTGATCCCACTGGTACGCTGTCATGAGGAATGTTCGGGATCGAGGTCAGAATTTCGCGCAGGCGCGCTTCCTGTTCGGCTGCCTTTTTTTCCGACTCCGCAATCTGCTCGCGCAGTTCTTTGGTCTCGTTGATTTGCGCCGAAGCGTCCTGGCCGCTTTTCTTGAGCTTGGCAATCTCTTCGGAAGCGCGGTTGCGGCGCGCCTGCAGAGTTTCCGCCGCGGTGATCGCCTGCCGGCGCTCGCTATCGATGGCGCGGAAGTCTTTCAAAACCTCCGCTGGATTCATCCCGCGCAGGCGCAGCTTTTCTTCCACCAGGGCGAGGTTGTCGCGAACAAAATTGAGATCAAGCATTCTGCTTTAACTTTAGCTGAAAAGTGCGATTCCGTGCACGACCACGATCAAAACCTTTAACCGCAGAGGACGCAGAGAGCGCGGAGTTTAACGGCCACAAAACCTCAGCGACCTCTGCGTCCTCTGCGGTTAACGTCTTTTCTCCTGTAAACTAGCTCGCAATGAGACTTCCCCGCTCTCTGTCTGTGATCTTGCTGTTGCTCGGCTCGATTGTGGCCGCGTTCGCCTCCGCTTATAACGCCCGGCCCAAGCTGGTTGTTGTCATCGTCATCGATCAGTTTCGCGGCGACTACCTCGAACGCTATCGCGACCGGTTCGGCGACAGCGGGTTCCGGATGTTTCTCGATCGCGGCGCTTATTTCACCGACTGCAATTACGATTACGCCAACACCCGCACTGCCCCCGGACACGCCACGCTCTTCAGCGGAACCTACACCAGCGGACACGGCATCGTGGCCAACGAATGGTGGTACCCGCAGAAGAAGAAGCGGGTGACGTCGGTGGAAGACGACGCGACAAAGCTCGTCGGCGTCGCCAGTAGTGGTCCCGGCGCATCGCCCCATAACCTCTTGAGCGACACTCTCGGGGACGAATTGAAACTGGCCACAGGCGGCAAAGCCCGCGTGTTTGCGATCTCTCTAAAAGATCGCGCCGCCGTGTTGCCAGCCGGGTTTTCCGGAGACGGGGCTTACTGGATCGATCCCAAAAGCGGCGACTGGATTACGTCGACTTACTACCGCCCCGAACTTCCCGAGTGGGTGCGCAATTTCAACAACGGCCATCGCGCCGAAAAATACTGGAACCGCGAGTGGCGAGATAAAGACAGCGACGGAAAAGTCCTCGGCTCGACCGCCCCGCGAAACGGTAAAGACGGCACACCTGCCAGCTTCTACGAGGTCGTCGGTTCCACTCCCTTCGCCAACGATTACCAGATGGAATTCGCCAAGGAGCTCGTTTTGTACGAGAAGCTGGGCACGGGCTCGGCGACCGATCTGCTCGTCATCAGCCTTTCGGCTAACGATATTCTTGGGCACCGGGTTGGGCCCGATTCCCCGCAAATGCGCAGCATGGCGCTCGAACTCGACCGCACTCTGGCGGATTTCTTCGACTTCCTCGGTCATCAGATCGGGATGGCCAATGTGTGGATGGCGCTCTCCGCCGATCATGGCATCGCGCCTCTGCCGGAATTCGCAAAGACTCTTCGTCTCCCAGCTGCCAATCTCGACGCGAAAGCTTTGCGCGAACAGATCAACTCCCTGCTCTCGAAAAAATACACCAAGAAAGCCGACTATGTGCTCGAACTCGACTATCCGCTCGCCTGGCTGAACCAAGACGCATTCGCCGGAATCTCCCTCGAACACAAGGAATCAGAGAACGAAGCCGCCGTCGGCGAGGCCATGAAGGAAGTGGGATTGACTGGATACTTTACGAAATCACAATTGGCCCGCGGAGAAGTTCCGGCCACCGAAGTTGGGCGTCGCTACGCTCACAGCTACTCGCCCGAGGGCGGCTGGTATGTGATGGGAATCCCGAGTCTGTTTCAGGTCGGAATCACGAACGGTACCGACCACGCAACGCCTTTCTCGTACGATACTCATGTGCCGCTCGCGTTCTATGGCCTCGCCTTTCAGCCCGGAACTTACCGGGCACATGCTGAACCCGTGGATCTCGCGGTCACGCTCGCTTCCCTGCTCGGAATCAACGCACCGACCGCAGCCACGGGAAGAGTACTGACCGAGGCGATCGCACCGCCGCATCATTCCGCGTCTTCGCCGCCCGCGCCGTCGTCGAGGCCGTCATCCATTCAACCCGTCGCGCCGCCCGCTGGGGGGATGCAATGACGCCTGTCGCCCATCCCGACTTGAGCGTCAGCTTTGCCGGCATCGAGTTGAAGAATCCGATCATTGCCGCTTCCGGCACGTTCGGCTATGGCATCGAGTTCGAAGATATCGTGCACCTCGACCGGCTGGGCGGATTGGTCGTCAAAGGTCTCTCTAAGGAACCGATGACCGGGAATCCCCCGCCGCGCCTGTTTGAGACGGCGGCGGGGATGCTGAATGCCATCGGCTTGCAGAATATCGGCGCAGCCGCGTTTCTCACCGAAAAGCTCCCCGGGTTGCGCGAGAAAAAAAATGTAGTCGTGTTCGCCAACGTCTTCGGCTACACCCGCTCGGATTACGAGGAAACGATTGAGATCCTGAATCAGGGTGAGGGCATTGCAGCGTACGAAATCAACGTATCGTGCCCGAACACGGCGCACGGCGGTATTCAGTTCGGGAGCGATCCGCACCTGCTTGACGAAGTGGTGCGAACGGCGAAGCGCACGGCGAAGCGGCCGATTATCGTCAAGCTTTCGCCCAACGTGACTTCGATCGCGCTCATGGCGCATGTGGCCGAGGAAGCTGGAGCGGATGCGATCTCCCTGGTAAATACGTTTCTGGCGATGGCGATTGATCCGGAAACGCGCCGGCCACGAATTGCGAATGTCACCGCGGGCCTCTCTGGCCCGGCCATCAAGCCGATTGCGCTGCGCATGGTGTATGACGCCGCTCACGCGGTAAAAATCCCGGTGATCGGCATGGGTGGAATCACCACGCCAACCGATGTGGTGGAATTCATGCTGGCAGGAGCCAGCGCCGTCGAGGTGGGAACGGCGAGTTTCTTCGATCCGGTGGCAACCGAAACGCTGGTGGAAGAGTTGACCGACTACTGCCGCGAGCACCGTATCGAACGGCTTAGCGAACTCACCGGCGGGATGCTGACAGACTGACAATAATGCTTGTCATCCTGAGCGCAGCGAAGGATCTATGTACTTTGCTGGCGCAGGCAAGATGCATAGGTCCTCCGCTGCGCTCAGAATGACAATCTTAGTTTGGGAGTTTGCTTCTAGCGCCCGCTGGCGTGCCAGATCGATCCCGGGGACTGGTAGTTCAGGCCTTCGCCCCAGACCAGGTGCGTGTCTCCGTGGTTGTCGATCGCGAGGCCGAAATAATCTCCGAAGGGAAAGCGGAAACCTTCGTCACTGATATAGCTATAGTCCGGCACGTAGCCTGAGATTCGTATCTCTTCTCCCCAGGTCGCGCCGCCGTTGCTGGAACTCCGGTAGTAGGTGTTCCAGTACTGAGAGTCGCGGGTAGAGCCGCGCTGATCCATCCAAGCGATGCGGACGTCGCCTGCGTTTCCCGCGACGACTGCCGGAAAAGCATGTTCCACGCCCGCGCCGGCGGCGGAAACACCACTGCGCGGCAACCAGCTTTCGCCGCCGTTGGTGGACGATGAGAAATAAATACGCTGCGGCCCCAGCGCGCTGCTGCCCGCGCTCCAGAGCGCGTAAAGCGTTCCATCGGCGTCCGACGTTAGTGCAACTTGCGCGCCCAGATAAGCTTCGCCGCAATCTTCGTCTTTGCAGTCGGGCGCTGCCGCGGAAACGTCGAGCAGAGTTGGTGTCCAGGACTTGCCTGCGTCCCCCGACTTCGCGACATACAGGTTCACGGAGCCACGCGCTCCTCCTGCCTTCGAGTACGACGCCCACGCCAGATACGCATTGCCGGTAGGATCGACCGTGGCCGCACCGAGCAGCGACCATCCGGGACGGCTTTCCGCATTCACGCGCGTCGGCGTAAAGCTGCGACCGCCATCCTGCGAAGCCGCCACCCATACTTCTTCTTCATGATTGAACGCCACGTAGACGTTCTGGCCGCGCACCGCCAGCGCCGGTTTGTCGAGTTCCACTTCGCTGCGAACCGCAATCGTAAAATTCCACGTCGCGCCGGAGTCGACCGACTTGGCGAGCACGACCGCGCGTTTCCCGTTCTGCAGCCACGCCGCATAGACGGTGTGCCGGTCGGCGGGGTCGACGGCAATCTGGGCGTCAAACTGTCCCGAGCCCGTTTCGAGCATCACGCGCGGAGTCTGCCAGGTCTTGCCGTTGTCAACGCTCGCTACCAGCAGCATGGTGGGGACGCTGCAATCCTTGCAATCGGGCACATGCCCGTAGTGCGGATAAAGAACGAAGATCCGTCCCGAACCATCGGCCGCAACGGACGGTTCCCACTGATCGCCGCTGGTCAGGCCAACCCGCTTCTGACTCGAAAATTGCGGCGGCGCCGCCCACGCGACAGTAGCCAACACACTGAGAACGATCGCGAGTTTGGACCAGGCGGAGCGCATGGAGTCAGGTGTGCAAGCCAAGGTGGGGGGCAAAGGACCCTGGCAATTGAACTTTACCCCGAAGCGGGTCGCCGGTCAACAGCAGGAACGGCAAATCCGACCCCGAAGTCACCAGCTAAGCCATGCGCAAGCGATTGCGCCGTCGCAAGTTATTCGATCCCCGCCAGCCGCCGTTACGATCCGGTGAGCTTCGCCCGTATCTCTTCCGGCAGACGGTCGCGGATCTCCGCCGGCAGGTGGTCATGGACATGGCGCGCTCCGAGCATGGCCACATCTACTACGGCAGTGGGCGCGGGTGTTGCCACGGCCACGACCAGCCAGATGAGCGCCGATAAGGCAAAACCCGCGAGCGCGCCCACCTCGAACCAGACGGCATTGCGCGGTCCAAAATGGCGGATCACGGCAAAGGCCAGCAGAAACACGGCGGCCGAGGCCGAGGCCAGCACGATCAGCGAAATGTCGATGATGCGATGCAGTTTCTGGCGGCTGCGGCAACGTTCGCAAGCAGCGAAGTGCAGTTCGTAATCGCCGCGCATCTCCGGAGCCAGGCCGGAAATATCGTAGCGCCAACCCGCAAGGATTTTGCCGACGATCGGTTCCACACACTCGCTCATAAGAGGTAAGACCAGAGGCTAAAACCAGAGGCTAAACCGAAAAGTCTACAACCGGATGGATTCGAGAACTTCCGCCTGGGTTGCCAGCAGCACACGGTTGTGCCACAGTCCCTGACGGGCGCCGAGCGCTTGTTCGGCCGCGGCTCGCGCGATTTCGGGATGGTTATTTTGTTCAGACAAATGCGCCAAAATTACGTACTCGGCTCCTCCATCATAATCGTTGGAGAAAAATTCCGCGAGGGCGTCATTAGAGAGATGCCCGACGCGGCTCATTACCCGTTGCTTGACTGACCACGGATATGGACCGGAGCGCAACATCTCCACATCGTGATTCGATTCCATTACTAATACGCTGCAGCCGCGCAGATGGTTCCGCACGTTGGTCGGCATATAACCCAAGTCGGTGGCAAAGCCGATCTTGACGCCTTCCGCGCGAAAGGTGAAGCCCACCGGATCGGCGGCGTCATGCGGAATGGTAAAGGGCATGACCTCGATGTCGCCGATTCGAAAGCCGCGCCCGGCGGAGAAGTGTTCCGATTTCGGAAGTTCGGGAGTCGCACCTTGGGCGTCGTTATCGCGCACTGCCCGGCTCCAGGCATGATGGGTTGGAGCGGTCAAAAAGACAGGCACATTCAGCTTGGTCGCCAAACGCTGGAGTCCGGCAACATGGTCGGAGTGTTCGTGCGTAATGAGGATCGCGGAAATTTCGTCGGTGCGTTCGCCATTGCGATCTGCGATGGCGCGCAGGCGCTTGAAGGTTTCGCGGGCGGAAAGACCGGCATCCACCAGAATGCGGGTTGTGGTTGTTGCCACCAGCGCGCAGTTCCCACGACTACCGCTGGCCAGCACCGACACCGACACTGCCATATAGGCGTAAGCTTACCCCTACAGGGTGTGGAAAGGACACCACTTTTTCAATTACTGGTACCTTTGGTGGGACTGTCGGCTGTAGAGACGGGGTCTGCCCCGTCTGCGGATGCGGTCGTTGGCGGTGGGTGCGGAAACGCAGTCAGCTTATATCTCAGAGCGTGTGCGGCACTTTGATCGCGGCGCTGCTCACCTTGCCGGCGCATGCGGGATCCTGCGCGCACTGGCGGAGCGCCGGGACAACCAAGGCCTGTTCAAGGGTTGGATCGTTGAGGTTCGATAGTACGTCAAGCGTCCGCTGGGCGGCGGCTGTGTCGCCGGTCTTGCCGTAAGCAATGGCCAGCAGTTTCAGCGAAAGCGGGTTATTGGCGTCTTCATCGAGGTGGGGAATGGCTTCGCTGTATTTCTGCTGCGAAACGAGCAGCGCTCCGAGCGCTCCGTTGTAAGCCAGGTCGATGACCTTGTCGTTGGAATCTTCCGACATTTTCGTCAGCGCTTCCAGGCTGGAGTTCGCAATCTTCATTGACGCATTTCCCATCTTTATGGCAACTTCCACACGAGCGCGCAGAATTTGCGCGGTCACCTGCTGGATCGCGGTGTGGTTCGCATTCTCTCCCGCGGCAGCGGCGGCATCGGCTTTGCTCAGCAGTTCGAGGGCGCGAGTGGAGTCTTCCTGATACATCGCCATTTGCCGGTAGGTGTCCGCTTCGGCGAGGCTGGTGTGGTGAGCATGAGAGTCGTCGGCAATCGCTTGAAACGCGCGATCGGCCCATTCAAAATCGCCTTCCCGGACGAACGTGGCCGCTTCCCGAGTCTGCCACAGAACGCGCTGTTGCTCGGGAAGGGGAAATCTGCGGAATCCCGCTTCGTACTCCCGGCGGGCGCGAACCTCCTCGCCTTTCAGAGCGTAAGTATCAGCCAGTCCAAACTGCGAGGCATAGAACTCGGGATCAATGGCCAGCGAGGCGCGGTAGTGTTCAATGGCGGAATCGAAGCGTCCGGCCAGACGCAGGATTTCGGCGTACGAGTCCTGCGGATTGGAATCGTGAGGCAGCGCGGCGACATATTGATCCATGAGTTCGAAAGCCTTATCGAAGCGCCGCACATAGGCATAGTTGTACGCCATGTTGTTCAACAAGCCCGGAGAATCCTTGATGCCGGAACGCTCGTAAACCGCGAGGGCGCGATCATATTGCTGCTGCGTCATCAGCCACCAGGTGGTCATCCAGACGACGGTCCTGTCGCTTGGGAGCTGCGCCAGCAGATCGTTCATTTCGGTAATGGCCGACAGAAGCTTGTGGTCGTAGGCATCCTGGTACCACTCGATGGCCACGCGCTCGGGGGCGCTGGCCTCATCGCGGTACTTGAACGCCAGGGCTTGCTCGCTCAACTGCTCGGCCGAGTCCAGACTGATCTGGGCTAGAAGTTCGTGCCCCATGGCGAACGCAGGATCAAGTTTCACCGCCTTGCGCAGCATCTCGATGGCTTCGGTCTGCTCGACCTTGTCGAGATAAAGGACTTGAGCCTTTTCGACCAACTGGCGGGCTTCCGGAGAACTGGTGGTGAATTGCAAAGAGGCGGGTGGCGCCTCTGCCTTCTTGGGCGCGGACTTCCTGGCCGTCGCGGCAGTTGGCAAGGCAATCAGCGCGATCACGAACGCGATCTGCAAAGTGTGGACGCGAATCCAGCGGTTAGTCATTGTTAGTTCCCTTTTAAGAGATAGCCCGGCTGCAAGGGCAGTTTGCCGTCAATTTTCACTACGTTGACATCCTTGGTCAGCGAATAGAGGTCGATGACTCCGATCGCTCCGCGGGTGCTGGATACGATGTGCACAATCTCGTCGTCGCTGGCCGCGATCACAATTACGCCGTGATGCGACTGGATGAACGCGCGCGCCTGATCGGACGTCATGTTCATGATGCGGCGCAGAACCAGTTGCGCATCTTCCGTAGCGGGATCGCGCATGACCACGATGATCGGCTTGCCATCCTGCCAGGTTCGGATGCGGGCATTAAACATACCCGCCAGTTCGCTCGCCGTGATGTTGGTGGTGGTGCTGTCCTTGTCCGCTACGACGATCAGTTGCTTCGCCTGCACCAGGCCAGGGGCAGAGAGCAGGCAAAGCAACCCGAGCACGATGCGGCCTTTTTTTCGGATCGCGTGCGCGAGGTTGGCAAGAATAAAGAGCACAGTACCGATTGTTCGGTAACGAATGGCGTAGGCAAAGATAACTAACGTAACGTCGCGGCTTTCCGTGGGGAAACGACCGGCGAATTGGCCGGCGCTGTGAGGATTGCTTATTATTCTTTAGCTTTCGTGCTTTAGCCTTCGTGGGGCTGGCGAAACTTAAGAGCTCTGTGACGTTTGAGGTTACGGTTGATCACTTCTTTCCGAACAGATTGTCGACCACGCCGCGCGCCACCGATCCCCCGAATGCGCCCGCAATTCCCGGCACGAAGGCCAGAAAGGATTCGTAGATCTGCGCTCGCGTCGGTTTCTCCGAAAGAAAGTAATAGGCGAGCCACTCCACCACCGGCACGAACACTCCGACCAGGATCACCCAGCGCCAGGGACTGCGCGGGCTCAGAAATCCCAGCAGCATGTTGGCCGCGAGCACCACCGTCGCAGTCAGCAACAGATCGCCGACCTTAATGTCCAACCAGCCCGCCAACACTCCTGCCGATACTGCCAGTAAATAATAAAAAGGGTCGCCGCCAGATTTTCGCTCCGGAAGAATTCCGCGCCAGGCTGTGGTCATAGTTTCAACTCGGATTCGTGATGGGCTTCGAGCTTCGAGCAAACCGGTTGCTCGGAGCCCGCGGCTCGTAGCTCGCAGCTTTCTCTACGAGTAAGTGTAGAACCCGCGACCGCTCTTGCGCCCTAGCCAGCCCGCGTCCACCATCTTAATCAGCAGGGGACACGGGCGATACTTTGGATCGCCCAGGCCATCCTGCAGCACGCGCATGATGTCGAGGCACACGTCGAGACCGATGAAATCCGCCAGTGTCAGCGGGCCCATGGGATGAGCCATTCCCAGCTTGAAGACTTCATCGACTGCTGCGGGCGTGGCCACGCCCTCCATCACCGCGTACATGGCCTCGTTCAGCAGCGGCATCAGCACGCGGTTCGACACAAAGCCTGGCGCGTCATTCACCTCGACCGGCGTCTTCTCCAGCTTCACGGCCAGGTCGCGCACGGTTTCAAACGTAGCTTGCGAAGTGGCCAGGCCGCGAATCACTTCCACTAGTTTCATCATCGGCACTGGATTGAAGAAGTGCATGCCGATGACTTGGTCGGCGCGTCCGGTCAACGCTCCCAGCTTGGTGATCGAAATCGACGACGTGTTTGTGGCCAGAATGACCTCGGGCTTGGTTAGGCGATCGAGGTCGCGGAAGATCTCCGTCTTGATGGCAAACTTCTCGGTCGCTGCCTCGATCACCAGATCGCAATCGGCGAGTTTCGCCCGCTCCAAAACCGGCGTAATCCGCGCCAGCGTAGAGGTCTTGTCGTCCGCTGTAATTTTGTTTTTCGCTACTTCGCGGTCGAGGTTCTTGGCGATCGTGGCCAGGCCGCGATCGAGAAAACGCTGCTCCACATCGCAGAGGATGACGTTGAAGCCGCTTCGCGCCAAGACGTGGGCTATGCCATTGCCCATCGTGCCCGCGCCGATTACTCCCACTCGATGGATCGCCATGATTACCTCTCCCAAGTGCTTGCTGACAGATTGCCCGATGAAAGATTGCCTGAGTCGCAGGAAACTTGAAAGTTTAGCAGAGCGCAGTGGGAACGACGGGCGTCTTGCCTGTCTGGTGCGGTGGTTGCCGGGCGGGGACGCCCGGCGCTCCACCAGGTTCAGCAAAAAGGCGTAGCGGCTAGCTACGCCTTATTTTGGCGACCGCCGCAAAGCGGTGCGGCCACGTACCGCTGCTAGTTTTGGACGATCACCCTGCCGTTGATTGGGTTTTCGAGCGGGTTCGTCCCAGCGGAGTAGGTGTAGCCTCCATCCGTCGCCGAAGAATTGACTGGGTGAGGAACGCCATCGGTCGCTTGGATCGCTGGATTAAACGGATCGTTACCGTTGGTCCAGCCGACGGGAAAGCTGGCGCTGGGACCCAGCATTTCCAGTTTGCCCAATCCTGGCGGGAGAATAGTACCGAGCGGAACCGCCACCGTTTGAGGTGTGTAGCTTACCGTGCTGCCACTTTGGGTGATGGCAACATACATCGGGCCCGTGCCCACCTGGATGACAAAGGGGCCGACCAAATTGGTTCCATTGTAGATGTAATAGTTAGCCGCGCAATCGTAGTTAGGAGCGGTGAAACCATTCGAATCTCCATCGTCAACCTCGAGGTTCATAGGAGGATACACGGGCTGCCCCGGACTATTGGTTTGGAACTCGATGACAACGTCGACTCCAGAGTTGTTGTAGAAGGTGATGGTATCCCCCTGGTTGACGACGATGCCTTGCGGTGTGGGAGTAAAGGTGTCGTCGATGGTGATGTTCCTGCTTACTTCGGGCATTGGAAGATTGGGCGCTGCGGCCATGGCTGGCTCCTTTCAAATCGAATTTGCTTACTTAACACTGGGCTTAAAACTCGGATCCGAGAGCAATCCTTGCAGGTCTGGAGTATTCTTTAGGTCCGCAAGGGCATACCCTTTCTGCAGGCTCTTTTCGATGTTCTGCAACGCTTGGGCGCGATCCCCTAGAACTTCGTAGGCAACGCCGACAGATGCCAGAACGTTGGCATCGTCCGGCGAAAGCGCGAGTGCCGATTGTATGCGAGAAATAGCCCTTTCGCGCAACTTTTTCTTGGCGTACAGTATCGCCATCTTCGACTGCACCGTGGCGTCGCGCGGGCTGTCCAGGGCCGCCTGTTCGAGCAAGGGGATGGCGTGGTCGCGCGCCTGGCTCGCCTTTTCGTTGTCTTTGAGGCCCTCATAAGCATTCATCAGATTGTTCCACACGACGTAATCCTTGTCGTTCAGTTGCAGGGCTTTCTCCGTTGCGGCAGCGGCTTCAGCATACTTCTGCTCCTGAAGATAGAGATAGCCAAGGTTGGCGTAAGCAGGGTAAGTGGGCTCCATGGCAATAGATTTCCGCAGCATCTCCTCGGCCTCGGCGTAGTACTTTTCGCCCATGTCGCTGTAGGCCCCGCCTAGATTGAGATAGACCGCTGCGTTATCAGGTGTCAGTTGGATGGCGTGGCGATATTGTGCCACGGCTTCTTCGTAGCGCTCATGGTTATCTAAAAACGCCCCGTAGGAGTTGTAACCATCCCAGGAATCGGGACGCAGCGCGATCGCCTTTTTGAAGGCGGCTTCGGCGTCGGCTGTGCGTCCGGCGCTGTCGTAGGACCTAGCCAGGCCAATGATGGCGTCGGCGTTGCGCGGGTCGAGTTGCAGCGCGCGCTGGTTCTCCTGTAGGGCAAGATCGTACTTCCCCGTGCTGCGGTGGATCTTACCGAGCGTCACATAGACCGCGGGCAGGCGATCATTCAGTTGCTGCGCTTTCTGGCAATTGGCCAAGGCCTCCTCGATCCACTTGCTGTCCTTGTCCATTTGGTATTTCAAGCGATAATCGTCGCCCAGCAGAGCGAATCCTAAGGCAAAATGAGGATCCTCCTTCACCGCGTTGTCCAGCGCCGCAATGGCCAGGTCGAGATTCCCCGCTTTGTCATAGCGCTGAGTGTAGCCGAGCGCGGTCAGGTATAACTCATAGGCCCGGGCGTTGACCGCGCCGCCGGTCGCGCGGAGCATCTCGGGTGTAGCATCGATGCGCATCAGCTTGGCGATGCGGGCCACGGCCTCATCTTCCAGCGAGGAGAAGTCTCCCGCACGGTCTTCCAAGGTCACCGAGCCGACCTGGCGCAGGTTCTTCGTGTTCACCAGATTCACCGTGAGCTGGATCATCTGCCCATCGCGCCGCAGACTTCCTTCCACCACAACCGTCGCTCCCAGCTCACGGAGCGCCGATCCCGCATCGGCAACCTTGCGCGCGCGCACTTCCCGCGCCGGCACTACCCAGAGCGACTGCTTGCCCGTCTCCAGGTTCGTCAGACGGCTGGAAAGGCTGTCCATCAATCCGTCGGAAACCGCCTGATTGGCCGGGTCGTTGTTCGCCGGATCAGTCCCCACGTTCTCAAACGGCAGCACAGCAATGTGGTCGACCTCATGGCCAAACCATCCTGCTACGCGATCGCGCACTGGGGGCAGAAACGAGAGCACTGCCAGCACCACCACGGCCACGCCCACTCCGAGAGCCCAGCGGTGCCATGTGGGCGTTGGGGCGGCAACCGGGCCCCAGACTGGACGCGAAGCCTGTTCAATCTGTTTTCTGAGTTCCGACGCGGTCAGATTCGAGGCCCGGGATGAGAAACGAGATGATAGGTGAGAAGACGAACGCGACGTTCCAGATGGCGGCCGACCTCCGGTTTCGGGCGACGTCGCCGTGGGATCGAGATGGCTGCGCACCTCTTTCAGGTCGGCCACCAACTCGCGGCAACTCTGATAGCGGGTGGCCGGTTCCTTCGGCAACGCCCGGTACATCACCCGCAACAGATCGATGGGGATGATCTCGTCCATCGGCGGCGGCGCGTCGTTCAGGATGGCAAAGATCGTCCCCGCCGGTGTGTCGCGGGAAAACGGATTCTTTCCGGTCACCATTTCCGTCAGGACGATGCCGAGCGACCATATATCAGTGCGCTGATCGACGAGCTTGCCGACCGTCTGTTCGGGCGACATATAGCCGACGGTTCCCGCCGTGCTCATGCTTTGCGTGCTGGTGCCCGATGATGCCAGCCGCGCCAGGCCGAAGTCGACTATTTTCGCCACTCCAGTCTGGGTCAGGATGACATTCGAAGGCTTGATATCGCGATGCACCACCGCGCCGGCATGCGCGGCGGCCAGGCCCTCCCCGATCTGGATGGCAATGTCGACCGCTTCGGCCATGGGGAGGGGACCGCGGCGCATCTTCCGCGAGAGAGGTTCGCCCGCGTAATACGCCATCACGATGAAGGCGCGCCCGTCGCCAGTTTCTTCGAGGCCGTGGATTACGCCGATGTTGGGATGGTCGAGCGAAGAAGCCGTGCGCGCTTCGCGCAGAAACCGCTCTTTGTCTTCGTTGCTGGAAACCAGATGCTCAGGAAGGAACTTCAATGCGACCGTGCGCTGCAGTTTCTCGTCGAGCGCGCGATATACTACGCCCATTCCTCCGGCTCCGGCCAAGCCGAGGATTTTGTAATTCCCGATTACATCTCCGGCAGACAAAGTAGCTTTTGCTTCAGACACCGAGCGTCCCTCAATGGGGATCAGCCCCCAGGCCCACACCGATTGTCGGTATCAGGATGCGATGAATCCAGTTCCGCACCACGATGATAACCTACCGCATTTTGTGTGGGTAAGAAAGTAGCCGGAACCACACATCATGCAGCGCGGGGGACACCCGGAGAAGCCGAAGGCAATTTGACCGCCAGATTATTGGCGGTTACCCTTCCCTACAAACTGAACCGCTGACAATTGCGATTGACTGTTCTCTAACAAAGGAGAAATTTTCGTGAAGCGATGGATGGTGTGTACAGTTCTCGCGCTTCTAACCGTCAGGTTGGCCGCGCAGCAGCCGATTCCGACCCCGAAAGCCGCGGATCCCTATCAACCAACATTGCAGCGCTTGGAGTCCATGACCTCGCTGCCGCTGCCCGAGTGGCGCTTTCATACCGACATACCTCATCCCGAAGATTCGTCCGTGAATGATTCGGCGTGGGAAACCATCAAGGTTGGGGATAACTGGTCGACCGGATCTCGCGTGCTGCGGCGCTGGATTGAGATTCCGGAAAAGATCGACGGTTATGCCGTGCGGGGGGCGCGCGCGAAGTTGGACCTCAGTTTCGACTTCCTGTGGAACAACAAAGGGCCCGTGACGATTGCAGTGTTTTCGAACGGCTCGCTGGTGTCGCGTGGAGACGACGATATGCAGCAGCCGATTCTGCTGACGGAGAATGCGCTGCCGGGGCAGAAATTTCTGATCGCAGTGCGCATCGATGCTCCGGAAGTGGAGACACTGTTTCAGCACGCAAAGTTGAGCTTCGAACCAGCTGTGGGCCGGCCCGATCCGGCGATGGTGCGCACGGAGATCCTGGCGGCACGTCCGATGATTGCGGCGTACGAGGAGGGTCGAGCGGAGCGCCAGCAGCAACTCGACGCCGCGGTTCAAGCCATCGACTTTTCTCCGCTCGACAAAGACGACGAGGCCGGCTTCGACGCCTCGCTGCGGCAGGCACAGAGCAAACTGCAAGCGTTGAATCCATGGTTGAAGCAGTTCACGGTTCGCGCGGTCGGCAACTCGCACATTGACATGGCTTGGCTGTGGCCGTGGACGGAAACGGTCGAAGTGGTGCGCAATACCTTTCAGAGCGTTCTGGATTTGATGCGGGAATATCCCGATCTGAAGTTCACCATGTCGTCGGCGCGAACTTATAAGTGGATGCAGGAAAAATATCCGGCCATGTTCGAGCAAATCAAACAGCGGGTGAAAGAGGGCCGCTGGGAAGTCATCGGCGGCATGTGGGTTGAGCCCGATCTGAATATGCCGGACGGCGAGTCGCTGGTGCGGCAGATTCTGGTCGGCAAACAATACTTTCGGAAGAACTTTGGCGCCGACATCAAAATCGGGTGGAACCCCGATTCTTTTGGATATAACTGGCAGCTTCCGCAAATCTACAAGAAATCAGGCATTGATTATTTCGTGACCAGCAAACTGCTCTGGGCTACCGACTACACAAAATTTCCCTACCGGCTGTTCTGGTGGGAAGCGCCCGATGGCAGCCGCCTGCTGACTTACTTCCCTCACGAATACGCTAATGAATTCGATCCGCAGCAGATCACGCAAGACTTGTCGTTCTATGCTCCATCGATTTACGGCAACACAGTTGGCAAAAATGCAGATTCGCCGCAGATGCTTTACTTGTACGGCATCGGCGACCATGGGGGCGGCCCGACTCGGACGATGCTTGATCAGGCAGATCGACTTCGGGATCCGAACACAGTTTTCCCGAAGATCGAGTTCAGTACGGCGAAAGAATTTTTCGCTGACTTGAGTCAGGAACTTCCCAAGCTTAAAGTCCCCACCTGGAAAGACGAACTCTATTTCGAATATCACCGCGGCGTCTACACCTCGCAAGCGGACACGAAACAAAGAATCCGCCGCAATGAAGAACTGATGCTTGATGCGGAGAAATACGCATCGCTGGCCTCGCTCTTCGGTCACCCCTACCCACAGGATCAATTCGAGTTCGCGTGGAAGAATCTACTCTTCGATCATTTCCACGACGTCATGCCTGGCTCAGGAATCGCGGTGAATTATCTCGATGCCAAGCGGAATCTGGAAGATGTCGCGCGCTCGGCGAACGAGATCACGGATGGGGCGATTGACGAGATACTGGCGCACATCAACACTCAGGTTGGCAGCGTGTCAGGCGATGCTGTGCCCCTGGTGGTTTTCAATTCGCTTTCCTGGCCGCGAACGGAAGTGATTGAGGCTGAGGTACAGCTTCCGGGCCCGGCGCAACGCGTCGAGGTACTCGACGCCGGAGGCCATCACGTTGAATCCCAACAGCTCGCCATGGACGCGGCAACGAATCGAGCGCGGCTACTCGTCGCGGCGGATGCACCGGCGCTCGGCTACAAAACATATTTTGTGCGTTCCGCGGCAAAGCTAGCCCACTCTGGGCCACGTCCGGCGCGCTTTGTCACCGCCAATGAAAATACGATGGAGAACGGCTCCGTTCGCGTCGTCGTCGATCCGCAAACCGGTTGCATCACCAGCCTCTTCGATTTGCGAAATCAGACGGAAGCGCTGGCTCCGCCCGAAACCGACTCCGGCGGTCCCACAACACACGTTCGCGGCAATCTCTTGCAGGCTTTCACCGACAAGCCCAAGCGCTGGGACGCCTGGAATATCGATTCCGATTTCGAAAAACAACACTGGGATCTGGATAAGGCCGACGATGTGAAACTGGTCGAGCATGGACCGCTGCGCGCCGTGATTCGCGTCAAGAAGCATTTCCAGAATTCCACCTTCGCGCAAGACATCACCATGTATGCCGGAGTGCCGCGAGTCGACGTCAAGATGCAGGTGGACTGGCACGAGAAACACATCCTACTGAAAGTGGCCTTTCCGTTGAGCGCCCACAGCGACAAGGCTACGTTTGAAATTCCCTACGGCTCGATCGAGCGTCCAACCACGCGGAATACGCCGGCCGAACAGGCGAAGTTCGAGGTTCCGGCGCAGCGCTGGGCTGATCTTTCTGACGCGAAACATGGCTTCAGCCTGCTGAACGACAGCAAGTATGGATACGATGTGAAGGGCAACGTGCTGCGTCTGTCGTTGCTGCGCTCACCGGAATGGCCCGATCCGCATGCCGACGAAGGCCATCACGAATTCACTTACTCTTTGTATCCGCACGCCGGAACCTGGCGGGACGCGAAGACCGTGCGGCGGGGCTACGAACTGAATTACCCGCTGATCTCCAGGCAGGCGCAGAAACACGTGGGAACGCTTCCGGGCGAGCATTCATTCGTACGCGTTGAAGCGGACAACGTGGTCGTCACCGCGCTCAAGAAATCAGAGGACGATGACTCTCTCGTATTGCGTTTTTATGAGTATGCGGGGAAAGACGGCGATGTAAAAATCCAGCTTCCTGATGGAGCGCAGTCGGCCTCAGAAACTGATTTGATGGAGAAGTCGATTGTCGATCTTGCTGTGCGCGGTAACGCAATCACGGTGCACACCAAGCCGTATGATATCAAGACGGTGAAAGTCCGGGTGGCGGGTCAGTCTCACGATACTGTGGACAAACCCTGAACTACGAAGGGCACGAAGTATCACGAAGGTTTTCGGTCTCAAGCATTTCCTTCGTGTGCCTTCGTGGCCTTGGTGGTTAACGCTTTTGCAAATTGATTCAGGCCTGACCGGTTGTTTCCCACTGCCCCGTTGTCAGGTACTCGTCGATACCCTTGGCGGCTCTCCGGCCTGCACCCATCGCCAGGATCACCGTGGCGCCACCAGTCACGATGTCGCCGCCGGCAAACACTCCTTTGCGCGAGGTCTTTTGGGTCGTCTCATTGGCCTGGATATAGCCCCGTTTATTGGTGTTGAGCCCGGGCGTCGTACTCTGCACGATCGGATTCGCCGTGGTTCCAATGGCCATCACGGCCACGGAAAGCGGGATCTCATACTCCGATCCCTTGAGCGGCACTGGACGCCGTCTTCCAGAACTATCCGGCTCGCCCAGTTCCATCTTGATGCAGCGTGCTCCGGTGAGCCAGCCTTTATCGTCCGACAAGAACTCGGTCGGCGCGGTCAGCACATGAAACTCGATGCCTTCTTCTTTCGCGTGCTTCACTTCCTCAATACGAGCCGGCATCTCAGTCTCGCTGCGACGATACAAAACGTAGGCCTTCCCGGCGCCCAGCCGCAACGCCGAACGGATGGCATCGAGCGCCGTATTTCCGCCGCCGATCACCGCCACGTTCTTCCCATGGAAATCGAGCATCGGCTCGTCGTACTTGGGAAATTCATACGCGTGCATCAGGTTGATGCGAGTCAAAAACTCGTTGGCCGAATACACTCCGTTCAGATGCTCGCCCGGAATGCCCATGAACTGCGGCAAGCCGGCGCCGGTGCCGATGAACACCGCATCGTAACCTTCTTCTTCGAGCAGTTCGTCGATGGTGACGGTACGGCCGACGACGACATCGGTTTCAAAGACCACTCCCATGGCGCGCATATAGTCGACCTGTTGGCGAATGATTCTCTTCGGCAGCCGGAACTCCGGGATGCCATACACGAGCACGCCGCCGATTTCGTGCAGCGCCTCGAAAACGTGCACCGTGTGCCCCTTCTGCACCAGGTCGCCGGCCGCGGTCAGCCCGGAAGGACCACTGCCCACGATTGCGACTTTCTTTCCCGTCGGTGCCGCTTTCACGATTGTGCTGAGGTCGAAGTGTTGCTGCTCGTAGTCGGCGACGAAGCGCTCCAGGTACCCGATGCCGAGCGACTCACCTTTTTTCTTGAGCAAACAACCAGCCTCACAGTGGTCTTCTTGCGGGCAGACACGTCCGGTGATAGCGGGGAGGACGTTGTCTTCGCGGATTTTCGCCGCCGCCTCCATGTATTTGCCTTCCACGATCAGCTGCACAAAGTCCTTCACCTTGACGCCCACGGGACAATCGCTCACGCAAGTGGGCTTAGCGCACTCCAGGCAGCGGATGGCCTCCTGTCGCGCCACCTCCTCCGGATACCCGAGGTTTACTTCGGTGAATTGTTTCGCCCGCAGCACCGGCAGTTGCTCCGGCATGTGCTGCCGCGGCATCTTGATGCGGTCGCGATTGGGCACCGGATTTTTCGACTTCGTCTTCACCTTCTCTACAGTCTTCTCCGTCGTCATTACTTCGCCTCCAGTGCGCAGTTCGCCGCCACCACTTCGGTCGGAGCTTGTTTCGCTTCCGCTTTCTTGGCTTCCACTTGCTGCCGGTACTCGTCCATCGAGCGCTTTTCCGCGTCGCGGTACATACTGTTGCGCTGCACCAGGACGGCAAAATCCACGCGGTGCGCGTCGAACTCCGGCCCATCGACGCAAGCGAACTCACTCTTGCCCTCGACCATCACGCGGCAGCCACCGCACATGCCAGTACCGTCGATCATGATGGGATTGAGACTGACGAGGGTCCGAATTTTCTCCTTGCGCGTCATGTCAGCGACCGCCCTCATCATCGGAATCGGACCCACTGCCAGCACCAGATCGATACGGGTTCCGTTTTCGATCAACTGCCGCAGCTTATCGGTGACTAGTCCCTTGTCGGCGTAACTGCCGTCATCGGTCGTAACAAAAACCGTGTCACTCACTCCCTTCATCTCGTCTTCCAGGATGACTAGGTCTTTGTTTCGTCCTCCGATGATGGAAATCACCTTGTTGCCGGCGCGCTTCATGGCCGCAGCCGTGGGATAGGCCATGGCCGTTCCGACGCCGCCTCCGATTGCCACCACCGTGCCGTAACTTGCGATTTCCGAAGGCTTGCCCAGTGGCCCGACGATATCGAGAATACTGTCTCCGGTTTCGAGAGAATTGAGCAGGTGAGTGGTCTTGCCGATGGATTGCACCACGATGTTGACGGTGCCGTTTTCTGGATCCGATTTCTCGATGGTCAACGGAATGCGCTCGCCTTGCTCGCAAATCCGCAGGATGACGAACTGTCCGGGCCGCTGCTTGCGCGCGATCCGTGGCGCCTCGATGACAAAGCGCTTGATTCCAGGAGCGATGAATTGGGCGTGAACGATTTTGAACACTGGGCCTCCCGATGAATACCGCATCCTATTGTCGCGGTCTGTCTGCCGACAGGCTGTGACCAAGATCACAGGCAGGTGTGTCGGATATACGAAGCGATCGGGTCATCCGGTCATCGGGCCATCGGGTCATCGAAGTTCAAAAGCCTTTGTTTTTAGATGATCCGATGATCCGATGACCCGATCAACCGATCACCCGATCCACAGATGGCTATGACCCAACGGTCAGATGACCCAATCCCTATTTAGAGATACGTTAAAAGGGACCATGCCTCAGCCCCTGATCCTCGTCGCCACTCCATGTTTTGGAGGCATGGTTTCGCAGAGTTACATGCTGTCGGTGATCCGACTCATGAGCTATGCGAAATCCGCGGGGTTCGACGTGTCACTATCGCTGCTGGGCTATGATGCCCTGATCTCGCGGGCGCGCAGCACCCTGGTTGCCGCATTTCTCGACAATCCCGCCGCCGCGCATTTGCTTTTCGTCGATGCCGATATTGGTTTCGAGCCGCTGCAGGTCGAGCGCCTGCTGCGCTTTGATAAAGACTTCTCCGGCGCGCTTTACCCGCTCAAGTCGATCGATTGGGATTTCATTCCGCAACGCTGTGTTGAGCGCGGCGAAAGCCTGCAACAGGCAGCGCTGTCTTATGTCGGGACCTTCTGCTCCGACGCGGAACGGAAGCAGGAGGGCGATTTTGTCACGGGAATTTATGCTGGCGGCGGTTTTCAGTTGCTCCGCCGCAGCGCGTTAGAACGGATGATTGCCGCGTATCCCGAGACGCATTTCAGCCGCGTGCATAGTATGCCAATCTCGGGTACGCGCGGCGATGCGGCGCAGAGTTCCAATCTCTATGCGCTGTTTGATTGCATGATCGACCCCGAAACCGGCGCCTACCTGAGCGAGGATTATTCCTTTTGTCTGCGGTGGCGGAAGATCGGCGGCGAGATCTGGCTTGATACCGCCAGTCGACTAACGCACACCGGCCCCTACGAATTTGTCGGCGACCATGCCGCGCGCTTCCACGAATTGAAGCCGGGAGCGCGCTGATGACACCCGTTCCAGACAGGCTGCCGGACGGCGGCGCGATTTTCCTGCATTCGAGTTGGCGCGCGGCGAGTACCTACGTCTGGGCGAAGTTCCGCCAGCGTACCGATACATACTGTTACTTCGAACCGCTCAACGAACATCTCTTCACCTTGACGCCGGAAGTTGTCGATCGCTTTGTTCCCTGGTCGTTTGCTAATCACCCGCCGCTCGACGCGCCGTATCTGGAGGAGTTTCGTCCGCTGATCGGCAGGAACGGCACGGGCAGCGGAATTCCGGGTTTCCCCGCTCATCTCACCTTCGGGCGCTATTGCGCCACCAGCGAGGACTCTTTGCTGGAGTTGGAAACCTATCTTGCCGATTTGGCAAGCCTCGCCGCACACCGCGGACGCCGCCCTGTCTACGGATTCGCGCGCACCGATATGAGAGTGGCGTGGTTCCGCAGACGCATGACCGGCGCGCACATCTTCATCCGCCGCGAGCCGCGCCGCCAGTTTCTGTCGATGTTGCGTCAGGCCGTGCAGGGCAACCCTTACTTTCTGCAACGCGGTCCGGTGATTCTCCGCCATAACATCGACGCGCCTGCCTTCGCATCGCTGCTTTCTGCGATTGACTTGCCGGCTTTGCCCGACTCGCCCGGCCTGCGCAATGCCTTCCGCAGCAAGCGTGTAGACGAGAAACTTTTGCGCTCGCTCTACTTCATTTTCTATTTCATGTGGCGTGTAGCCCGGCAGGTCGGCGAACCGCAATGCCATCTGGCGATCGACATCGACCGCCTCAGCCAAGACGACTCCTATCGCCGCGACATCGAAAATCGCCTCCGCGATCTGGTCGGCATGGCCATCTCGTTCAGCGACTGCCGCGTCGAACGTTATGATGACAGCCTCAGTTGGGCGGCTCGCCAATTCGAGGCTCTGGAGCGGGAAATCGAATCCCTTGCAACCCGGCCTCTGCTGAATTGTCTGCCCAATTAAAATAGTTTCCATGCAGAACGCAACGCCTGCGGCTCTTGCCGTGCTCGTGCTGGAACTCGCACCGGCAGCCGTGTTTGGACTTGCCGGGGAGCGAGTCGGACAGGCATGCGCCCGCTGGCCATCAGCGATACGGACCGCATTACCTGTACTTTGCGCTTTGCCTTACGTTTTGATCTCCTATTCGCACCAGATGTTTTCCTGGGGTTGGTGCGCTCTCTACGCGATTCTTCCGGTGGCAATCGCCTGGCTGCTGACGCAGGCCGCTATTGCCGATCCCGAACAACTTGGCAATTGGCGAGATGCCATCATCTTACTGACGCTCGGTCTGGCGGTTGATCTGCGCTGGTTCGAGCGGGCTTGGCCGAACGGACTTGAGGGTTGGGGGAAGTTGCTCCTGGTCGATGCGGGGTTGTATGGATTCGTCGCCATCCGCCAACTCAGCGGCACTGGCTTTGATTTTCACTTTCACTGGAGCGACTGGAAAACCGGGCTGCGGGAACTGGTTTTTTTTGCGCCGCTGGTTCTGGGGCTCGGGTTGGCGCTGGGATTTCTCCATCCGCATAGTCATGCGCTACGGCTTTCGATGATTCCGACTTGGATCTATATTTTCATTTTCATTGCCGTTCCCGAGGAACTTTTCTTTCGCGCGTGGGTGCAGAATCTGCTTGAACGGCGCGTCGGACGGCGTTGGGCGCTCGGGATTACGGCGGTGTTGTTTGGGCTCTCTCATTTCAACAAACGATCGGCGCACTTCAACTGGCGCTACGTCATACTGGCAAGCGTCGCTGGAATTTTTTATGGGCGAGCATGGCGTGAGCAACGGCGCGTGCCAGCCTCTACGATCACGCACGCCAGCGTGGACGCCATCTGGTCGTTCTGGTTTTAGAGTGTTGACGTAGGGACAGACGCCCTCGTCTGTCCAGCCGAGCGGAGCTCGGCAGCCGGCTGCCGAATGGGTAGTGGTGCAGTTTGAATCGGTTTTTGAAAGAGCACGGCTTCACAGATTGCTGAAAAACTAAGTTTCGTATCAGGGTATCGCTTTAGCGATACCGCAAGTCGTTTGAAATCAGATGCCCCTTCAGGGGCCGGACATCGGAATTCGACTTTTTCAGCAAACTCTTTAGCCGCTGAGGTAACGCTGCGGCCTATAAAGATGCTTTTTCCGCCGCCCGTTACAGCCTCTGCAAAATTTGCGTCTGTCGTCCCAGATACCGCCGCGTCCACCTCAGGCTGGCGCCCGATTTC
>JBAWFQ010000042.1:0-4480 GCA_049592035.1 Terriglobales bacterium
GACGCATTAGCGGCATCGCACGCCAAGGGAATCGTGCATCGCGACATCAAGCCGGCAAACATTTTTCTGACGCCGAATGGCCAGGTAAAAATTCTCGACTTCGGACTGGCCAAGCTCGCCAAAGGTGGCAGCGTAGGCACCTCGACCGACACATCGCTGGAGGAATCGCTGACCCAGGTGGGAGTCATTCCCGGCACCGCCGTGTACATGTCGCCCGAGCAGGCGCGCTCGGAAGATCTGGACGTGCGCAGCGACATATTTTCTTTCGGCGTGGTCCTTTTCGAGATGGCCACCGGCAAAAAACCCTTCACCGGGACGAACGTGGTGACGACGCTCCACGCCGTAATCAATTCCAAGCCAGCCTCGCCGCGCTCCATCAATCCGGCCATACCGGCGGCACTCGAAACCATCATTGGGAAGGCGATGGAGAAGGACCGCAACCTCCGCTACAAAAACGCGACGGAGATGAAGGCCGACTTGGTAAAGCTGAAAGCAAAAACGGGCACGGAGCCGACCCTACGCAGCGGCCTGCGCGAGGCAACTGGTTTCCATCCCAAGACCAAGACCTTCCAGAAGTCGCGCGCCAAGCTGCCCGCCAAGCTGCCATGGATCGTCTGGGGATTATCGGCCGGAGCGCTCGCGATGGTGGCAGCGCTGGGGGCATGGTGGTTTACACGCGGAGCGGCGCCGGCAACGCCCGGTAAACGAATGATCGCGGTGCTGCCCCTGCAGAATATCAATAACGATCCCGAAAGCGAGTTTCTGCGTTTTGCGCTGGCGGATGAGATTGCGAACGCGTTGACCTATGCGCATTCCCTGGAAATTCGGCCCTCGACGTCGACCCAGAAGTACGCCAATGAGTCCGACCCGGCCAAAGCCGGACGCGAGTTGGGCGTAGGTACGGTGGTAGTGGGACACTTTCTGCGTCAGGATAAAACCGTGATGGTGACCCTGGAAGCCGTAGGGGTCAAAGACAACAACGTGATCTGGACCGGCACCCTGACCGCGCCGGTCGATAACTTGATCGCTCTGCGTAACCAGATGGCGAAAGAGGTGCGGCAGGAACTTGTGCCGGCCTTGGGCATCACGCGCGCGGCCACCGAAGCCACCACCACGCCCACCAATCAGGAAGGCTACGACCTGTATTTGCGCAGCGTAGCGATGCCGCACGATGGGGCCGCGAATAAGGAGGCGATCGCGACCCTGGAGCGGGCCGTGGCACTGGATTCGAATTACGCTCCCACCTGGGAGGCGCTGGGACGCCGCTATTACTACGATGCAATTTACGCGGACGGGGGTGAGTCGGGGTATCAGCGCTCGAATGCCGCGTACAAGCGCGCTCTTTCGCTGGAACCGGGACGGGTCAGCGCGGCCGGATTGCTGGCGGCGAATGAAGCGGAGGGCGGAAATCTTGACCGCGCCTATGACGACGCCCGCGCACTGTTACGCAAGCGTCCGGATGCCGCGTTCGCGCATTATTCGCTGGCCTACGTGCTGCGCTATGCCGGACGGTTGAATGAAGCACAGAGCGAGTGCGACAAGGCATTGGCCATCGATGCCGGCAATTACAACTGGCGTTCGTGCTCGCTGGCCTTTGCGGAAGCGGGGAAGTTACCGCGTGCCCTGGAATATCTGAACCGGGATGCCGGCGCGGAATGGACGAATGCGATGCGAGTCGCGGTGCTGATGCGGCAGGGCAAGATGCTGGAAGCCCAGCAGGCCGTTCCGCAGGTAACGGAAAATCCCATGTGGATGCGCGGACTGCTGCAGGCGTGCCTGAACAAGGCTCCAGCAGCGGATATCCAGCGACTGGCGGAGCAGGCCCAGAGCGAGCTATTAGCGAAGCATAATCCCGAGATGAAGTATCACCAGGGCACGTTGCTGGCGGCGTGCGGACAAAAGCAGATTGCATTCGCGTTTCTGCGCCAGGCCGTGGCCGGAAATTACTGCGCGCACCAGGCCTTGCAACTCGATCCGCTGCTGGCAAGCGTGCGTGGAGATCCTGACTTCCGCCAGATTGTGCAAGCGGCGGCAGACTGTCAGCAGAAGTTCAACGTGGCGCAGGGGTTGGGCAAGTAATTCGAGCCAATATTTTTGATCCTTTCTTTGGAGTAGATCCATCAGATTCTCATGTTTGTGATGCGAAATAAATTCGGGCTTCGACAAGTGTGCAACACCCTGGCGGCAGCAGTGCTCCTGACGGCGCTGGCAGTTTCAATCGCGATATCAGCCGCCGCGCAGCAAGAAAAAAAGCCGGATCACACCGCCGATCATTCTTCAGTCGACCATTCTTCCGCCGATCGTTCTTCCGCGGACCGTTATTACGAACCCCTCCCGCAAGACACCGGCACGAACGGCCTGAAGCTGATGTTGCGCCGCTTGCAGAGGACGGGGCGACTGATGCAGGTTGACGCACATCCCGACGATGAGGATGGGGGCATGCTGACGCTGGAAGCGCGCGGGAAAGGTGTGTCGACGTTGCTGATGACGCTGAACCGTGGCGAAGGCGGACAGAACAAGCTGGGCAGCAATCTATTCGATGTGCTGGGTGTGTTGCGGACGCTGGAAGTGTTGGCGGCCGACCGCTACTACGGCGTGGAGCAGCGGTTTTCGCGCGTCGCGGATTTCGGGTACTCGAAAACTCCAGAAGAAACATTTCAGAAATGGCAGGGGCATGACATCGCCCTGGCCGACATAGTGCGGGTGATTCGCACGTTTCGTCCGGATGTGCTGGTGGCGCGGTTTTCGGGTACGGAACGGGATGGGCACGGACACCATCAAGCCTCGGCGATATTGACCAAAGAGGCATTCCGCGCCGCCGCCGACCCAACGCGCTTTCCAGAGCAAATCAAAGAAGGATTACAGCCCTGGCAACCGAAGAAGCTGTATATCGGAAACGTTTGCGGCTTTGGCGCTTCAACCTGCAACCCGGCCAATTACACCGTCAAGCTGAACACCGGGCAAGAAGACCCTCTGTTGGGGATGTCGTATGTACAGTTTGCCGTGGCGGGATTGCGCCATCAGGAATCACAGGGGCTAGGGGACATCTCGATTCCCAAGGGCGACCGATTTGCGTACTACAAACTGGTTGATTCGGTAGTGGAGTCGCCAAAAGATAACGATAAAGACGGCCACGAACAGGACTTCTTCGACGGGATCGATACAACGCTGGCAGGCATAGCCGCGCGGTTGGGCGAGGAAGAAAAGAAGGTGCCTTGGCTGCGGGGAGAACTGCAAGCCCTCGAGACAAAAATCAGCGAAGCCGCTGCCGCTGCGCAAGAGAACCTCCCGGCTGCTGTTCAACCCTTGTTTGAAGCCGAACAGATTCGTCTCAATGTTGAGAGGAAAATTTATGATTCTCAGGTAACGCCCGCAGCCAGAGATTCCATTTTCTTCTCGCTAGGACAGACCGGGTCCGATCTGACGGACGCGATCAGGATTGCCGGAGGTACGAAACTGGAAGCGGTTGCCGACGCGCCAGCCGGCATCGTTCCTGGGCAAAAATTCGTCGTCACTGCAAAGCTTTCTTTGGGCCAGGGCTGGACCGAGGACAAGTTTTATCCCCTCGACCTTGGTCTGCCTAAAGGGTGGGAATCGAAACTTCTTTCCTCTAAAAAGACGGCCGATGGAGAAGTCGCGCGGTTCCAGGTCAGCGTGCCGGACGACGCTCAATACACACGACCCTATTGGCATCGTACGAATCCTGAAGTGGAGGCAATCAACACGATTGACAACCCGGCCTTCCGAACGCTGCCGCTGCCACGTCTGTTCGATTCAGCAGCGGCTAATCTCCATTGGGGAAAATTCGGCTTTTCGCAGGCTACAACGTTGATGACAACCTACAAGGATGCGAACGGGATGATCGCAAAACGGCCGCTTGCGGTCGTCCCAATGTTTTCCGTAGCGCTTGAACCGGGTGAACAAGTCATTCCTGCGAGTGACGGGAAGGGGCTGACGGTGAGAGTCGGAGTGAGTTCGAGTGCTGTCGGGGCACCGGCTGGTACGCTCCACTTGGAGCTTCCGTCGGGCTGGAGGTCAGAGCCGCGAGAGTTCCCGGTGCACTTGCTGACGCGAGGAGATAAGAAGGATTTTGTATTCAAGCTTTTCCCCACAAGTTTGCAGGAGGGTCGCACCGAGATTCGCGCCGTTCTCCAGGCTGGCGACAAGAAATACACAGAGGGCTACACGCTGGTCACGCGAGAGGACCTTGGCGCAGCCTATTACTACCAGCCCGCCGTGCAGCACGTAAGCGTCATAGATGTGAAGGTTCCGAAAGATCTGAAGGTAGGCTACGTCATGGGCGCGGGGGACGACATTCCAACTGTGCTCGAACAGATCGGGATGAATGTCACCATGATTCCGGCGGAAAAATTGGCGACAGAAGACCTGGGCAAATATCAGACGATCGTGCTCGGTATTCGCGCTTACGACACGCAAAAGGATGTCATCGACAACAACAAGCGCCTGCTCGACTACGTCG
>JBAWFQ010000043.1:0-7054 GCA_049592035.1 Terriglobales bacterium
AGCTTGAACTACAGGGGGCACAGGGGCTCACAGGGCTTTTCGCTGGGTGCTTCTGTGATCCCTGTGGTAAAGATTTGAGGTTCTTATGCCAGGCAAAGTAGCAAAAATCGGAAATTTCAGTGACTGGGTAGGTCTGTTCAACGAGTGGCGCAAAGAAGTAGGCGTCAACAAAGACGACGTTGAGGCCTTCCACTTCGACACGCTTTACGGCGCGATCGAAACCGAGGAGATTCAGTTTGGTTCCTACAAAGGCCGCACCAAGTGGGAGAATCTGCGCCAGGTACCCACCCAGCAAATGCGCGATGCGCTGATGAACATGATCATCTATCAGGGCGACACGGAATTTGCCAGCGTGGAGCAGCAGCGCAACCTGTTTGCCACCGCGCCCACGGAATGGGATCGTCGCGCCCTCACCCGCGTCATGATCGAAGAGATGCGCCACGGCTGGCAGATGTGCGCGTTGCTCATCGACTTCTTCGGATCCTCCGGCAAGGTGGAAGCGCAGAAGATGCTGGAACGCCGCGCGTTCGAAAACAAGCGCCTGCTCGGCACGTTCAACGTTGACGTCGACAACTGGCTCGACTTCTTCACGTACACCGATTTCGTCGACCGTGACGGAAAGTTCCAACTGCAGATGCTGAAGTACTCATCGTTCGCGCCGCTCGGACGCTCGACCTCGTACATGCTGCGCGAAGAAGCCTTCCACATGGGAACGGGCAACGACGGCCTGCGCCGCGTGGTCGAGGCTGGGGTGATTCCGCAATGGCTCATGCAGAAGTATCTGAACAAGTGGATCTCGAGTTCGTTCGATCTTTTCGGCACCGATCATTCTTCCTCGGCGCATTGGGCGTACGTGTGGGGAATCAAAGGCCGCTACGACGAACTGCAAAATGACAAGGCAGCCGACCTCGACGACCTGAATGATTACAGCCGCCATCTCTATCGTCAGGAAGTTGCCGGATTAGTCGAGCGGCTGAACACGTTCTTGAAGTCAAGCGAGAAGAAGTTCTACACGCCCGACATTCACTTCAATCGCAACATCGGAAAATGGGCCGGACAGAAGTTTCACTGCGAGACCGGCGAACCGTTGGACGACCGCAGCTACCAGCAGCACTGCGAAGAACATTTGCCCAGTGCGAAGGATAAAGCGCTGCTGCTCGATATCATCCGCAACGAAAAGAAGTGGATCAAAGAAAAAGAGGGTGCGCGCGATCCGCTATCGACGATTGGAGAGCCGCGCAAGTCGGCAATTAATATTTAGCTCTCTGATCTCATCTCGACCGCGGACGCGCGCGAGGGTATGATTGCCTTCCTCGACAAACCTCGACAAACGAAGACTGGAATGGATAGGCAAATAGAAAACGCGGAGACCGAGGCCGGGAGCAAGGCGGGAGCTAAGGGTCCCTACGGTTCCGGCCACCTGATGTGCCACACGCCTTTATGGGGCGTGGCTGCTTTTCTCGGTAGCGCCTACTTTACGTGGACTTCCTTTGCCCACGTTACGCGCCACGAGTATGAATGGCCGCACGACCTCTGGACGGCGGCAACCTACATTGTCTGGATCATTCTGCTCGTGGGCCTCTCGCTCGATACGTACTGTCTCCGCGAGCGCATTTTTTTCGGCCTGCTGGTCATTAATTTTGTGGCGGGGTGCGGAGTGACCTTGTGGCACAGCATCCCGTCTGCCGATGTGCGCGGCGCTCGCATTGGCACCGGAATACTCTGGGCCCTGGCCGCGCTGGCGAGTCTGACCACGCTGGGAGGCGCGGCAGAGATACGCGGGAAGGGCTGATTTTCCGTAGAGACGCGGCTTGCCGCGTCTTCTGCCGCGGAGTGAGACGGGGCAAGCCCGGCCTCTACACCAGAGGATCAAACTAAGGGTCAAACCACGGGTCAAACTATGGACTTCGAAATTTCGCCTAGTCAAGTCAAGTCGCTGCAGCAGCGCGGAGAAACATTTACGCTCCTCGATGTGCGCGAGCTGTGGGAATACGACGCATCGCGCATCGAAGGGGCCAAGCACATTCCGATGGGCGACGTGCCGACGCGAGCTCACCAGGAACTCAACCCCGAACATCACATCGTAGTCATGTGTCATCGTGGCGTGCGCTCGTTGAGCGTAACCAACTGGCTCCGCCAGCAAGGGTACGAAAAAGTGCAATCCATGCGCGGCGGCATTGATGGATGGGCGCGGACGGTGGATCCGAAAGTGCCGTTGTACTGAAGGAAGCTCTTAGCGATTGGCTCTTAGCATTTAGCTAAACCAAGACTATTAGCGGCAGGCAGCGAAACTAGCCACCGACGAGGGGCTGCCGGCCATTGATTATGATCACCGACTGCCACATCCATATCCAGCCGCTCGAACTCTTCAAGCCGCATGCGCTGGAACTGATGAAGCGTAAGCGCGCCAATTTCGAAGAGATCGCCGAATATTGCCGCTCTCCCAAGGCTTTCTTAAAATATTTGGATCGTTGCGGCGTCGACCGCGCGGCGCTGATTAACTACGTAGCGCCGGAAGTGATCGGCTTTACCTCCGCGGTCAACCAGTTCGTCGCCGACTACACCCGCTACGATCCCAAGCGGCTGATCGCTTGCGGCAGCCTGCATCCGCGCCACTCCACCAACATCATGGCCGATGTCGAGCACATCCTCCGTCTGGGCATTCAGATGATTAAAATTCATCCGCCGCATCAGTTGCTCTTTCCGAACGATTATCTGAACGGAATGACGGAACTCGAAATCATTTACCGGGCGGCGGAAGCGAATGGGATTCCCGTGATGTTTCACACCGGGACGTCAATTTTTCCCGGGGCGCGCAACAAATACGGAGACCCGATTTACGTGGACGATGTGGCCGTCGATTTTCCCAAGCTCAAAATCCTGCTGGCGCATGGCGGCCGGCCGCTGTGGATGCACACCGCGTTCTTTCTCATTCGACGGCACCCGAACGTCTATCTTGACATCAGTGGAATTCCTCCGAAGACGCTGCTGTCGTATTTTCCGCGCCTTGACGAGATCGCCCACAAGACACTGTTTGGCACCGACTGGCCGGGCCCAGGTGTTCCGGACGTAAAGCGGAATCTTGAGGAATTCAAAGCTCTGCCGATGAGCGAAGGGATGCGAGAGCAGATCTTGAGTAAGACGGCAGCCTCGCTCTGGCCGGAGTGAGTTCGGCCGGACATGCTCGGAAACAGCCGACCGAATTGGCGTCTGACGCCCCACAGCATCGGTACAATAGAAGCAGCATGATGCGACGGGTCTATCTCGACAATAACGCGAGTACCCCGGTACTTCCCGAGGTGCTGGAGGCCATGCGCCCACACTTTGCCGAGCATTTCGGCAACGCGTCCTCCATCCACCATCATGGGCAGGAGACGCGGGCAGCGGTCGAGCGCGGCCGTGAACTCGTGGCTGGGCTCGTGGGCGGTCGCGCGTCCGAGATCGTGTTTACGAGCGGTGGCACGGAGGCCGATAATCTGGCGATATTCGGTTTGGCGCATCCCGGCGACCATGTCATCACCTCGACCATCGAGCATCACGCCGTGCTGAACGCGTGCAAGCATCTTGAAACGGATGGGTGCGAAGTCACGTATGTGCCGGTGGATGGCCGCGGTCTCGTGGATCCAGCCGATGTGAGGCGCGCGATCCGTCCGAATACGACGTTGATCACCATCATGTTCGCGAACAACGAGACGGGCGTGGTGCAACCTGTCGCGGAGATTGGAAAGATCGCTGCCGAAGCCGATATTTACTTCCACAGCGATGCGGTGCAAGCGGCGGGCAAGATCCCGATCAACGTCGACGATATCGGATGCGACCTGCTGACCATCTCCGGCCACAAACTGCACGGACCGCAGGGCGTGGGCGCGTTATACGTTCGCAAAGGAACTCAACTTGAGCCGATGCTCTATGGCGGCAGGCATGAGCGCTCGCGCCGCGCTGGGACGGAAAACGTTCCCGGCATCGTAGGCCTAGGCAAGGCCGCCGAGTTGGCAATCTCCGGCTTCGAACGCGGCGAGGATAAAACAATGGCCAGTTTGCGCGACCGCCTGGAAAGGGAACTGCTCGAGATTGAAGGCACCGGCTTAAACGGAGAAGGCGCACCCCGCGTGCCGAATACGACCAACATTTATTTCGACGGCATCGAAGGCGAAGCGCTGGTGATCGCGCTCGATTTAAAGGGACTGGCGGTCTCAACCGGCGCTGCGTGCTCCTCCGGGGCGATCGAACCGTCGCACGTTCTGATTGCGATGGGACTGCGTGGAGAGCGCGCAAAAGCCAGCATTCGGTTCAGCCTCGGCAAACAAAATACGGCCGAGGATGTAGACTTCGCGCTGTCATTGGTGGCGCAAACTGTCGCGCGCCTGCGAGATTTGTCGCCGGTATACAGCAGAGCTGCGAGCTCCGAGCTGCGAGCTCCGAGCGACCAAAGAGGTGGCGAACCGTAGACGATTGCTCGAGGTTCGCAGCCCGAAGCTGGTTTTCAAAAATGTTGAACAGCGAAACTATCGCCGTGGCCATGTCGGGAGGAGTCGACTCCTCAACCGTTGCGGCCATGCTGCGCGCCGAAGGACGCAACGTCATCGGCCTGACCATGCAACTCTGGAATCAGCGCCGACTTGCCGCACACGAGGGCATGCCCGAGTCCGTGCAGGGCCGCTGCTGTTCGATCGACGACGTCTACGATGCGCGCCGCGTCGCCGAGACACTTGGCATCCCCTACTACGTGGTCAATCACGAGGAGCGCTTTGAGCGCGATGTGGTGCGTCCGTTCGTCGAAGAGTACCTGGCCGGGCGAACGCCGATCCCGTGCAGTCTCTGCAACAATCACTTGAAGTTTGATCAGCTTCTTATTGTGGCAAGGCAGATTGGCGCCGATAAGGTTGCCACCGGCCACTACGCGCAAGTCGTCTTTGACGAGCAGCGGAACCGCTGGCTGCTGAAGCGCCCAGCCGACAAAAGCAAGGATCAGACTTACTTTCTCTTTGGTCTAACGCAAGAGCAATTGAGCCGCACCTTGTTCCCGCTTGGAGGCATGACCAAGCCAGAAGTTCGCGAACTCGCGCGCCAGCACAATCTCGTGATTGCCGAAAAACCCGACTCACAGGAAATCTGCTTCGTCCCCGGCGGCGACTACAAGCGCTTTCTAGAAGCCTACCTCGCCGAGCAGGGAAGCACGCCTAGCGATGTAGCTGGCGAGATGGTCACTAGCGACGGCAGGGTCATCGGAGAGCACGCCGGCGTTCACAATTTCACCGTCGGCCAGCGCAAGGGACTGGGCGTCGCCACGGGTTCGCCGCTGTACGTGATTCAGATCAACAACGACACGCGACAAGTGGTGGTCGGAAGAGACGAGGAGCTGTACTCGCGTATTCTCCGCGTGCGCCGCGTGAACCTGATTTCGACGGCCGAGCTGAGCGAGCCCATGCGGGTAGCGGTGAAGATCCGTCACAAGCATCAACCCGCTCCCGCCGTCATCGAGTCAACCGGGCCGGACGAAGTCCGCGTCACTTTTGACGAGCCGCAACGCGCCATCACTCCTGGCCAGGGCGCAGTTTTCTACGATGGAGACATCGTAGTCGGCGGCGGTTGGATCGAAAACAGCCGCGATTAGGGCCGACAGCGTGTTGCAATCCGCTAATCCTCTAATCCTCTAATCTGCCGCCCACCATCTGCACGACTTCATTTTGCTGACTCTCCCAGTATCGGCCAGCGTTCAATTCTGGGAAACGAGACACATTACGAATGTCTCGGGGCGAAGGTCCAGCATGGAGTTCGCGCCCTCGCCAACCTACCATTGCCTACAGAACCATAGAACCGAGGCAATGCAAGTTCTTCAGCTACGTTCGCAGCCAGGTTTTGCAGCAGGCATCCTCCTGCTGGGCTATCTGGGGTTGGCATTCGCCGTCAGTGCTGGTGCACCGCGTTGCTCCGCGCAAGATACCGTCGTCCTGGTGGGATCGGGATCGACCGTTCCAGCTTTGCTTTTCGCCAAATGGAGCCAGGAGTACAACCAACGCGATCCGGCTCTCCAGATGCGATACCTTCCTGTCGGTAGCAGCGAGAGCATCGCGGAAATCTCGCATGGAGTTGGCGACTTCGGGAACGGAGAAATTGCTTTGAGCGCGAGACAGAGTGCCAACGGTGGGCTGATGGAAGTGCCCATGATCGTGATCGGCATTGTTCCCATCTACAATTTACCCGGCATGGAGGGAGAACTACGCTTGTCCGGCGCAGTGCTGGCAGACATTTTTCTCGGACGCATAAAGCACTGGAACTCCGCCTCCATTGCCCATCTGAATCCGCAGCTTGTGTTGCCGGATCTGCCTATCAAAGTAGTCTACCGGCCAGCCGGCAAGGGATCGAACTATGTTTTCAGCGAATTCCTTTCGAGGAGCAGTGTTCAGTTTAGAGCGCAGATTGGAATCGGCCCGTCTCCCAGGTGGCCCGTGGGCTCGCCAGCCGAACGCAGTTCCGACATGGCCGAGAAGGTGGAGAGAGAACCAGGCTCGATTGGGTATGTCGAAACCCAGTATGCCGCCAAAATGAACGTCGCCGGTGCCGCGGTCCTGAACCCGGCGGGACGATTTGTCAAGGCGTCGCGGGAAGCTCTTGCCAACGCGTGCCGCGCCGTGGAGGCACCAGGTTTTGATCGGTTTTCGGCCTCGCTGGTTAACGCACCGGGGGAGGAGTCCTACCCGATTACCAGTTTCAGTTGGCTGTATTTGCGAACCGCTTCACCCGATGCTTGGCGGGCGAAGTTTTTGGCCGACTGGTTGCACTGGATGTTCAGCAGCGGCCAGCAAATCGCCGCCCACGAAGGATACGCGCTACTGCCCGCTCCGCTGTTGGCAAACGTGCAAGCCAAGGTCGATTCTCTCCATTGACAGCTTTGCGCCAAGTTCGCAGCCTGGCTTGAGAACCCCGCCACGCATATCGCTCGACTCGCTTGATTACTGAGGATTCGGTTACCTCGGAGTACTGGTGCCCCATTTTTATGGCACCTTCGTGGCCTAGACCTGCCGATCAACCAGAGTTAGGGTTAATCCACGAC
>JBAWFQ010000044.1:0-1994 GCA_049592035.1 Terriglobales bacterium
GAGCTTCGCGCGGAAAAACCAGCGTAGGTTCATCTTCGAGCGGGATGACGACGTAAACATAACGATGGACGATTTCAAATCCGGAAGTGTAGAAGACCGCGCCCTCAAATCCCGCATATTGATTGCCGCAGACGATGAGTGCGTCCAGTCTGGCGGCTTGCATGCGCGCGCGAATGTTCTTATAACGGCGATCGATTTCTTTCGGACTTGGCAAAATGGCCTCAGCGGCTGCTCACGCCGCATAATTCGGCCGCGGTGAGCGCGTAGATCTTCGTGATCTCCACCAATGTCTGGACGCGAACTTTCTCTCCTTCTTTGTCGCGCGGGCCGCTGGAGGGCCCGTAATTCACCGTCTCGATCCCGTAGCGGCTGAGCACGCTGGCATCGGAACACCAGGTCACGACTTCCCGCTCCGGTGTTTTGCCGGTGATGCGCTTATGATTGCGGTCGATGGCGCGAATCATCTCGTGCTCTTCGCCGATGCGCGCGCCGGGGACCGAAACGTAGGTCTCGAATTCCAAACCCCAATCAGGATGCGTTCTTTCCAGCAAAAGAAAAAGGCGCTGAATGTCACGCCGCGCTGCGGCCATGGGGACAGTGGGCGGAACGCGCACGTCGAGGAATAAATCCGTTTTCTCGGGAGTGCGGCTGGCTCGCCACGCGTGTCCGCCGCGAATGCCGCCCAGATTCACCAGAGCTTTCTTGCCACCGTAGCTCGCCTTCTTCTCCCAACGCTCAATCCACTTCAAAATCGGCGGCATCAGCTCGATCATGCGACGGATGGAATTCATCTCCTCTCGGCCTTCGCAGAAAGCAGTGTGCACGTAGATTCCGTTGCACGAGATGCGCACCCACATGGAGCCGAAATGCTCGAGAACGACATGCATGTCGGTGGGCTCGCCGAGAATGCACATGTCGGGCAGTACTCCGTGATTCACCAGGTAGTGCGTGCCGCATCCATAGCCGCGGTACTCTTTGCCCTTGAATTCGCCCCACTGGGCTTTTTCAATTTCGCCGGCGACAGCCGCAATGATGACATCGCCTTTCAAACGCACGCCGGCGCGCTGCAGCGCTTTCACGGCATTCGTGTAGCAAACCAGCGCGCCCTTCATGTTGTAGATGCCGAGCCCGTAGATGAAGCCGTCTTTAACCACCGCCTGCGGCTTGTAGCCGATGCCAGTAAGAAATTCCTCGCGGCCGGTGTTGGAAGTATCCATGTGGCCATTGAACATCAGGTTCTTGCCGCCGCCCGAACCTTTCCAACGGCCGACCACGTTGGCGCGCGCTTCTTCCACTTCCTGCCAGCTAACGTCGAGTCCCAGCTTCTGCAGCGCCGATTGCATGTACTGCGCCATCTGCAGTTCTTCGCCGGTGGGGCTCGGAATGTTGATCACGTCGCTCGCCATGGAGACAATTTCGTCGTCGCGAACTTCAGCGAGAATGCGATCGATCAGTTTCTGATCGAGAGAGGACCTCGAGTTTGTGGTTGCGCTGGACACTTTTTAGTTCTCTTTCCAAACCTTGTCATCCCGAGCAAAGAACTAACAATTCAAATTCAACCACGTTTTGTAAGACGGAAATCGTCCGGATCCGTGCACAATTTTTCGTTGCCGGTCTCAGTGATCAGAAAATTGTCTTCCAACCGCAGACCGCCGCCTCCGGGCCAGTAAATGCCAGGTTCGATCGCCAACACCATTCCCTGTTTGATTGTGCCAGTGCCAGCTTGATGGGCATAGGGCCACTCATGGGCGCGAGCGCCGACACCGTGGCAAATGGGGTGGGAGGGCTGCCCCGGGTATCCACCTTCGGCGATGCGCGCGCGAACCAGTTTGTCGAGTTCGGGAAAGCTGGCGCTGTGGCGTGCAAAAACAACGGCATCGTTGAAAACTCTCAGCAGAAGATCGAGCAGCTTGTGATACTCCGGCTTCAATTCGCCGGGGCAAGCATTCTTGGTGAGATCGGTCCAATAGCCGTCGGCGCAGACCCAGATTTCG
>JBAWFQ010000045.1:0-21988 GCA_049592035.1 Terriglobales bacterium
TCAGTAAGCTGTGTGGTGAAGGGGCTTTGCCCGGTTTGGCGGAGCGGAGCTCCGCCACCACACAAATCTTCCTAAGTTGTTGTATTTACGGGCATTATATGACGGAATCTACTCAGCAATTATACCACGGTCAAGTCGCTCGAAGTGGGCCGAAACGTTGGCTTCTTAGGCTCGTCGCAGGGTCAACAGCGTGATCTCTGGAGGCACTCCAATGCGCACTGGGAATCCAAATGTGCCGAGGCCGCGGTTCACGTAGAGCGCGGCTTTTTGCAATCCATTATTTGCCGACCCGGGGCCGGTATTCGTTGGCATCGGCAGCCGATAGAGCCCCGCCACAAACGGCGAGATCAGCCGCGCCGGGCTGACGCTGTGATCCACAATTTCAAACTTTACCTGTCCACCATGCGTGTGACCGGCGAGACTCAGCTCAATCCCCAGTTCAGCAGCACGGTGAAACGAATTCGGATTGTGCGAGAGCAGGACATTTGGAATGTCACGGCGGATCAGGTGTTCGATCTCCTGCAGCATCGGGCCGGTGCGCTCGCCGCTCGTCATGTGGTCGCGCTGGTAATCGACGCCCAGCAGATTGAAGCGGCCTCCGTTGTGCTCGACGACCACCGCCGCCGCCCGCAGCAGCCGCATTCCCTTTACGCGGAAGAGGCGTTCTGCTTCATCTTCCACGCCCGCATAAATTTCGTGATTGCCATTGCATCCCCAAACGCCCAGCGGAGCCCGCAGCCGGCTCAACTCGGTAATGCAGGTGTCGAGCGGATCGCCTTCACTCGAGATGAAGTCTCCCGTAACAAAAGAAATGTCGGGTTCGAGCGAGTTCGCCATGTCGACGGCGCGAGCAATTTCATGCGGAGGCATGTAGTCGCCAATGTGGATGTCGCTAAGCTGAGCTATGCGCAGGCCGTCCAATTCCGGAGGGAGATTCGCGATCGGCACATCGACGCGCTCGACCGTATAACGCAGGCGTCCGGCGGCAAAGCCATAGGTAGCGGCTAGAAACGGAAAGCCTCCAGCCAGCACGGCAGCGTACTGAAAAAACGCGCGACGCGAGGGGCTGACCTCGCCCGCAACCGCTCCAGAGTGGGGCAGAAGCCGCGCCGCGATATTCGTGACCCACTCGATCGCTCCCACTGATTCAATCGCCAGGAATCCAAAGAACGAAGCCACCAGCCACAAGCGAGCAAACGTGGTGAACGATTTGCCGAGGTTGAAACTGCCCAGGCTAATCCGCGAGATTCCATGGCCAAGCAGCGGATCGAGAAGCGTGGCCAGCAGAGCAGCGGCGAGCGCGATCAGTCCGGCATGAAGGCCGAAGCGCCAGTTGGCATTTGAGAGCGAGCCAATCCAGGTCCACGCCCGTAGAAACCAAAAGCGCTGGACGGCGTACATCGCCAGAAGAAACAATGCGAAAAAAAGAACTCGGGTAAGAATCAGGGTAGCGCTCCAAATCCTGCTCCCAGGTTAGATGCGCCACCGGAGAGACTTGACTCGCGATGCCCAACCCACTTCGAAGCTAGGGCAAAATGGTCGTCAAAGATTCAGCGCGGCTTCAGAAGACGTAAGCAGCGCCGGATACCGGGCCTTCGAGTTCATAGCCTTTAGGGCGCCAATGGTTTACCGTCATTGTAATGTTGGTTGCTGAGGGTTGAAAGATTTGGAGGGACTTGTGGAAATTACGGTGGAACATCTTGGAGCAGTGCAGTTTGAAATCAAGGCGCGGCGACACACCATAGTGAGCGACCAACCGCCGGAAAACGGTGGCCATGACGAAGGCATGACGCCGCCGGAACTCCTGCTGGCGTCGTTGGGATCGTGTGTGGGTTTTTATGCGGCGCAATATCTGCGCAAACACAAGCTGGCAACGGAAGGCACGCGCGTCCGCGTAACCGCCGACAAGTTGAAGGACCCGGCGCGCATCGATAATTTTCGCATCGAAATCGAAACATCGGCGGCATTAACTCCGCAACATCGGGACGGGGTTGAGAACGCTGCGCATCATTGCCTGATTCACAACACGCTCTTGCATCCGCCGAAAATGCAGATCGAGGTTGCACCTGCCGTGCCGGCAGAGCTGTGAATGGCTAACCAAGCCTCTGGGTGCTTTGCGTCGCGGTTCGTGACAATCCAGTTCTCCGCTGGTGATGCGACAGTCACGAGCCACGGTGATATCGCTCACTGCGCGCATGTAGCTTGACGGCTAGGCTTATTTTGAGATCGCTACCATCCTCTGGTGGCGCCTTCCGCCGGGTACGAATCCTTCGTGCCGGGAAAGGAGGCACGACATGCTGTTGCTCTTCGCTTGTTTCCTCTTTCTGGTTGGGATTTGCCTGATTCTGTTGCTGCCCACAGTTTGGGCCGGACAGACTTATCGCATCTATCGCGACGACCGTACGGTGAATTGTCCGGAGACGCATGCGCCGGTGTCGGTGCGGTTCAACGCGTTGCGGGCTGCGTGGAGCAGCCTGAGCGGGCCTCCGAAACTGCGTCTGGCCGATTGCACGCGCTGGCCGGAGCGCGCCGATTGCGGGCAGGAGTGCATTCCCGATGCGGTCGCGGCCAAGCCTGCGACCGGGGTGGATCACGCTCCGTGGCGGACTCGAAGGGTCGTGCATCTGCCGGTGCTGCTGGCCGGAGCGGCCGCGTGGTTGCTCGGCGTGGCCTGGCACTCGCAATACTTGTTCCGTCCACGATGGGCGATGGCGCTCGGATTGAGCGGCCCAGATGCGCTTGGGTTGGCACGGATGATGGCGCCGCATCTGTTGAGCGTAGGTGCGTGCATTCTCTTCGCCTACGGCGTCGCGGGACTGCTGCGCTGGCTGGGTTCGCGCACGCTGGCGCACGGCATCGAAGTTTCGGCCGCGCTTTGGCTGGCAACCTTCGCAGCGCTGATGGCCGCGAGCTGGTCGCGGTTGTCGCCCGAGGTGCTCTGGATTGAAGGAGTGTACACGTTCCTGGCAGCGCTGCTGATCGGTGCAATCGTGGGCGGAGTGCCGCGCTGGATCATCATGGGAGATCCGGAAGAACGCGGCAGCCGCAGCCGAGGATGACACCGGTGCCCCACTCATCGCTTTTTGCGATGAGTGTTGTGTGGCGCACAGTAACGGCGCTAACGGTTCGTGGCTTGTTGCTGCGCGCGCAAGGCGGCAACACGCTCACGCGCATTGTGCAGCGCGCGCTTCACGTGACGGGGCGCGGTGCCTCCTGGAACATCGTGCAGCGTGAGCACCTCAGTAAGCCCAAGGTGGGAGTGGAAGGCCGCATCAAAGCTGGGATGAATCGCTTGCAGATCAGCGAGGGGAAGTTTTTGTAGATCGCATCCGCGCTCGACGGCCAAGGCAACGGCCTTGCCGACCGCCTCGTGAGCCATGCGCGAGGGCACTCCGCGCTCGACAAGATATGCGGCCGTCGCCCAGGCGTTCATAAAGCCTGAACTTGCCGCCTGATTCATTTTGGCATCGTTGAATTCGACGGTGTTCATGAATCCCGTCACCAGCGGCAACATGCCGACGACCGTGTCGGAAGCGTTGAACACGGGCTCCTGCGTTTCCTGCAAGTCTTTGTTGTAGGCGAGGGGCAAGCCTTTCACCAAAGTTTGCAGCGTGGTGGCGCATCCCATGACGCGGGCGGCTTTGCCGCGCACCAGTTCCAGCAAGTCGGGATTCTTTTTTTGCGGCATGGCGCTGCTGCCCGTGGAATAAGGCTCGGGCAACTCGACGAATCCGTAGGCGGAAGTCGAGAACAGGATCATCTCCTCGGCCCAGCGGCTGAGGTGGAGAGCGAGCATCGAGAGCGCGTCGACGAATTCGATGGCGAAATCACGGTCGCTGGTGGCATCGATGCTGTTCGCCGTCGGGCCATCGAAGCCGAGTTCCGCGGCCATAGCTTGACGATTGATGGTTAGCGTGGCTCCGGCAACGGCTCCCGAACCCAGCGGACACAGGTTCGCGCGCTTACGGCAATCGGCGAGGCGCGAGGCGTCGCGCAGAAACATTTCTACATACGCCAGGAGCCAATGAGCTACCAAGACTGGTTCTGCCGGCTGCAGGTGCGTGTACGCGGGCATGGCTGCAGTGCCCGCGGCGTCGGCTCGCGCCAGCATCGCCTCGACCCAATCGGCGATCAGAGTTTGCAGAGTATCGATGCTCTTTCGCACGAAGAGGCGCAGGTCGGTCGCGATCTGTTCGTTTCGGCTGCGACCGGTGTGCAGTTTGTAGCCGGTGGCGCCGATCAGCGCAGCGAGTTGCTTTTCTACGAAATGGTGAACGTCTTCGGCTTCGGGATCGTTCAGAAATTCCGGCGAAGATTCGGCGCGGAGGGCTATTTCTTCGAGGCCCTTCACGATTTCGGAAAGCTCTTCGGAAGAAAGTACTCCCGCGTGTTCGAGGGCGTTTGCGTGCGCGCGGCTGGCGGCGAGTTCGAAGGGCAGCAGCCGCTGATCGTAGGGAAACGACCGCTGCCATTTTTCAAATTCGGGGTCAAGCGGCTGTCGGAAGCGGCCGGACCACATCTTCATCGCGCTACCTCAGGGGCTAAAGCTCTTGCGAGATGGATCCCTGTACCGCAGCGCTGAAGCGCTGCGCCACCAAAAACCACGCCACCCACAATCGCGGCACCTAGAACCTCGTCACCTAAGATCGACATCCTCATTGCGTTCTGCGGCGCACATCGGCGCCGTGCTGGGTTCAGGAAAGCAGGTCCTTCGCTTCGCTCAGGATGACAATTCAATTTCTAAATGCCAATTTTATTTTTGAGACGACAACTTATGCAATGCGTCTAAGCAACTTCAGTGCGCAACTTCATTGTGCGACCTCTACTGTGCGACCTCTGCCTTTGCTTTCACCTGCGTTTGGGCGCGGCAACGCGAGGGCAATCCCAGGATGCGGATGAACCCTTCCGCGTCTTTCTGATCATAGCTTGCGCCCATGGTGAAGGAGGAGAGGTCGGTGCGGTAGAGCGAGTGCTCCGATTTGCGGCTGACGATGCCGACGTTGCCTTTGTAGAGAGACAGCGTGACCGTGCCGGTAACATTCTGTTGCGTGCTGTCGACGAAGGCGTCGAGAGCTTCGCGCAGCGGCGTGAACCACAAGCCGAAATAAACCTGTTCCGCATACTTGAGGGCTACGTGCTGTTTGAAGTGCAACAGGTCGCGATCGAGGCACAGGGCTTCCAGTTCGCCGTGAGCGGTCAGCAACAGCGTGCCTCCGGGAGTTTCATAGCAGCCGCGCGACTTGATGCCTACGAAACGGTTCTCGACCAAGTCGATGCGTCCGACGGCGTTGCGTCCACCGATTTCGTTGAGCAGTTCGACTAGCGATACGGGATCGAGAGTTTGGCAGCCCACCGATACGGGCACGCCTTTTTCGAATCCGATTTCAACCTGCTCTTCCTGGTTGGGAGCTTCTTGCGGCGACTTCGTCATTTGCCAGGTATCGGCAAACGGGGCGTTGCCGGCGTCTTCTAGCTCTCCGCCTTCATGGCTGAGGTGCCAGAGGTTGCGATCGCGGCTGTGAATCTTCGCCCGGCTGGCGGCGACAGGAATGCCGCGCTTCTCGGCGTAGTCGAGGCAATCTTCGCGCGATTTCAGATCCCATTCGCGCCACGGAGCGACGACTTTCAGTTCGGGAGCGAGCGCCTGGTAGGCCATCTCGAAGCGGACTTGGTCGTTGCCTTTGCCGGTACATCCGTGGCTGACGGCGGAGGCGCCTTCGCGCAGCGCGACTTCGACCTGGTGTTTCGCGATCACGGGACGAGCGAGCGAAGTGCCGAGCAGATACTTGTTTTCGTAGACCGCTCCCGCTTTCAGCGCGGGCCAGACGTAGCCGGTCAGGAACTCTTCGCGCAGATCCTCGACAACTACTTTGCTGGCTCCGGTTTTGTAGGCCTTGTTGACAACGGCCTCGACGTCGTCTCCCTGGCCCACGTCGGCGACCATGGCGATCACTTCGTAGGCGTAGTTCTCCTTGAGCCACGGGATGATGATGGAGGTGTCGAGGCCGCCGGAGTAGGCGAGAACGATCTTCCCTTTTTTCTGCACGTCTAGTTTAGGCATGTGCGCTCCTCCCTTGGAGACCAGCTTGGAAGCGGCCCACGCCGCCGCCCAACAGCCATACGAGTATAGCTTTCTGAATGTGCAGACGGTTTTCCGCCTGATCGAACACGACCGAGTTGACCGAGTCGATGACCTGGTCGGTGACTTCCTGGCCACGATGCGCGGGCAGGCAGTGCATGAAGAGCGCAGTGGGCTTGGCTAACTGCATGAGCGCGGCATTCACCTGAAATGGGGTGAAGATGGCGGCGCGCTCTTCCGCTTCTTGTTCGTGTCCCATGCTGGCCCAGGCGTCGGTGTAGACGGCGTCGGCTCCGGCGACGGCTTTGCGCGGGTCGGTGAGGATGCGGAGGGATGCCTTGGTTTCCGCGGCGATGGCCTTCGCCATGGTCACGATTACGGGATTGAGGCCGTAGCGTTCCGGCGTCGCAATCGAAACTTTCGCTCCCACCGAAGCGCCTGCCAGCAGGAGGGAGTGCGCCATGTTGTTGCCATCGCCCACATAAGCGAAATGAATCTTTTTGAGATCGCCGAAATGCTCCTGCAGGGTGAAGAAGTCAGCGAGCGCCTGGCAGGGGTGTTCGAGTTCGCTGAGGGCGTTGATGACGGGAACGTCCGCGTAGGTGGCCATCTCTTCGACTACAGAGTGGCTGAAGGTACGCAAGACAATGAGGTCGATCCAGCGTTCGAGGTTGTGAGCGATGTCGTAGAGCGACTCGCGGGCGTTGAGGCGGCTGGCCGTCTGGTCGACGAAGAAGGTGCTGCCGCCCAGGCTGTCCATGCCGGCTTCAAAAGTGATGCGGGTGCGGAGCGAGGGCTTCTCGAAGAACATCACCATCTGCTTGCCGGCGAGGACGCCGCGGAAGTCCGCTGGACGCTGCTTGAGCACCGCAGTGAGATCGAAAAGCGAGAACACTTCGGCGGGAGCCAGGTCGTGGATGGAAACCAGATCGCGCGGCGCCAGCGGCTCGGGCAGCAGGTTGGGCGGGATGATCTTTGACAGATTCGTCGGTGCCATGTTGTCAGTTCTCATTGTTTTGTCAACACTCCATTCAGGTGTCAGGTGTCAGGTCTCAGGAAAACCAAGACCGGATACCTGATTTCTACGACAGCTCGCGAATACGTCGGGCGAGAGCATGCGCTTTCTTCGGATCAGTGGCAATCACCAGCACGGTGTCGTCGCCGGCGATGGTGCCGACGACCTCCGGCCAGTGCGAGGCGTCGAGGGCGGCAGCCACGGGCTGGGCGCTGCCTACGGTGGTCTTCACCACCAGCAGGTTTTGCGCCTCGCGGATTTCGACCACGAACTGGTGGACTAGATGCATCACCGAGGGTAAAACGCTCTCCGCGCCCGAGCTCTCATCGGCCCGGCGATAACCGTCGGGACCTTTGACCAGCTTCAGCTCGTGGATGTCGCGCGACAGAGTCGCCTGGCCGACGTCGAAACCCTTGCGCTCCAGACGGTGCTGGAGCGTGTCCTGGCTTTCGACAGGGCCTTCGTCGAGCAGGTCGAGAATCGCTTTGTGACGGGCTGTTTTCGACATGAATAAAAATGCAATACAATGCATAAGTATCCATTGCGCGGGACAGGGCTGTCAAGCGGGAAATCGAAAGGGGATTACCCCAGGGGACATCCTTCGGCTCCGCTCAGGACAGGCTTTGGAGCAGTAGCCAGCACGCTTTTCATGCTGGGGTAGCAAGTGTCGCGTGGCCGGCGGGACGCCGGCGCTACTACTGCCCGATCGGGGTGGGCGGAATCTGGAAGTCTACGCCACGGTCGTCGTTGGCTTTTTGGGTAGCTTTTAGATCGAGGTCGCCCAGCGGGATTTTATGGGTGCGGCCCTCGGCGAAGTCGAACAGCGTATCGCCGACGATGGCGTAGTTGAGCACGTCGGATTGGTGGCCGTCCTTAAAAACGAGAACGGTTGAAGGCTGCGCGGATACCGGCTCTTCGGCTTGGACGTCAGCCTGCGAATCGCGACCCGCTGCCTGTTGGACAGCAGGAGGCATCATGGGAGGCTGGCTGGCATCGGCATCAAGAGATTCGTCGTCGGGTTGCGGCGCGTAGGGAATGTAGGCCGGTTCCATGACGCCGACTACTAGAGAGCCATCATCCCGGTGACGGCGGTGGTGTCGTCCGGTGGTCTGTGGTGGATTCGGATTTGCCGGCGAGAAGAGGTTGGCACAGCAGCTTTCCCAAACGGACCAGTTGTTGCCGAAACCAATCGATGTGACCGATGGCGGGATTCCGTTTATGGGGCGGCCGCCGAAACCCATGGAAGTGACCGATGGAGGCACGCCGTTGATCTGAGCCTGAGCGGGCCAACAAGCTGCGACGAAAAATGCCAGCACCAAAGAAAGCAGGAAACGGGATCGCATACTGACCAGCATGGGAACTCTCCCTCGCCTAGGGTACACGAATTTCGGCCTAACTGTTTAGAACTGCGGGGCTAGGGCGGAGGTTGCGCGAAAAATGTTTTTCGCCCCAGCGCGGAGTGCTGCCCGGGCGAAGATTGCTTTCTTCTAGGCCGCAGTCAGTGGCGCTCGCGAAGCGATGCGGCGCAGCTCCAACATGCGGTGGCGGACGTAGCCGTCCTCCGTCAAATGGGCGGAAGCATTGGCTTTACGGCTCGCGGCCACCATCTGGTCGAGCGGGCGGCGTTGGGGAAATTGCGGGTCGAGCTCCCGGCAGAATTCACAAGGCCGGCTGGAGCGTGTGTCGAAGCGATTCACGACGGCTGGGTCGATGTGGTCCACGAAGAACGGCTCCTGGAAGAGGCGCAAACGGATTCGCCCAAGTTGTGAGGCAGAGTCACAGTCTTCCGCCTCGGATAGTTTCATCAGTTTCGTCGACGCCTTTGTACAACAAGAGCGGGGATAGTACAAGCCCCCTGTGGAAAACTCGGCTGCGAGCTGCGAGTAAGACGCCGACATCTGCCATTCGTCGACCTCTTATCCAGCCCCTAAAGGGACATCTCAATTTGAAGGACTTATGGCATCGCTAAAGCGATGCCCTGATACGAAACGCATTGCGCGGGCTGTGACTCGGGCTGTGATTTCTGGCATGATAAGGCCACTAATTCGTTTTAAATTTCGTTTTCAATTCCAATTCCTCGATTTCGACGATCATCTTCGAAGATCATCGGTTTTGGAGATCATTTTGGAGATCATTCTGGAGATCATGTGAAGCGCGCGGCTGCCCAACCGAGTACTGTTTTCTTTTTCGACGTGGATAATACTCTTCTCGACAATGATCGCGTGGCGGAAGATCTCAAGCGGTACCTCACGAATCGAGTGGGCGAGTCGAGCGCCGGGCGCTATTGGGAAATCTTCGAGCAGTTGCGCTCGGAACTTGGGTACGCCGACTATCTGGGCGCGTTGCAGCGTTATCGGAGCGAGCGGCCGCGCGATCCGAAACTGCTGGCCGTCTCGCACTTCCTGATCGATTATCCCTTTGCCAACCGGCTGTTTCCGCAGTCGCTGGATGCGGTCGCGTACGCTCAACGGTTGGGGCGCGCCGTGATCCTTAGCGACGGCGACGCGGTTTTTCAGCCGCGCAAGGTGGACCGGTCTGGGCTGTTTGAGATCTTCGACGGGCAGGTTTTGATCTACATCCATAAGGAACTGGAACTGGACGACGCGGAGGCAAAGTATCCGGCGACGCACTACGTGATGGTGGACGACAAGGTGCGTATTCTGGCGGCGTTCAAGAAGCATTGGCGGGCGCGCGTGACCACTGTGTTTCCTCGTCAGGGTCACTACGCGCTGGATGCAAAGTTGGTGGCGGAGTATCCCAAGCCCGATATCACGATTAAACGAATTGGGGAGTTACAGAAATATTCGCTGGACGAGATTCTGGCCGCGGCCGGAAAGTGAACGCCTATTCGGGCGCTTTTTCCTGTTCTTCTTCTTCTTCTTTTTCCTGAGGCGCGCCGGTGCGCACCAGGTCTTCTAATTCGCGGTTCAGACTGGCGCGAGCGGCCTCGGGCAAATCCAAAAAACGAAAAGGCTGAAGGCATCCTTTGGTCGCCCACATGGGAAACAACATTTGCGCGCGGCAGCGGATGCTGGTGGTGCCGAGGTGGAACAGCACGGTCACGCGGATGCTTTCGTCGAGCGGATTTTCGACCGAGAGCAGTCCGCCGTTGACGGAGAGCTGACTCATTCGGCCACGGATCTGACGGCCGTTTTCGAGCAGCACCAGGGCTAGGATAGAGCCGCCGAGCTTGACGCGCGAGCCCCGTTGTCCTTTATGCGCAGTGGATGTGGCGGGCATTCTTAATCAATTTTGCATCAGGCGGGGGTAACAGGGCAGATTACGAAAGTCAGGGCCTTGGCCTTTGGGTTTCGCCTGGGTGAGAATGCTGCGTCTTTCATGCTGCGTCTTTGATGTTCCCCGCAGCTTGAGACATGGGGCGGACGGGCGGGGACGCGCGTCCCTCTACGACCGCGGATTTCGCGGCTGAGCGTGACAGAAGTCACATCCTTATGTTCACGACTCCTTTACGCTGAACTTGTAAGGATGGCTTCATGGCAACGCAGGTTCATCATGAAATTCAAACCGCAATTCCTTCGGAGATTCCTCTAACTCTGATTCCAGTGCCGGTTGAGCCGGGGCCGGTATCCCCGGCCAAAGTAAAAAAGAAACTTGTCCGCCGCAGCGATCGCGATCGCTCGCAGATTATGCGGCGCAGCTTCCAGGGCGGATTCTTGCTGCTCAATGTCTGGATCAGCAGCATCTTTTATTTCTGGGTTCGGCAATTTGAGCCGGGCGGTGCTCCAACCTCCTTGCACCGCCCGGCTGGGGTCGAGGGCTGGCTGCCGATTGCTGGACTGATGAACCTGCGATACTTCGCGCTCACTCATCATGTTCCGGCGCTGCACCCGGCGGGGATGTTTTTGCTGATCGCATTTCTGGCTATGTCGTTTCTGTTCCGCAAGGCATTCTGCAGTTGGCTGTGCCCGGTGGGAACGATCTCGGAATACCTGTGGCGTGGCGGGCAGAAACTCTTCCGGCGGAATTTCCATCTGCCGCGCTGGCTGGATATCGGATTGCGCGGGCTGAAATATCTGCTGCTTGGGTTCTTCGTGTGGGCTGTCACTTCCATGGCGGCGGATCAGCTTGCCGCTTTCATGAATAGTCCTTACGGCGTGATTGCCGACGTGAAGATGCTGAACTTCTTCCGCCACATCGGCCAAACGGGCGCGATCGTACTGGGCTTGCTGACGGTTGCGTCGCTGCTTATTCAGAACTTCTGGTGCCGCTACTTGTGCCCTTATGGGGCGCTACTGGGGATCGTTTCGTTCTTCAGCCCGGCGCGGATTCGGCGCAATCCGGAGACTTGCATTGATTGCGCGAAGTGCGTGAAGGCGTGTCCTTCGGCTCTGCCAGTCGATACGCTGGTGACGATTAAATCGGCGGAGTGCACGGGCTGCCTTGAGTGCGTTGCCGTTTGTCCCGCGAAAGATACGCTCGGCCTGTCGCTTCCACAGATTCCTGTGTTGTCTCCTCGTCCGGCTACGTTACCGCCGTGGGCCCTGGCGGCGGGAATAGCGGTCCTCTTCTTCGGCATCGTTGGATTTGCCAAGACTGCGGGCCATTGGGATTCGCACGTGCCGCAGGCTACCTATCGGCAACTGGTTCCCAATGCGGACCAGGCGGCGCATCCCATGCCGGGGGAGAACTGAGGGCGGCTGCGGTCGCTCTGAAAGAGTTTGACACCACCGACATTGTTAGAGATGGGATGTTACGCCGATCGTCGAGACCAAGAGCCTCTCACAGAGTCCTTTCACGTGTTCAACCCGGATGCGGAATTACATCACAGCGAACGGTGATGCCTGCCTATTGCAGAAATTAGCCTAAGGAGTAAAGTTATCGCGACTAATCGTTTCGCCTCCCCGAAGAGCAGTTCCCGCCCGTTGAGACGCAGCACCCCCTGAGGCGAAGGACCAATTTCCTTACAGTTGCGTTTGTCCATCCGACACTCACAAGCGGGGTTCATACCCCTACGAACCACATTGGTTGCACGTGAAAAGGAGGATGCTATGCAAGTCAATTCAAGGGTACGCCAGAAATCCAGAAGGTTAGCGTTGTTTGCCGCGACTGCCCTGTTCGCCGTGCTGGCGATTACGGCTCAGGGACACTCCCAAAAAATCACCACATTTGACGCTCCGAACGCAGGCACAGGCGCCGGCCAGGGCACTTCTGGCATTGCCATCAACGCGTCAGATGCGATCGCGGGATACTACCTGGACGCGAGCAATGTGTATCACGGCTTCCTGCGCGCTCGAGACGGCACCATTACTGTGATTGACGCTCCGGGCGCGGGTAATGGCAGCGGCCAGGGCACCGGGAGCTGGAGCATCAACCCGGCGGGGGCGATTGCGGGAGAATACGCCGACGCGAATGGTGTGGAACACGGCTACCTGCTCGCTCCTGACGGCACTTTCACCACCTTCGAAGCTCCGGACGCGGGCACCGGCTCGGGCCAGGGCACGCTTGCACTTAATATCAACCCGGCGGGGGCGATCGCGGGATACTACGTAGACGCGAACAACGTAAATCACGGCTTCGTGCGCGCTCGCGACGGCGCCATCACTGAGTTTGACGCTCCGAACGCGGGTGATGGCAGCGGCCAGGGCACGTATACGGTAGCGGTCACGGGCATTAACCCGGCGGGCGCGATCACGGGAGAATACCTTGACGCGAACAATGTGTGGCACAGCTACCTGCGCGCCGCTGACGGCAACATTACCGACTTTGATGTTTGGGGCGCGGGCAAAGGCTCCGGCCAAGGCACGGAAACTGCAAGCATTAACTCAGCGGGGGCGATCGCAGGAGAATACATTGACACGAACAATGTATATCACGGCTTCTTGCGTGCTCCGGACGGCACCATCACCACGTTTAATGTTTGGGGCGCGGGCAAAGGCGGCGGCCAAGGCACCACCCCTGCGAACATCAACCCGGCGGGCGCGATCACGGGAGAATACATTGACGCGAACAATGTGCTTCACGGTTTCGTGCGTAACCCTGACGGCACCATCACTAAGTTTGACGCTCCGGGCGCGGGCACGGGCGCCGGCCAGGGTACCAACCCCGTAAGCAACAACCCAGCCGGGGCGATCGCGGGATATTACATTGACGCGAACAACGTAAGTCACGGCTTCTTGCGAAGCAAGTAAAACGAATCGTAACCAACACTATGCCGCCCGAGGTTTGGGCGGCTGTTCTTGCTGTACGCGGACGGTCGGAGCGGTATTTGTGCAAGACGAGGATTCAATGCCGTAGCGCCTGTTTCTCCGCTTCGGTGCTGGCTACTCACTCCTTCCGCTCCTGCCGGAGACCGTCGTCGTACATTGCGCCGTAATCCAAATACTGTGCTACGGGGTTGTCCCAATAATGAATCTCGACTTTCTCTACTTCTCCGTTCTTGGCAAAGCTGGCGGTCAGGTGCGCGTTTACTCCGGCAAAATAAGGGGGCAGGTTGAGCTTCTTATAACGCTCCAACACCTGGTCGCGGAGCGTGGGATCGAAGTGGACTGCATATTTATCGACCAGCGCCTTGATGGCGTCGTAATCGCCTTCGGCCTTGATGCGCATGAGTTCGGCTAGCAACATGCCCACGCCTTGGCGCATTTTTTGATAATCGACTACGCGAACGTAGGTTTTGCCGTCACGCGTGAATTGTTCGATAGAGCCGGGAACTCGGTCGGCTATGTAATGGGCGATCAGCTGGCGGTCGCGCTCGTGGTCTTCTTCAATCGTGTCGCCGCGCGGAATGCGGCGCAGTTGCATCAAGGCTACCGAGGCCGCGCTGTCATACATGGCTTTGGCTACTTCTTCCTGGTTCGAGATCAGGCCGAGTTCTTTCAGCTTGGGATCCCAGACATTCCAGAGGGCCATCAAGTCGGCACGGGCTTCTTCCAGCGTGGAGAAATATTCTTTGAGGAAAGGCTGCGCTCCGCCGCTCAGGCGGTCGCTCAGCTTGCCGGAACCGTGGCCGATGACTTCGTGCAGGGCGGTCATGAGGCTGTGCGCTTCCATGCCGTACTTGGCGCTGCGCTCGAGCTCGGCCGGTCCGGGGGCGAACTCGGCGTTGGCGGCTTTGCCGGTGGCTTCGTCCAGGGCGCGGTCGCTGCTGGTGAAGAGAAAATTCTTGGAGCCGTATTTCTCGTGGATTTCGTTTTCGTTGGGGAGATTGTCGCCAATTGTGGTTACGCCGAAATCGCCGGTTTCGATCAGGGTTTCTACGGCTTTCACTACCGGGAGCTTGAACTGCTGACGTTTGTATTTTGCGTCCCAGGGAGCTTTCTCTTCGAAATAGCCAGCGTTTTCGGCTAGTTTCTTCATGGTGGTGGTGATGGGCTTGTCGGTGATGGTGACAAAACTCTGCGAGCTTCCTTTGGCGCCGCGGGCGTCGCGATAAACCTCGATGAATCCATTGTCGAAGTCTACGGTGGCGTCGTTCTGCACCCAGGCGGTGCCGAAGGCCAGCCATTCCGCGTAAGCGCCGGTCTGGTAGTAGCGGATGAGATGGTCAATGGCTTCAGCTTGCCCGGGCTCGGCATAGGCTCGCGCTTTCTGGAAGCAGTCGTTGGCGCGCTTTAGAAACGTGGCGTAGACGCCGGGAGGGACTTTGCCGTCGGGCGTTCCGGCGCGGTAGACGAGTTCGGTAAGCTTGCCGTCGGCGCCTTTGACCACGCGCGAGTTCAGCGCATATTTTTCCTGAAAGCCCTTTAGGTCTTCGAGACTCAAGCCGGGATAAAAGGTGTTGGAGCTGGCCTGGATCGTGTCTTTTCCGCCCACCGGACTTTTAGCTACGGTCATGGGCTCGAAGGTGGCGTCGAATAACGAAACCCGCAGGTCGTCGAGCTCACGCTTGAGATCGCTGGGAGTTTTTAGCGGCGGGAGATCGGCGTAGGGGGTTTGGAAGCCTCCGTTATGCTGCGCGGACATGGCGGCGCGACGGAGTTCTTCGAAAGTGCATCCGGGCATGAATTTTTGCGAGGTCAGCTCGTTGTGGTTGCCGCGATTCGCCCAGAAGAGCCTGGCGAACTCGCTGATCCTCATGCGGGCTACGGGATCGATTCCGTCGGAGTGGGCCATGATTTCTTCCAGCAGCCGTTTTTGGCGTAAACCGTAGGCGGAGAGCTGATCGTAGATGATGGGGTCGATGGCAATGGAAGCTTGGGTTAGCCAGTAGGCCAGGGCTTGCTGGCGGGGCGTCAGCGCCTGGAAACTGGGGGCGCGCAGTTGAACGAAAGCGGTGTCTGCGACGCGCTCGACTACGACTTTGTCGGGTTGGTCTTTATCTTTGTCTGTGTCTTGGCACAGCGCGGGGGTGACTACGGTGAGGATGACTAGTAGGAAACGCGAAAACGAGAATGCGGAATTAAGCGGCTTCAAGAGATGGCCTCCGTATTGATTGGTGCTTGGCGGACCAAACTTTGCAGGCTACCACAAACCTTAGTCTGTGCGGTGGGGATGCACACACCTACACATTCGCAAAAAAACGCGAATGTGTGGGGCACCCTCGAGATTATCCTGGGGTGTCAAGGCGTTCGGGGTGGGACGGATTGCACCAAAACTGCGACGAACCAGCATCGCTCACATGTTAGAATCATTATTGTGATGCTTGGGGCCGATGCTTCCTGATATCGAAAAATTGCTGGAGCTGCAGGAGGCGGATAAGGAAATCCGCAGACTGCGGGACGAAGTGGCGGCGCTGCCGAAACGCGTGGCGGTGATCGAGCAAAAACTGGCTGGGACCAAGGCGCACCTGGAAAAGGTGCGAACCGCAGCCAAGAGCGACGAAGCCAACCGGAAGAAGTTCGAAACTAATATCAAAGACCTGCAAGGCAAGATTTCCAAGTATCGCGACCAATCTCTCGACGTAAAAACCAACGATCAATACAAGGCGCTGCTGCACGAGATCCAGTTTGCGGAGCAGGAGATTCGGCTGAACGAGGACCGCATCCTGGAGGTGATGGTCAACGTCGACGCGCGTGAAAAGGACGTCAAAGCTGCGGAGGCTGAGCTCAAGGCCGAGACCGCTGAAATCGAAAAAGAAAAAGAAGAAGCGCGAAAAGTTACCGCCGAAGATCAGAAAAAGCTAACGGAGTGGAATGCGAAGCGGGATGCGCTGCGGCAGGGGATTGCCGAGGATACGCTTCGTCACTATGAGCGGGTAATGAAGTTTCGCGGCAGTGGGCTGGCGGAAGTGCGCGAGCAGAAATGCATGGGCTGCCAGGTGATGCTGCGGCCGCAGACCTACAACGAAGTCAGGAATGGCGAGAAGGTCATGGTCTGCGAATCGTGCCAGCGAGTTGTTTATTACAATCCCGCGAACGAAGTGAAGCCGGAGCAGGAAGTGGTGACGGTGACCGGGAGAAAACGCGCGCGACCGAAGGCAGATGCGCCGCAGGCCTGGTATTACCGTCCGGATTACGCGGAAGAAGGCGAAGTGCTGCTAGTGTTTACTAACAATGGCGGCAGTGCGACGCGGCGCATCTACGAAATGCACACTGGACGCCAGTTCGGCGATGTGCTGATGCGCGAAGGAAATTACCGGCAGGCGTTTCCCGAGGATCTTAGCGAGAGCGCTCTTCGCCTCAATGGCCATTGGGACGAAAAAGAGATGGATGAGTGGGGATCGGAAATACCGTCGAATGTTCTCGATCTGCTGCAGAAAGATCTGCTGGCCATCCGGCGCGAGCATAAGGCGACCCACAAGCATTCCGCCTCTGCGGCGGAACAAACGGCAGCCAGCTAACTGCACCGAGTTGTAAGCCCACCTTGTTTCGATGACCGTATCGACAGCCAAAAATCAGGGGAATCGCGGGGCGTGAATCGCAGGGCGTGGAGGGTACCTCGGTAACCGGAAGGGTGGCTCCATTCGTGTCATTCTGTTGTCAGCCCATCAACACGAGCTGAGATGCGATGAATTCCATGTTTTCTACGGAGGAGCAGGCCGATTCGCGCCCAGTTGGGTCTGCCATTTTCCACGTCCTGCAAAGGCGCAAGTTGATTTTGTGTTTGCTCCTTGTTTTGGCTACGCTGGCGCTTTATAACTCCGTTACTCGCGCTCCGTTTCTCAATTACGACGACCAGGCTTACGTCACCGACAATCTGCAAGTTCGCGCCGGGCTTACGTGGAAGACAGTCGGCTGGGCGTTTCGCAGTTCGGAACAGTCGAACTGGCACCCAATCACGTGGCTCTCACATGCTTTCGATTGCCAGGTTTTCGGGCTGAACCCGGAGGGCCCGCATACCGTTAATGTGCTTCTCCATGCGGCCAATGTGGTGCTCTTGTTTCTGATTCTGGAGAGTGCTACGGGGTTCGCGTGGCGCAGCTTGATCGTTGCGGCGTTCTTTGCTCTGCATCCGATCAACGTGGAGTCGGTGGCGTGGGTCTCGGAACGCAAAAACGTTCTGAGCATGTTTTTTTTTCTCGTCGCGCTGGCCGCCTACGGTTGGTATGTGCGACGGCCCGGCGTTGGACGATATCTGGCAGTTACGTTTGCCTATGCTTTGGGGTTGATGACGAAGCCGCAGGTGATTACGTTTCCGTTTGCGCTTTTGCTGCTGGATTACTGGCCGTTGTGTCGCCTCGGGCGACGTGTCGGACATATCGCAGCACCGGACGGAATTGGAGAGGAATCGGGGACAGAGGCTGCAACCGACAACGGTCCTTCCTTCTGGCAGTTGGTGTGGGAGAAAGCGCCTTGGTTTGCGATGTCGGCTGCGAGCGCGGCGATCACGATGAAAGTGCAGACGAACGCCGCCGAAGTGAACCTTCCGCTTTGGATTCATCTGGGAAACGCGGCGATCGCTTATGTCAAATACGTCGGGAAGGCATTCTGGCCGGTCGATCTGGCGCCGCTTTATTTCCATCCACAACTTTCCATTAGCCTGCCCGCGGCGGCGCTGTCCGCGATTGTGATCATCGCCGTTAGCGGTGTTGCGGTGATCTATCGGGAGCGGCGTCCTTACTTTGTGGGTTGGTTTTGGTTTCTGGGAACGCTGGTTCCGATGATCGGAATAGTGCAGGTTGGCGTTCAGGCTATGGCCGATCGCTATGCCTATATTCCTCTACTCGGAATCTTCGTCATCGTCACATGGGGCGCGGCGGATCTGATCAAGCGGTGGCGGGTTCCGATGGCAGCGCCGGTTGCGGTCACGGCCGCACTTCTGCTGACGATGGGAGTGGCGCTGCATCGACAGGCCGGTTTCTGGAGCGACAACGCCACGCTTTGGACCCACACTCTGGAAGTTACCGGGTCCAACTACATGGTTGAAGACAACCTCGCCAGCGCATTGCTGGTCGAGGGCAGGGACGCGGAAGGGTTGCCACATCTGCTGCGGGCGCGCGCCTTGCGGCCGGATGACCCCGGCGCCACGCTCAACCTCGCCAACTATCAACGGCTGCATGGCAATTATCAGGAGGCGCTCGAGGGCTACGCGAGAGTGCTGCAGCTCAGCAAGGCTCCCTCCAGTGTGGAGACAGCGCTTGTCGATAGCGGATATGCGCACCTGGCGCTGAAACAGTACGACAACGCCAGACAGGATTTTGAAGCCGCTCGGAATGAAGCTGCGCAAAACCAGGAGACGGTGGATCCGGTGGTTTATCGGGCGCTGGGTTTGTTGGCGCAGAAGGCCGGCGATATCGGGCAGGCGGCACAGAATTACGAACGGTCGGTCGAGATCGATCCAACGCCAGTGGGCTATCTGCTGCTGGCGCAGGCGCTCGAGATCAGCGGCCAAACGAACGCAGCTTCAGCGGCGCAGGCTGAGGCGGGCCGCACGTCTCGAGATATCAGCCGTGACATTGCCATTGTGAAGCAGCTTTTGAGCATCTAGAACGGCGGATTAACAGTTTGCTGAAAAACTCGATTTACGCTGCTCGGCCCCTAAAGGGGCACCTCAATTTGAAGGACTTGCGGCATCGCTAAAGCGATGCCCTGATACGAAACAAAAGCCATGGATTTGACGGACGCAAAACCCGGCCAGTTTTCGATGGACAATGTGGGGACAGGGCTTTGTCCCGCCCAAGCGGGGCCGAGCCCCGCTTCCACACGCGCGTCGGTGTCGCAGGTTTTTCACGTTCCGCAAAAACGCAGGTTAATTCTCTGCCTGCTGCTGGCTCTGGCGACGATTGCGCTCTATAAGCCGGTCAGCCGCGCTCCGTTTCTCAATTACGATGATCCGGTTTACGTTACCGAGAATCCTCAGGTTCGCGCCGGACTCACGTGGAATACCGTGGTTTGGGCTTTTCGGACTCCTAAGTCTTTGGTGTGGGAGCCGATGACCTGGCTTTCCTATGCCTTCGATAGCCAGATGTTTGGCTTGGGCCCGGCGGGCTACCATAGCGTCAACATGCTGCTGCACGCGGGCAACGCGGTGCTCCTGTTTTTGATTTTGGAGAGTGTTACCGGCTTGGCTTGGCGGAGTCTGTTCGTCGCCGCCCTTTTTGCTCTGCACCCGATCAATGTGGAATCGGTGGCCTGGATCGCGGAGCGTAAGAATGTGCTCAGCATGTTTTTCTTTCTCGTCGCGCTGGCCGCTTATGGCTGGTACGCGCGCCGGCCCGGCGTTGGACGATACCTGGCGGTCACGCTGGCTTATGTTTTGGCGCTGATGAGCAAGGTACAGGTGATTACGTTCCCGTTTGCCCTTCTGCTGCTGGACTACTGGCCGTTGCATCGCTTTGGCAAGCCAATGACGCCCGCGAGCGGGGATGCGGACACACGAGCAGTTGCATCCGCCCCCGGCCGGTCTTTTCCCGGCAGATCTTTCTCCGGCAGATCTTTCACGAGTCTGATTGCCGAGAAGCTGCCTTGGTTCGCGCTGTCGGTGGTTAGTGCAGCCATTACCTTACACACCGGATCTGCGTTCAGCACCATTGTGTCGACGGACGCGCCCCAATTTAAATTTCCGCTCTGGGTACGGTTGGCGAATGCGGCGATTGCGTATGTCAGGTATCTCGGCAAAGCGTTTTGGCCGGTCAATCTGGCGTTGGTGTATCCGCATCCAGGATTTGCGACCAGCATCCCCGCTGCCGTCTTTTCAGCCTTTGCACTGCTTGCTATCAGCGCTCTGGTAGTGATCTTTCGGGAGCGCCGTTTTCTGTTTGTGGGGTGGTGCTGGTTTTTGGGGATCCTGGTGCCGACATTGGGAATCGTCCAGTTTGGCCCTCATGCGCTGGCGGATCGCTATGCTTATATTCCTCTGCTGGGAATTTTTGTAATCGTGTGCTGGGGCGTGGCAGACCTGACAAAGCGTTGGCAGGTTCCGGCCGCCGTGCCGGCAGCGGGTGCAGTTGCTATCTTGCTCATGCTCGGTCTCGCGCTGCACCGGCAGGTGAGCTTTTGGGGCGACAACGTCAGCCTCTGGAGCCACACTGTGGAGGTGACGGGGGCAAACTCCACCGCCGAGGAGAATCTTGCCACTTCGTTGATTGCTCAAGGCAGGACCGGGGAAGCCTTGCCCCACCTGCAGCGGGCGCACTTTTTGCAGCCGGGCGACCCCATGGCTACCCTCAATCTGGCAACTTACCAGCACATGCTTGGCAACTATGGGGCCGCGCTCGATGGCTATGCGGAGGTCATGCACTCCATGGCAGCTCCATCTTTGCAGGCGACAGCGCGAGCGAACAGCGGATATGCGCACCTCTCGTTGAAGCAATATGAAAACGCGAAACAGGATTTCGAAGCGGCACTGCGCGAGCAACCAGCTAATGCGGCGGCCTATCGCGGGCTGGGTTTAGTGGCGCAACGAAGTGGGAACATCGCTCAGGCTGCCCAGGATTACGAACGAGCCGTCGAACTGCGGCCCACTCCGGTGGATTACTTGCTTTTAGGCCACGCTCTTGAGATTGCGGGCCAGCCCGAAGCGGCCCGAGCGGCGCAGTCGCAGGCTGTACGCATGGCACGCGATCTGAACGACGATATCGCCACCGTGCGGCAGTTGTTGGCGAACTAGGAGGCTGCGGAAAAACTGTTTCCCAAGCGTGAAGCGTTACCTCAGCGGCTAAAGCCGGCACTGAGGACAGGGCGTTTACCGCAGCGGTAAACCGCTGCGCCACCCAAATCAAGCGCAAGATCGACTTTTTTCGGAGCCTGCTGGAGCGCCTCTCGCTATTCTGCGACCGCCGTTCGAGATACCAGACCCAATTCTGCGAGTTCCCAAAGGCGACCGGAAGATTGTCTTACGAATCTCACTTTCCCTAGTCGGTGCCGTACGGGTTTTTATACCGGAGGACCTTCGACAAGTCTTTGCCGCGGATGATTCCCACCGAGTGATAAGCCAGTCCCCAGGAATCGATAATCGACATATCCGGGAAGATGCAGGCTTCGAGTACGGTATCGACCGGATCCGACTTCTTGACCCAGCCACCGCCGCTGGCGTTGACTCCGCCAAACAAATCGCTGCCGCCAAGCAGAGAGCAATAGCACGATGCCGGGTTCCCGTTGCAGCTACCCATCTGCACCTCGGCGTAATAGGCTAGTGCGGCCAGAGTGGGCTGCTCGGTGTAGAGCGTGGAAAGTTCTACGTAAATTCGCGATCCATCTTTTTTCGACGTGAACTTGCAAAATTGGCGATCGCCGGAAAGACGAAGCCAATCCTGCTCGCCGGCGTTGGTGTTGAAGTAGGGTTCACGAACATCAACTTCGCCGCCCTTCTTGACGCAATAATCGCCAGCTTTGCCCAGATCGGTACCTTTCGAGTCAGCGTTCGTGGCATTTCCTACTTGCACGGGTTGGGCGGCGGGAACAAGGACTGCGATTGCGAGCGCGACACAAAACAACATGATGGCTGCGGCGATGGAACGTTTCACGAAGAGCCTCCTGGGGCGATCAACTTGCCGCGAAAGGTTAACACAAAAGCGAACCAGAGGAGACACCCTCCGATTTCGGGTAAATTGCCGT
>JBAWFQ010000046.1:0-26072 GCA_049592035.1 Terriglobales bacterium
GAACGCCGGCGCTATCTCGCCCCCTGGATCCATCAGTACAACTGGCACCGACCGCACACTGCTCTCAATCAGAAACCACCCATCACCCGTTCCGGACTCGATGTCAACAACCTCTTGACACACCACAGCTAAAGCCGGCACTGAAAATCGGGAGTTTATCGCAGCGGTAAACCGCTGCGCCACCCAAAAGCGAGACCAAAATCGAGTTTTTCAGCAAACTGTAAAACCGCAATGAAAATGGAATGTTTACGGCACGGCTGAAGCCGTGCCCTTTCAAAGCCGCTTCAAACTGCACCATTACCCGATTTCGCTCAGGGCAGGCTCCGGTCCACAAGGAAGGCCCACAGGGAATGCTGCAGACGACGGTCTACGGTACATCTGCGATTTGCGGTAAGATTGCGGCTGTGAGGTGAGTGAATGGCTGCCAAAGACACCGACTCCCGACTTTCTTCCGCATCCCGCCGTTCGTTTCTTAGCTTATCTGCTGCTGCCTCGGTCGCGGTTGCGTTGCGCATTGTGACGGAGCCGATGCTGGCTCATGCTCGGGCACGCGGGCAGGAATTTCCGAAAGATGCGATTCGGATCGACGCCAACGAAAACCCGCTCGGGCCGAGCACTTCGGCGCGTGAGGCGGTTGCCGCCATGATTCCGCAGGGCGGACGCTATTCCTTCTGGCTGACCGCCGATCTGGAGAAGATGCTGGCGGAAACGGAAGGGATGAAAACGGAACAGATTCGCGTCTATCCCGGGTCGAGCGAGCCTCTGCATCACACCGTGGCGGCTTTCACCTCCGCGCAGCGCAGCTATGTGACCGCTGATCCTGGTTACGAAGCGGGAATGTTCGCCGCCAATGCCATCGGCGCGAAGGTGGTGAAGGTTCCGCTGACGAAAACTTATGCGCACGATGTGCGCGCGATGCTGGCTGCGGCTCCTGATGCGGGCGTGTTCTATATTTGTACGCCCAACAATCCGACTGGCACGCTGACCAGTCATTCCGATATCGAATACCTGGTTGAAAACAAGCCCAAGGATTCCGTGGTGCTGGTCGATGAGGCTTACATTCATTTCGCCGATGCGGTTTCGGCGATGGACCTGGTGAAGGCGGGCAAGGACGTGATCCTGCTGCGCACTTTCTCAAAAACTTACGGCATGGCGGGGCTGCGCTGCGGAGCCGTGTTCGCACGGCCCGACCTGCTGGAGAAGATCGAAAACTATGGGGGCGGGAACCCCATGCCGGTTACGGCGATCGCCGCTGCCATGGCTAGCCTGAAAGATGCGCAACTGGTGCCCGAGCGCAAGCGCATCAACGCCGCGATTCGGGGGCAGGTCTTTGCCTGGCTGGATCGCAATGGATATTCCTACATTCCCTCGGAATCGAACTGCTTCATGCTCGATACGAAAAAGCCGGCGCAGGCGGCGATCGATGCCATGGCCAAACAGAATGTGTTTGTGGGGCGCATCTGGCCGGTGTGGCCGACCTATGTGCGCATCACGATTGGAACGGCGCCGGAGATGGAGCAGTTCCAGGTGGCGTGGCAGAAGGTGATGACGGGAGCGGTGACGGCTCGCGTGGGCGGGGTTCCGGGATGGGGCGAATTGGGGTCGCGTCGACGGAATCTGAACGGGCTCGGGATTCGCGGGTAAGCTGCCCTCAAGATGCTCTGGCCGGTGGTTGGGGCCGAGCTGCGCTCGGCTGGACAGACGAGGGCGTCTGTCCCTACGCGAACCTTAGGCTATAACATCAATCCATGCCGAAAAAACTTGTTGCCTCCGCCAGGCGCGCGGAGCCTGCCGTAAAACTCTCTGCCCGGGGAGTTGCCCGGCTGCAGGCCCGGCATCCTTGGGTCTACCGCTCGGACATTATCGAAGAAAAGGATGTCCCGCCGGGCGCGGTCGTTCGCGTGCTGGATCAGCGCGGGAAATTCCTTGGGACCGCGCTCTACAGTTCTTCTTCGCAGATCGCCATTCGCATGATCTCTCACGGATCCGTAGCCGACCCGCCGGCTCTGGTTGCGGAGCGCATTCGCGCCGCTGTTGCTTACCGCGAAAATCTCGTGACGAACACTGATGCCTACCGCATCGTCTTCAGCGAAGCCGATTTTCTGCCGGGGCTTATCGTGGACCGGTACAACGATGTGATTTCTTTGCAGATTCTGACTCAGGCCATGGACAGCGCGGCTGTGCGCGAGGCTATCTTGCGAACGCTGGCGGAGATGCCGTGGCCGGTCGCTGCCGGGCTTTGCCCGGCTGGGCAGGTGGGGGCACCTGCCCCTACGTGTGGATTGCAACCGGTGGGAATTGTGGAGCGGGTCGATGCGCGGATTCGCGAACTCGAACAATTGCCTCCGCGGCAATCGGGGCTGCTTTGGGGAGAAAAGAGTTCGACTGCATATAGCATGAATGGAGTCCGCTTTCACTACGACGGCCTCGAAGGGCAGAAGACTGGGGCGTTTCTCGATCAGCGGGAAAACTACGCTGCGGCTGCTGAATACGCACACGGCGAGGCGCTTGACGCTTTTTGCTACCAGGGAGGGTTTGCGTTGCATCTGGCGGCGAAGTGTTCGAGCGTTACGGGGGTCGACAGTTCGCGTCCGGCGCTTGAAATGGCGGAGAAGAACGCGGCCTTGAATGCACAACCCAATGGGCGCGAACTGGAGTGGATCGAGGGCAACGCGTTCGATGTCTTGCGGGAATACTCGGCCGCCAATCGGCGCTATGACACCATTGTTCTCGATCCGTCGGCGTTTGCCAAGACCAAGCGCGACCTCGACAAGGCGCTGCGCGGCTACAAGGAGCTTAACCTGCGGGCTATGAAGATGCTGCGGCCTGGAGGGATTCTGGTTACCTGCTCCTGCTCGTTTCACGTTAGTGCCGCCGACTTCCTCAAAGTGGTCGCCGACGCCGCCCAGGACGCTCACAAATCTCTGCGCATTGTGGAGAGCCGAGGAGCGGCTAAGGATCATCCAATGCTGTTGAATGTGCCGGAAACCGGGTACCTTAAGTGCCTGATACTAAGCGTAAGCAATTGAAAATAAGTAATAATTTAATACTTGACAATAACACACTAAGATTTTATTATTTGCCCATAATTAATCACAACTCGAGAGTCTCTGAGAGTCTCTGAGAGGCTCTCCAAATGAATTTCCAGTAGGAGGATTTAGTTATGACTTTGCTTACCCGTTGGGATCCTTTCCGTGAGTACGTTACCCTGCAAGACCGCATGAACCGTCTGTTCCGTGACCCGCGTGGGCCGGAAGGACAGGATGAATCGCTCACCACGACCGCATTTGCGCCGCCCGTCGATGTCTACGAAGACGAGCACAACGTCACTTTGAAGATTGAAGTGCCGGGGATCGACGAGAAAGACATTGACGTCCGCATCGAGAACAACACTTTGACCGTGCATGGCGAGCGCAAGTTCGAGAAGGAAGAAAAAGAAGAGAACTATCGCCGCGTGGAGCGGCAGTATGGCAGCTTCACCCGCACCTTCACCCTGCCGAACACGGTCGAGCAGGAGAGTGTGCAGGCCGACTATGACAAGGGCGTACTGAAGATCAAGCTGGCAAAGAAGGCGGAAGCCAAGCCGAAGCAGATCAAAGTAAATGTCGGCAGCCAGAAGACGCTCGAGGGCAAAGAACCGAAGGGCGTCGGCAAAGCCGCGTAAGAGAAACTCGATCGCTGTAAACTTGACGGGAGGCGGGAACAGCGCCTCCCGTTTGATTTGTAATTGTTAATTTGTAATTGGCAATTTGAAAATCGAAAAGCCCTGTCATCTTGAGCCAAACTAAGAACCCCTGCATTCTCTCACTGCCGGCAATTGCATAGGTTCTTCGCTTCGCTCAGAATGACAATGGTTGTTAAATGACAATGGCAATTAGAGGAAATAAGAGTTATGGCAATCCGTTGGGATAAATTCACCGTTAAAGCGCAGGAGGCTGTGCAGCGCGCTAACGAACTCGCTTCCGAGCACGGCAATCCGGAGTTGGCACCGCTCCATCTGCTGGCGGCGCTGGTCGAAGATAAAGAAGGCATCGTTGCGCCGGTGCTGGAGAAAATCGGTATCGGGCCGCAGGCCGTGCTCAGCGATCTCTACAAAGAAATTGAGAAGCTGCCCAAGGTTTCTGGCAGCGGCGGCGCGCAGCAGCCCGCCATGTCGTCGCAGATCAACCAGGTGCTGGAGAAGTCTTTCAAGGAAGCCGACACGTTCAAAGACGAATATGTCTCGACCGAGCACATGCTACTAGCGCTGACCGGACTGAAGCGCGATCCGGCGCAGGAACTGCTGGCGCGGCACGGTGCGACGCACGATGCCATTCTGAAAGCGCTTACCGCAGTGCGCGGATCGCAGCGCATCACCGACCAGAATCCGGAAGCGAAATACCAGGCGCTGGAGCGTTATGCGCGGGACCTGAACGAACAGGCGCGGCGCGGGAAGCTTGATCCCGTGATTGGACGCGACGAAGAAATTCGCCGCGTCGTGCAAGTGCTTTCGCGGCGCACGAAGAATAATCCGGTGCTGATCGGCGAGCCGGGAGTGGGCAAGACCGCAATTGTCGAAGGTCTGGCGCAGCGCATTATTTCTGGTGACGTGCCTGAGGCCTTGAAGAACAAGCGCGTCATATCGCTCGATCTGGGAGCGATGCTGGCGGGCGCGAAGTATCGCGGCGAATTCGAAGACCGGCTGAAGGCGGTCTTGAAAGAAATCGAAGACTCGCAGGGACAGATCATCCTCTTCATCGATGAGTTGCACACGCTGGTCGGCGCGGGCGCCGCAGAGGGCGCAATCGATGCGTCGAACATGCTGAAGCCGGCGCTTGCTCGCGGAGAACTGCGGGCGATTGGCGCTACCACGCTTAACGAATATCGCAAGTACATCGAGAAAGATGCCGCGCTGGAACGCCGTTTTCAGATCGTGTTTGTGGGCGAGCCGAATGTCGAGGACACGATCGCTATTTTGCGCGGGCTGAAGGAGAAGTACGAAGTGCATCACGGCGTGCGCATCAAGGATTCGGCGATTGTGGCGGCCGCGACTTTGTCGCATCGTTATATTTCCGACCGCTTCTTGCCCGATAAAGCCATCGACCTGATCGATGAAGCAGCGTCTTCGTTGCGTATTCAGATCGATTCCATGCCTACGGAGATCGATCAGCTTGAACGCCGGGCTACGCAACTGGAAATCGAAAAGCAGGCGCTGAAAAAAGAAGATGATCCGAATTCGAAGGAGCGGCTGGCTCACGTCGAGAAGGAACTGGCCGGCATTCGCGAACAATCGAACGCGCTCAAGGCGAAGTGGAAACAGGAAAAAGATGTCATCGCAAAGGCGCGCTCTTTGAAGGAAAAACTTGAGCAGCTAAAAGTTGAAGAGGCTGCCGAGGAACGCAAAGGCAATCTTGAGCGCGTGGCGCAGATTCGCTATGGGCTCATTCGCAACACGGAAGAGGAACTGAAGAAAGTCACCTCGCAAATCGACGGCAAGGTCGGGCATCGCATGTTGAAAGAGGAAGTCGATGAGGAAGACGTCGCCCGCATCGTTTCCAAGTGGACCGGGATTCCGGTTTCGAAGATGCTCGAGGGCGAGGTCAAGAAGCTCATCAACATGGAAGACCGGCTGCGCCTGCGCGTCATCGGACAGGATGAAGCGCTCGAACGCGTGGCTAATGCTACCCGCCGCTCGCGCGCAGGGCTGAGCGATCCCAAGCGGCCGATTGGGTCTTTTATTTTTCTGGGGCCGACCGGCGTTGGCAAGACCGAACTGGCGCGGGCGCTGGCTGAGTTTCTTTTTGACGACGAGCGCGCCATGATCCGCATCGATATGTCCGAATACATGGAGAAACATGCCGTGTCCCGGCTGATCGGGGCGCCTCCGGGATATGTTGGTTACGAAGAGGGCGGACAGCTTACTGAGCAGGTGCGGCGGCATCCTTATGCGGTCGTACTCTTCGATGAAATCGAAAAAGCGCATCCCGACGTGTTCAATATTTTGCTGCAGATCATGGACGACGGCCGCCTCACCGACGGCAAAGGCCGCCATGTGGACTTCAAGAACACGGTCATCATCATGACCTCGAACCTGGGCTCTGCTTACCTGCAGTCGGAAAGCGTTCGCTCCGCCGCCGGCTTCGAGGAGGCATCGAAGCAGGTGATGGGCGCACTGCATGGCCACTTTAAGCCCGAGTTTCTCAATCGCGTGGACGACGTCATCATCTTCCATCCGCTGGGCAAGGAACAGCTGGTGAAGATTGTCGATCTACGGCTGGAAGATTTGCGCCGGCTGCTGGCCGACCGCAAGATTTCCTTGGAACTCACCGACTCTGCTAAAGAACTGCTCTTTACCGAGGGGTACGATCCGAATTTTGGAGCGCGTCCGCTGAAGCGGGCGATTCAGAAGCTGGTGCAGGATCCGCTGGCGCTCAAAATTCTGGATGGGGAAGTGCTGCATGGAGACCACGTGATCGTGGACGCCGATAAGAAGGCGGCGAAGATGACGTTTAAGGTCAGCGAGCGCGTGCGGGAGAAAGAGACGGCGCGGGCTAAGAAGTGATGGTTGTGCTTGCGTAGGGACGGCCGAGGGCGGCCGTCCCTACGTGGTCTTCTCCTGGCGCAAGAATCTCTCTTCGGTACGATCTTTCTTTATGAGTTACTCTGCTCTGGGGAAGGCTGCATTGGCTGAAGAGACTAAGCTGCACGATTTTCTGGCCGAACTGCTGCGGGTTGGCGGCAGCGATTTACTTCTGGTTCACGGCACTGCGGCGGCGATTCGGAAGAATGGCGAGGTTGAAAAGATCGGCGACTCGCCGCTGGAGGGCTCGGAAATCGAATCTCTGGTGCAGCCGATTCTGACTCCGGTTGCGGCGGCGCAGTATCAGGCCGTGCAGATTGCCGATTCTTCTTATCGAATTGCGGGGCTTGGACGATTCCGCATTAACCTGCATCGCGAGCGCGGGCGGGCCGCGGCTACGATTCGCGCCCTTCCGATGAAAGTGCCCTTGCTCGGCGAACTGGGACTTCCGGCTGAGATTGCCGGTCTGGCTGCGCTTCGGCGTGGGCTGGTGCTGATTGGAGGCGCGGCGGGCGCTGGGAAATCCACGACGCTGGCGGCGCTGGTCAATGAGATCAACCAAAGCGATGCGCGTCACATCGTGACCATCGAAGATCCAGTCGAATACGAGCACGCGCACTTGCGCAGCGTGATTGAGCAAGTCGAGGTCGGGACTGATGCGCCGGATTTTCCTACGGCGCTTCGCGCAGCGCTCCGCCAGGCGCCCGATGTGCTTGTGGTTGGCGAGATGCGCGATCCGGAGAGCATGGCGATCGCTGTTTCGGCGGCTGAGACTGGACATCTGGTGCTCTCCACTTTGCACACTACCGACGTAGCTTCGGCGATCTCTCGCATCTCCGATTCGTTTCCGGTGGAACGGCAGAGCACGATTCGGCAGGAACTGGCGATGGCGATTTCCGCGGTGTTGACGCAGACGCTGTTGCCGAGCCGCAAGGGCGGGCGCAGGCCGGCGGTTGAGCTGCTGATGATTGGATATGGGGCGCGGCAGCACATCCGCCACAACGCGCTGCAACACCTGAACCAGGAAATTACGATGACCAAGGGGAAGGGATCGATCGCCATGGAAGAGTCGCTGGCGCGGCTGGTGAGAAATGGGCACTTGGAGCGGGAAGACGCTATGGAATTTGCGGTGCATCCGGATGAGCTGAAGAGCCGGCTGCGCGGGGTGGCGTAGGTTTCTTGGAGGCGGCTTTACTGATTGTGGAGGAAATCCTAGCAGGCGCCACAGCGTTGAACAGATTAAAAAGCTTCGTCGCGCTGCCGCAGAAGTTCCCTCAGTGGCTAAACAGTCTGCTGAAAAACTCGGTTGCACGCTGCGCCGCTCCCTCAGCGGCTAAAGCCGGCACTGAAAATAAGGCATTTATCGCAGCGGTAAACCGCTGCGCCACCCAAAAGCAAAAATCAAAAAGCAAAAGCGAGTTCCCTCCTCGGCTTGCTTATACGGAGCGGCGAAACGCCTCGGCTACTTCTGCGCGGGACAGGTACCATGCGACTATCACGCGCACGATGATTCCCAGGCTTCCGAACGCCAGCGCTTTCGGCTGCACCATTACGGTGGCGGCGGAGACTGACGGGACCAACATTCCGATTCCGGTGATGGCGATCAGTATCGCGGCGTGGCGCACGATGTTGTTGAGTTCCACTAGACCCCACGCGACGCCGGCTCCTACGACGGCCACGAGCAGGAACATGTACGGGCCAGCCAATTCCAGGCCGAACAACAGCGGCGCGCCTGCCGCCATCGAGATCGCGCCCGGACTGACTAGCATCAATGCGCCTGCGATGCCTAGATAGATCGCGCCGAGAGCGAACAAGGCGGCGATGGCTCGCACTCCGTTTGGGGGCGGGTTGGCGGTGTCGGTCATGGGTTTCGTTTACTGGATTTTGTCATCCCGAACGAAGTGAGGACCTGCATCTTGCTGCGAACTGCAGATCCCTCACTTCGTTCGGGATGACAATTTATTAAAGTTCGGGATGACAATTTATTAAAGGAGGAACGACTCGTAGAATACAAGTTGTGGTTGCGCCTTCACAAAGCAAACTGTTGGTCCTCAATCTCAAGGCGGGGATGCCTACGGTGGAGCAGGCTAAACGGCGGCTGCTGGAATCGTTGTATGCGCCTCGTGGAGAGTGCGGGCCGGTGGTGAAGATTATTCACGGCTACGGATCTACGGGGAAGGGCGGTGCGATTCGCAGCGCGATCCGGGAACAGATGGCGGAATGGCAGCGGGCCGGCAAAGTGCTCAAGGTGGTGGCCGGCGAAAACTGGAGCATCTTCGACGCGGATTCGCAGGACTTGCGCCAGCGGTATGGTTTTCTGGCTAAGGATGAAGATCTTGATCGCGGGAATGCGGGGATGACGCTGGTCGAGTTTCCTGCGGATACTTCGCGCATATTTCGATCGTAATCACGTTGGCAGATCTTGCCGGAGAATTAAAGACCGAGAATTAACGACAACGTTCGGCGCTAGCGTGCGCGTTTTTTCACGATTTTTTGGGCTTCTTCGGGCGACGCGCACCAGGGACCTTGCCGATGCGAGGATCGCCGGCCAGAACGAAGTCGCAGGCACGCAATGCAGCTTCCTCGAAATCTTCCGCATCCGAGGGAAGAACTTGCCAGCCAGTCACTTTCTTTCCCAGCACTTTGATCGATCGCATGCTGGGGAAGTCGCGCCGCAGGCTCTGGTGGTGGTCATGGGTCGTGGCTAGCCACACGCCGTTGTCTGTGTCCTGGCGCCGAACATGGGGCGCGTCGGAGGCGAGAGCGGCGCTAACGCCTCTAAGACGAATTCATGCGGGATGGGCTTGCGCTGTTTGACGGCGAAAGGAATGTCCTCTAGCGGGGGCGTTTTGCGGCGGGACTTCGGGATGCGAGGTTTCGACATCAGCTTGTCGGCGGCTACAACCCTTTTTTACCACAGAGGAACACAGGGGAAAGCCCACAGAGGACACTGTGGCAGGCCAATACGACGGTAACGCGGATGACCACCTGCGAGGTCGGGTGAGGAATTACGAGTATCTTTCATTACACGTTACGATCCCCCACGTTACAATCCCCTCTTGCCTCTCCACTTGCAAATTGAAGCGACTCGCGGCTCGGCCCGCGCGGGCAAGCTCATCACTCCCCATGGAGAGGTTGAGACGCCTGTGTTTATGCCGGTCGGAACCCTCGCTTCGGTCAAGGGCGTTTCGCAGGATGTGCTGGAAGAACTGGGCGTGCAAATTCTGCTGGCCAATACGTACCATCTTTATCTGCGGCCTGGGGTCGAGACGGTTCGGAAGATGGGCGGACTGCACCGGTTCATGTCGTGGGAGCGGGCCATCCTCACCGACTCCGGCGGCTTTCAGGTTTTCAGCCTCAACGATCTGCGTAAGGTGAGCGAAGAAGGCGTCGCATTTCGCTCGCACCTGGACGGATCGCCACATTTTCTAAGTCCTGAAAAAGCGATGGAGGTGCAGATCGGGTTGGGGGCTGATATTGTCATGGCCTTCGACGAATGCACCGAGTATCCGGCGGATGCGGCGCGCGCTCGGGCGTCGATGGAACTGACTCTGCGCTGGGCTGCGCGCTGTAAGAATTATTTTGAGGAACACAAGCACGAGGTGCCTTGGGCTTGCACGGACGGCGCGGAGCTTCGCTCCGCTGGACGGCCGAGGGCGGCCGTCCCTACGCTTGCGGAGCAGACGCAGTCGCTGTTTGGAATTGTGCAGGGGGGAATGGACCCGGAATTACGCCGCGAATCTGCCGCTCGCACCATCGATATCGGCTTTCCGGGTTATGCTATCGGCGGGCTTAGCGTTGGCGAACCGCGCGAGCTTACTCGCGACATTGTGGAATCTACGCTGGAGCATCTTCCTTCCAATCAGCCGCGTTATTTGATGGGCGTGGGCACTCCCGACGAGATCGCGCTGTATGCCCAGTTGGGCGTCGACATGATGGATTGCGTGCTGCCTACTCGCGCCGCTCGCCATGGATTGCTGTTTACGTCCGAAGGCAAGGTGTCGATCAAGCAGGCGCAGTACGCGCAGGACGAGAGCGCGCTCGACCCTGCTTGCGAATGCCGCGTCTGCCAGCGTTACTCGCGGGCCTACTTGCGTCATCTTTATGCTTCGAACGAGTTGCTGGCCCAAGTTTTGAATACGGAGCACAATTTGCATTATTACCTGGAGACGATGCGGACGGTCCGCTCTTGGATACGGGCGGGCCACACGACTTGAAAGCGTGGCGAAAAGAAAGGGGGCCCGATTGGCCACCTGTGGACATCGAAGGTGTGCGTCGCGCCAGCAGCGGCTAAAGCCGTCGATGAAGACAGGCCGGTTATCGCAGCGCTGAAACGCTGCGCCACCCAAAAGCAAGATCAAAATCAAAATTCCAAATCCCTAGCTCGACGCTGCGGTGGAATCCCACCCTTGCGCAAAAAACGCGCAAGGATGGGGCACCCTCGGCCGGTGACTGTTATTCGGTTTGGGCAGTGGGAGACGGGGCTAGCCCCGTCTCTACACGAACTGATTACGCGGTTGCTGGGCGCTCGCCGCTTTTCGCGGGAGTCCGTTCCGGCTTGAGTACTTGCTGCACGCCGTCTTCGGTCTTTGCTGGTAATGGCTTGATCGGCGGCAGTTCGTGGCCTTCAACCAGCAGCTTGATCTCGGAAGCGTCCAGAACTTCGCGTTCGATCAGCGCTTTTGCGATCCGGACCAGCGTGTCGCGATTCTCCGAGAGGATTCCCTTCGCCGTCGCGTAGCCTGTGCTCACCATCTTCCTGACTTCTTCGTCGATCTGGATGGCGGTAGCTTCGCTGTAGTCGCGGTGTTGCGCGATTTCGCGTCCCAGGAAGATCTGCTCTTCTTTCTTGCCGAAGGTCAGCGGACCCAGGTCGCTCATGCCCCACTCGCAGACCATTTTGCGCGCCAGTTCCGTGGCCCGCTCAATGTCGTTGCCCGCGCCGGTCGACATCTGATTGAGGAAAAGCTCTTCCGCAATGCGCCCGCCCATCAGGATGGCAATCTGCGTGTCGAGATAGTTCTTGTAGTAGTTGTGGCGATCATCGGTCGGCAACTGCATGGTCAGGCCGAGCGCCATGCCGCGCGGAATGATCGTTACCTTGTGGACTGGGTCGGAATGCGGCAGCATCGCTGCCACCAGCGCGTGTCCGGCCTCGTGATACGCAGTGTTCTTCTTCTCTTCATCGGAAAGCAGAAGCGATTTGCGTTCGACGCCCATCAGCACTTTATCTTTCGCGACTTCGAAGTCGTACATCAGCACGGCTTTGCGGTTTTGCCTCGCCGCCGCCAATGCCGCTTCGTTCACCATGTTGGCCAGATCGGCGCCGGAAAATCCCGGAGTGCCGCGGGCGAGCACCGACAAATCCACATCGTCGGCCAGTGGAATCTTGCGGGTGTGTACGCGGAGAATTTCTTCGCGTCCGCGAACGTCGGGGCGATTGACTACTACGCGGCGGTCGAAACGGCCGGGGCGCAGCAGCGCTGGATCGAGCACGTCGGGACGGTTGGTCGCCGCCATCAGGATTACGCCTTCGTTCGATTCGAAGCCATCCATTTCTACCAGGAGCTGATTCAAGGTTTGTTCGCGCTCATCGTGGCCACCGCCTAGGCCCGCGCCGCGATGGCGTCCTACGGCGTCAATTTCGTCAATGAAGATGATGCAGGGGGCATTTTTCTTGCCCTGCTCGAATAAGTCGCGCACGCGGCTTGCACCTACGCCTACGAACATTTCCACGAAGTCGGAGCCGGAGATAGAGAAGAAGGGAACATTCGCTTCGCCGGCGACCGCGCGGGCGAGCAGGGTTTTGCCCGTTCCCGGAGGGCCGACGAGGAGCACGCCTTTGGGGATGCGTCCGCCTAACTTCTGAAATTTTTGCGCTTCGCGCAGGAATTCGATTATTTCGCGCAGTTCTTCTTTGGCTTCATCCACGCCCGCCACGTCCTTGAACGTGATCTTTTTCTGCTGCATGGAGAGCAGACGCGCGCGGCTCTTACCAAACGACAGCGCCTTGTTTCCTCCGGTCTGCATCTGCCGGATCATGAAGAACCAGAGCGCGCCGAGCAGTACCAGCGGCGCCAGATTCAAGAGCCAGCTTGGCCAAGTGCCGTTGCTGATGTCCTTGAAGCTGAACGGGACATTTTTGTCCGTCAGCTTTTTGTACATTTCGGGGTAGCTACCCGGGGGCACCGTGGTATGAAAGGGCGAGTCATTCTTAAACTTGCCGCGCGCTTCCTGGCCGATAAACAACACGTCGTGGATGTTGCCCTGATCGACATCCGACAGGAATTCGGAAAAGCCAATTTCTTTTTCTTTCTGGGCATTGTTTCCGCTCTTCACCACCTGCCAAAGCAGGAAGGCGGAAACCACAATGACCGCCCAGAACAGTACCGTCTTAATCGTTGAATTCACTCAAAACTCCTCGAAGAGCAGCTCCATCCCTACCAAAGGAAAGACACCGCCCCATGACTTACATTAGATGCCGGAGGCGGAAATTCGACTGGGAAAAGCGTGCCAGCTTATTTTAGACCTTTTGCAAAGAAAAGGGTGAACCAGAAGGAGGTACCGGAAGTCACGCTCAGGGGCCACGAGCATCGAGCCGCGAGCTTCGAGCAAGCTGCGATTTCGCTTTGGCTCGCAGCCCGCAGCTCGAAGCTTTAGATCGTCGCAGCCAGATACGGGAGGTTTCGCCCCGTCTGTTCGGGACTTCCCAGGCCGTAGCCGCAAAGAAATGCGTCATCCACCAGAAATCCGAAGTAGTCGGGCTGCAGCGGCACGCGTCGCGCCGACTGGCGATCGAGCAGCGTGGCCAGCTTTACCGAAGCCGCCCCCCGTCCGCGCAAGTCGCTCATCAGAAATTCGCTGGTCACTCCTGAGTGCACCAGGCCTTCTACCAGCAGCACGTGCTTACCGGTAATTGCCAGTTCGTGGCTAAAGAATATCTCCAGCACCGGGGATTCGCCCTGCTGGCTTTGCTTGTAGGTGGGCTTGATGAAGCTGCAGATGACAGGCACATCGATGGCCCGCACCAGGTCGGCCATGAAGAGGAAACTGTTTTCGAGAATTCCCAGCGCGATCACGGTCTGGCCGCGATAGTCGTCGGAAATCTGGCGTCCCAGTTCGCGGACCCTTTTCTGAATCTGGTCGGCCGAGATCACCTGGCGCAACTGGACTTTCGGCGAAGCATTCATAGCGGAAGTGGCGCCTCCGGCGTGGTCGCTCTTGGCTGTCAGCTGTCAACTCTCAGTAAAATCTTACATGGCTGACGGCTGCCGACTGATCGCTGAGGGCAATGTTACATCATGCCCGCAATTTCCCGAATCCAAATCGCTTGCCCAGCGTCTGGAGGCGCACGAAAGGCTGCGGGGACGGCAAACCCGCGCATCCAGACCAGACCGAAGCCTTCCGCGACCGCAACCGGCCAGAGCTTTTTCTCGGCTCCGGTTGCGTGGCGGCTGCTCAACAAATCTTTCACCTTCTTCTCCGTTGCGGTATGAGCCGGCCAGTAACGATCGCCTGGGCGCCAGTTGCGGATTAGAACTTCCTTTGGCATGCGCCTCGGATCGAGCAACTGCTCGCGCTCATTTTCCGGAACTTCAACCGCGTCCACGAAGCGGGCTTCAACGGACGCACCCAATTCGAGAACCTTGACCGAGCCCGGCACAGCCAGGGTGTACTGATAATCCGTGCTTAGTTTGCGGCCGTTCAAGTCTTCGAATTCTAGGCAAAGGTCCTGCCGTGCCCGCCGGAGATGCCAACCGGATGGCATCTCGACTTTTCTGCCAGGTGGTTCGGCTGCCAGTTCCAGGGCCTGCTCGATCAGATGGAATGAGACGCTCAGATTGGGCGCATTCGCTTCCAGCCAAGCGCGTACCAGCCGACGCTGCGCCGCCAAAGCAAGGGCCAGTAGCGGGTCTACCGGCAGAGGCGCGGCAGCTCCTAAAGGGGCATCTGATTTCGACGGACCTGCGGTATCGCTAAAGCGATACCCTGATACGAGGCCTTTGTTTACGAAGCCGACGTTATCCGCAAGCTGAAAGGGCGCGACGGGCAACTCCTTGGCTGGCGAGAGTGGTGGCTCCGCGATCTCCGGATGCTGACGATTCCAATGCTCTTCTTCAGCGCGCGCGATTTCTGCTAGCTCGGCCAGGTGCTCGATCGCGGCCTGGCCAAATTCTTCGGCAATCATCGGGAGCAGGCGGTGGCGCACGCGATTGCGCAGGAAGGCAATGTCGCGATTCGACGAATCCTCACGCCAGGTTTGGTCTTGCTCGCGCAGAAAGTCCTGCAAAGCAGCGCGCCGGAAGCCTAGCAGCGGCCGGATTACCTCGCCGAATGCTTGTCCCTGCTCTTCCCCCTGCACCTCGAAGACGATTCGCGGATGGATGCCAGCAAGCCCGCGCATGCCGGTGCCGCGAAACATGCGCAGCAGGACGGTCTCTGCCTGATCGTCGAGGGTGTGCGCGGTGGCAATTTTCATCACGCGACCGTCGCGCGCGAGTTCGCGAAAGAAACCGTAACGCAGTTCGCGCGCGGCCGCTTCGACGCCGGAGCTTTTGCCGGCATTCCGGATTGCGTCAACCGGCGCCTTCCGAACATGCAGGTCGAGGCCATGGCGCCGCGCCAGTGTGGCGACAAAGCGCTCATCCTCGTTCGACTCTTCTCCGCGCAGCTTGTGGTTGACATGCGCGACCGACAGCACAATTCCCAGTTCGGCCCGCAACTCCAGCAGCAAGCACAGCAAAGCGACGGAATCCGCTCCGCCGGAAACCGCCGCTGCGACGCGGTCCCCAGGACGCATCGACTGCTGCTTTCGAATTGTCTTTAATAACCGCTTTGCTAGGTCGTGCACGGAGAAATGGTACAGGAATCAGTACCCAGTACTCAGTACCCAGTACCCAGATTTTGAGCAGCAGCGGTTTGCTGGTTACTGGCAACTGGGTGCTGGGTACTGATATAGTGTTCCGCAAATGTGGGGAGCTTCACGCTGGACGGCTAGATTTCTGATGCTGGTGATGCTCGTCCCGGCCTTCGGGCCGATGGCGATGCCGTGTGCTGCCCTGCCGGCGGCTATGCACTGCATGCGGCAGGCGGTATCGGCGCAGCCTGCGATGCCCTGCCATCATGGGATGGCGCAATCGCCGCCGTCACAATCCGATCCAGCTAGGGCCTCCGTTCAAGCCGCCAGTAATTGTTGTCAAAGCCATTGCTGCTGCGGTGCGACCACTTCGGAGTGGGCGCAACCCGCTTCCAATCTGCTCTTTTTTTTCAATCTGCTGATTGAACCCGCGCGCCCGACACAAAACGCGGAGCTGCGCTCAACCGATCTCTCCGGATACGATTCCGCCCGCGCGCCTCCTCGCAGCTAACCATCTCGCGAAATTTAAGAGCAGCTTTGGGATGCTCGCTTAGCTGGACCTCCAGAGTTGCATTGCTCCAGGCGACCGCCGAGCTGCGCTCGGCTTGGACAGCCGGGGGGCGGCCGTCCCTACGCGAAATCTAAGGAAGAAATCTTATGACTCGAATCTGGCTTGTCGTTTTCACGACTTGGTTGCTTACTGCTTCGGCATATGCCACGATCTTCGGCTCGGTTCGTGGCGTGGTTCACGATCCTCAGCACCGTCCCATTCAAGGCGCACACGTTACGCTGAAGGCGCAAAACTCGGACTGGACCCAGTCGCAGGATTCCCGCGACAGCGGAGGATTTGAATTCAGTTCGGTGCCGATCGGAAACTACACGGTTTCAGTCTCATCAAAGGGCTTCCAGGAAATGCATCAAGATGCGGTTGTTCAATCGGACACGAGTCCGGTGTTGCATTTCGAGATGACTATCGCAGGCGGAAAAGAAACTGTCCTTGTGTCGGAAACTCCCGTGGTGGCGACGACGGACAGCGTCACGCCCACGACGACGGTGAACCGCATCGACATTCAGCAAACTCCGGGAGCGGACCGCACCAACGGCATGGAAATGATCACTGATTACGTGCCGGCAGCCTATGTGACGCACGACATGCTGCACATGCGAGGCGGGCACCAGGTGGAGTGGCTGGTGGATGGGGTTCCTGTCCCCAATACGAACATTGCGAACAATCTTGGCCCGCAAATTGATCCGAAGGATATCGACTATCTCGAAGTGCAGCGCGGCAGCTACGACGCCGACTATGGAGACCGCACGTACGGCGTCTTCAACGTCGTCCCCCGCACCGGCTTCGAGCGCTATCGCGAATGCGAACTCGTCATCACTGCCGGAAATTTCTATCAAACGAACGACCAGATCAGTTGCGGAGGGCACACCCAGCGTTTCGCCTACTACGCCAGCTTGAACGGAAATCGAAGCCAATACGGACTGCAGACTCCGATCGCGCAGGTGGTCAACGACGCGGCGAACGGCGTTGGGGGCTTCGCTTCATTCATTTTCAATCCGGATCCCAAGAACCAGTTTCGGCTGGTCACGCAATTGCGGCGGGACTATTACAAGATTCCGATTGATCCGGATCCGAATTCGTCGGGGAATCAGATTTTGCTTGGCTCCGGGGTCTCACCGAGCAACGGGCAGCACGATGCCGAACGCGAGCCTGACGGCTATGTCACGTTCTCCTGGGTTCACACGTTCAATCCCAATACGCTGCTTACCGTTTCTCCGTTCTACCACTACAACGGCGCCGACTATGCCGGCGGCGCGAATGACCCTGCTGAAATAACCAATGTGACCCAAACCGCGCAATATCTCGGTGCACAAACTGCACTGAACTCCACGTTCTGGCGGAACGATCTACAGGCGGGCGCGTATGGTTTCTATCAGCACCAGTACAACTATTTCTCTAACGTTGGGTTCACTTTCGAGGGGGTTACCTTTCCGACCATCCAACCCTCCTCGATTGGAGTGAACGGAGGAGTGGCCGCCGAATTCATCAACGACAAGTTTAAAGTGACCTCGTGGCTGACTCTGATCGCCGGGGTTCGAGTGACCGAATTCAGCTCGAATTCATCCTCCGAAAACGACGCTGATCCTCGTTTTGGAGTTGCCATTCGCGTTCCACGGCTGAACTGGGTTTTTCGCGGCTTCTACGGCTATTACTACCAGGCTCCGCCGCTCTCGACCGCTACGGATCAGTTGCTAATTCTTGCCAACGGCCAGAATTTTGGCTTCGCTCCTCTGCACGGTGAGCGGGATCGGGAATGGCAGTACGGTGTCATGATTCCGTACCGTGGCTGGACGCTCGACGCCGATACTTATCAAACTCATGCCAACAATTGGCTCGATCATAACAACATTGGAGAATCGAATATCTTCTGGCCCATCACCTGGGATTACGCGTTGATTCAAGGTTGGGAACTGACCCTGCGGTCGCCGAACCTCTGGCATCACGGCCAATTTCATCTCGCCTACGCCAACCAAATCGCGCAGGCTTCCTCGCCGATCACTGGCGGCCTGATCTGCCCCCCCGGAAACTCGAATTGCCCACTCAATATCCCGCCCGGGCTTTCACCTGTAGACCACGATCAGAGAAACACTTTGAACTTCGGCTACAACACGAGTTTGCCCTGGCAAAGCTATGCCTCGACGAATATCTACTACGGCTCGGGATTCACGAACGGGTTGCCGGGCGTGCAATATCCCGGGAATTATCTGCCGGAACACACCACGTTCGATCTGGCACTGGGGAAAAGTTTCGCTGAGAAATACACGGTTTCGGTCACGGCGTTGAATGTGGCAAACCGCCGCGTGCAACTCGACAACAGTCTGACGTTCGGCGGATTTCACTGGAACGATCCTCGGCAGATTTATGGGGAGCTTCGCTTTCGGTTCAACTATTGAGCGCCAAGCCGCGGAACAACGGAGAAAGGTGACAGTATATGAAATCGTGGCTTGTACGTACAGCAATGCTGCTGTTGCTGATCTTTTCTGCAGGCTGCAATCGCACCAAGAAGTACGCTCTGCAAGGAGAAGTAGTCGCGAAGAACCCTGCCACCGGTGAGGTTACGGTGAACCATGGAGACATTCCCGGCTTCATGCCAGCCATGGCCATGCCTTACCGCGTCAAGGACCCGGCGGTGGTTCAGGAACTTGAACCCGGCGACAAGATCGCAGCGGAGGTGGTGATTGGCAAAGATGCGAGCGACTACTGGCTGGAAGACGTGCGCATCACCGATGAATCTGGGCGCGGCCAAACCAAGCCGGCGGCCGCGCCGCAGATGCTCATGCCCGGACAACGAGTTCCCGACTTCACTCTGGTCAACCAGGACGGCCGCAAGATTCACCTTTCGGATTTCGCAGGGAAAGCCTTGCTCGTCACCTTCATCTACACGCGTTGCCCGATGCCGAATTTCTGTCCGCGGCTGAGCAGCCAGTTTGCGCGCATTCACAATGAACTCAAGAAAAGCCCGGAGGACTACGGCAAGAGCCATCTGCTGACCGTCAGCTTTGATCCGAAATATGACACTCCCGCGGTTCTGCGCAAGTACGGTCTTGCTTATCTGGACGGCGACGAGGGCGGGTTTTCGCACTGGGACTTCGCTTCCACGAATCCGACCGATTTACGCCGTCTGGCCCAGGCATTCGGTCTTGAATATGAGGAGGAAGATAATCAAATCACTCACACCATGAGCATCGTGCTAATTGCGCCCGATGGGACGGTGGCGAAGTTCTGGTCCACGGATTGGTCCTGGGCGGAACTGATGGAGAGTCTGCGGCAGGCCGCTCAGGGCGGTGGAAAGAAGGGGAAGTGATGGTTCGCGGACCATTGCTGGCCAGTGTCCTGGCGGCGGTTATGCTCATGGCTTGCGAGAAAAGGGAGCAACCGCGAGAACAACGGAGCAACGCCGAGATTGTCGGTGGATGGCTTTACGACAATAACTGCGCCGAATGTCACGAGAATCCGCAACCGGACTTGCATAAGCAGCCCCCAAACCTGCACGGACTGTATCGTCGAGGATCGCTGCCGAGTGGCGCGCCGGCAACGGACGCGCAAATCCGCATGACGATCCTAGAGGGCCGGGGCACGATGCCTGCCTTCGATCGGCGTTTACGCGATAGCGATGTCGAGAATCTCATCAGCTACCTTGAAAAACTGAATTGAGGCAATTCGCAACTGGAACAACAAGACCGGTTTGACGCTGTTCCGGTAGGCTCCGTATAATCCAAAGCGTCCACACCCTGATCACTACGCTTGCGGTTAGGCGTGAAGAGAGCCGTGCGTGGTACGCGCGTTGTTGGCTGCGCTGGTTTCAAGTCTCAGGTCATGTTGCAGGTCTGATGACTGAAAGGCTCGGGTTGCAGTCCGTTATCGTGAGCCTAGCGAGTTGGAAGCTTCCGGCGTTTCCGAAAAATCTGAAGGAGTTCAAAGGATCCAATGATCAAGTTTGCTTACGTCACCCTCGCCTTAGTATTTGGCTTTTCTGTCTTCGCTCTGGCCCAAGCCGCTCCTGCGGCTGGCACTCCCGCCGCCGCTCCGCCCAACGCTCCCTCTTCAGCTCAACCTGCGGCTAAGTTTACTGGCACCAAGATCGGCACCCTCGCTGTGGAACAGGCGATCGCCGCTTCCAACGAAGGGCAGCGCGATCTGGAAGCGCTTAGCAAGAAGTTCGAACCCAAGCAGAGCGAACTGAAGGGTATGAACGATGAGATCGACAGCCTCAAGAAGCAGCTCAATACCCAGCAGGACAAGTTGAATGATGAATCGCGCGAGAAGCTGGTGAAGCAGATCGAGGCCAAGCAGAAGAGTTTTGACCGCGCGGCAGAGGACGCGAAGGAAGATTTCCAGAACCAGGCCGGGGAGATCGAAAACCGAATCCTGCAAAAGATGGTGCCCATCATTCAGAAATACGTTAGCGACAATGGTTACGGCCTGCTGCTCGATACCGACCAGGCTATGACTTGGCCGCGGGGCGCTGTGATTTTGGCGGGGCCCTCGATGGACATCACCCAGCAGGTCGTGGATGCTTACAACGCTCAGTCGGGTGTGGCACCGCCGCCCGCGACTGGCGCGGTTCCGAAGCCCTCGAAACCGGCGGGTACGAAACCCCCGGCGAGCACTCCGCCGAAGAAATAGCGACACCGCTTGGGCGTTTTAGTTCCAAATTTATTTTGCAGTCCGTTAATGCTTAAGACCGCGTGCCGACGCGGTCTTTTTTTATTAGTAACCTTTTTTATTAGTAACTTACTCTTAGTTGATTTCCTCTCCTCTCCCAGGATCAAATCGCGAGGCGCAGGTGTCTGTACAGTCAACGGGCCCGTTCCGGAGGCACAGTGTATGTTCAGCACACTCGAAAGCACGTGGGACAAGTCTGCGCAACGCGGTCGGGCTACGCTTGCATCCTTTACCATTCAGGCTTTTAGCCTGGGTCTACTAATCGTGGTCTCCATGTTGTGGGTGGAGAGGCCGCCACAGGTGCGCTGGCTGCAGATTTCGGCGCCCGCGTCGTTTGTCGCGGTCACCAGCGGTCCAGCGCATGGGCGCCATACGAGTTCGGCCAACAGCAATCCGTCCCCACACCAGATTATCGCGCCGCTGTCCGTCCCGCGGGAAACACCGCGAATCAATGATGCGGGATCGGGTCCGACTGTGGCAGAGGCTCCGACTATTGGCAGCGGAATTTACGGCGGACCAAGCATCGCGATTGGCCATGGGCTGGGCGACGGTTTTCCCGTGGTGATTCCGGCGCGTCCGGCGCCCGTCAAGCCGCTGGTTGTCTCGCATTGGGCGGAAGGCAATCTGATCTATCGGGTGCAGCCGATTTATCCGACGCTGGCGCGGCAGGCGCGGGTTCAGGGCACGGTTGAGTTGCGGGCGATCATCAGCAAGGCGGGGACGATCGAGAATCTCGTCCTGGTTCACGGACACCCGATGCTTTCCGCCGCCGCGATTGAGGCAGTGCGGCAATGGCGCTACCGGCCTTATCTGCTGAACGACGAGCCGATCCAAGTGGAGACAGAGATCACGGTGAACTTTCTGCTGTCGGGAAACTAGACGACTGTCGCAGTGAAACCTTTACTAAACGGGGGTGGGGGCGGGACGCCCCCACGACAGCCGCCGGGACGGCGGCGCTACAACCGTGGTAATGATTTCTCTGCGACAGGCCACTAGGCGACATCGCGAGGGGGCGAATGGAGCGGTGCGAATGGAGAGCGGTATTACGAGAGTGCCGGTTGAAGCTAGTTGATCAGCATTCGGCAACAGCGCCGTCGCTATAATCTTCCTAGTGAATGCCCCTCGCCTTGAACGCATCGTCCTGCCCGATCGCCGCTCGCTCGCTCTCGACGGGCGCACTTGGGCCGAAGTTTCGCTCACTACGCTGCGGGAGAACTTCCGCACGGTGCAGGAGCACGTTGGCCCGAACGTAGCCATCTGCGCCGTCGTCAAAGCTGACGGCTACGGTCATGGAGCCACCGAATGCGCCCTTGCGCTGGAAGCTGAGGGCGCGCCCTGGCTCGGCGTGACCGACGCCGCCGAAGGCCGCGCCTTGCGGAGCGCTGGCATCTGGACGCGCATCCTGCTGATGACCGGAATCTGGAAGGGAGAAGAGGACGGCATTGTCTCCCATAACTTGACGCCAACGGTCTGGGAGACCTGGCACATCGAGCGCCTGGAAAAAGCAGCGCGCAAACAGCAGATCAATTTGCCGGTACACCTGAAAGTCGACACCGGCATGAACCGCTTGGGTGCTCCGAAGGAAGCGCTCAACGAATTATGCGTGAAGCTAGCGGCCTGTGCGCACCTGCATCTTGAAGGTGTGAGCACGCATTTCGCATCAGCCGAAGTGCTTGATGCCGAGGATGCGCGGCGCCAAATGCAGCGCTTTGAGGACGCGCTGGCGGTGCTTGCCGAGCACAATCTCCATCCACCGCTGGTGCACATGGGGAACTCGGCTGCGGTGAGCGCACGTCCGGAGACCTGGAAGACCATGGTGCGTCCGGGCATTCTGCTCTACGGCTACTCGCTTCCCGCTACTCGCGGCGGCGAGGTTGTCACCGAGCCTTCGCTTCCGCTCACGCCTGTGCTTACCTGGAAGACGCGCGTACTCACCGTGAAGGACGTGCCTGCGGGAGAAGCCGTCGGCTACATGGGAACGTACGTGACCAGCGAGCGCAGCCGCATCGCCGTGCTGCCGGTCGGCTACGCCGACGGCTATCCGCGGCTGCTTTCGAATCGTGCCCGTGTGATCGTCCGCGGCGAATACGCGCCGGTCGTGGGGCGAGTTTCGATGGACCTCACCATGGTCGATGTGGGGCACATTCATGGCGTTGGCGTGGGAGACGAGGTCATCCTCATCGGTTCGAGCAACGGCAAGAGCGTGAATGCAGTCGAACTGGCGCGGCTGTGCGAAAGCGTGCCTTACGAGATTCTTTGCGGCATTTCCCAGAGAGTGCCGAGAGTTTATCTATGAGCGCCGATCAGCCGTCAACCATTGGCCTGCCGATGGCGATTAGCCGGACCGTCTTGGGCCGTTGTCTTGCTGGGAATGCACGTAGTGTCGAAGTACGGCATTAATGGCGGTTTGATATCCCTTGCCATGGCGGCGAAAAAAGCCAAGCACATCGGGGTCGAGACGCAGCGTGATCTGCTTCTTCTTGCCCGGCCAACGAATGGCCTGCTTGAAAAAATCGGGACCGAGTTCGCGGCTCTCGGAGAAATCAATCTCTGAATCGCGAAGCGCATCAACCCGTTTCCAGTTGGTTCTCGACTGCCTTTTTGTACTGTTTACTCTCACGGCGAGTTGCCTTTCTTAGCGAGATGATACGTATTGTCTCCGGTCCACGCTCTGTAAAGACCACGACTGTAGTGCGGCCGCGAATCGTGCCGATTCCGACCCAGCGGTCTTCTCCGTAGTCTTCTCGCACATCCGGCGAGAAGAGAAGGATGCCGTAAAACATCTCTTCTGCATCTGCAAAGTCGAAGCCATGTTTTCTGATGTTCTGCCGGTTCTTGTTTTCATCCCATTCGAACCGATAGGCCGGAGGTTGTTCATTGATTTCCAAGGGCATAGCTAAGCACACCTTTCAAAGTGAGCTTTGCAAGCCCTCCGTTCTTCCGGGTTCGGACGGCTTGGGCTTTGCCGTGTTTGCTTCGCTCGCTCCCCCGGTTTCTCCCTGCAAAGGGTTCGCGGTGTCCGGTCCGCGCGAAGAGCGTGAAGTCATGGCCTTGCGGCCGCCCGTTATCCTACTACCGGCGTCAGCTTGGAGTATGCCGTGTTCGTGGCATTGCAAGCATCAATAGTGTAACTCCAATTGTAGCTACGCGTCAAGTCGATTTGCACTGCGATCGGACTGCGCGCGCCGATGACTTTAGTTTGCGCACGGAACTGTTTGATGCAGCCTTCCCCCACTCGCTGTTGTCCTCAATGTTTGCGCTCCAGTGTTTGCTATAGTCCAAGAAGAGACATGGCTTCGCGCTACGCACAATGGATGTACGACTGGGAAACACGGCTCACGTCGGTGGACAATAACCGCGTGGTGCGTCCGCTTGACTGGGGATTGGATTGGACCCATAGTTGGCCTGGGCGCAACGGCGGACTTTCTGGACGGAGCTCTGGGCAGGGCTCGCGCGAACTGCTGGAATATTTCTCGCACTTCAACGACCGCATCATCAAGACTAGCGACGACTTTTATTCTTACCAGAAGCCAGCGGACTTTCGGCTGGAGCGGCGCAAGGTTCAAGTCTTCAGCACGCGCGAAGTTCCCGACCCGCGGCTGGAAGAAAAAGTTCGCGGCACTTATGCCGACTTTTTGCGCTTCACTTCGCCGGTGGTCACACCGTATCCCGAAAATAATCTGGTGAACGCGCGCTGGTTTCCGGCTCGCGGACGCCGGGCAGTCGTCTTGCTGCCGCACTGGAATTCGGATGCAATTTCGTACTCCAGCCTCTGCCAGGTGCTGAACTGGATGGGGATTGCGGTGCTGCGGCTGTCCATGCCGTATCACGATATTCGGCGGCCGGCGGAAATCGACCGCGCGGACTACGCTGTTTCCGCCAACATTGGACGCACACTTGATTCGGTGCGCCAGGGAGTGATCGACGCGCGATGCTGCCTCGACTGGCTGGAAGCGCATGGCTACAACCGGCTTGGCATCGTCGGCACTAGCCTGGGATCGTGCTATGCCTTCATCGCCACTGCCCACGATCCGCGCATAAAGGTCGCTGCCTTCAATCACGCTTCGACTTACTTTGCCGACGTTGTGTGGCACGGGCAATCCACGCGCCACATTCGCGAGGGGCTGGAAACGGGCATCGATCTGGAGAATTTGCGGCAGGTTTGGCGCGCTGTTAGTCCGATGGTGTACTTCGATAAGTTTTCGCGCTGGCCGCGGCGCTCGCTCATTATTTATGCGAAGTACGATATGACGTTCCTGCCGGAATTTTCAGAGCAGGTGGTTGAGGAATTCGAGAAGCACAAACTGGATCACCAAGTCGTCGTGCTGCCCTGCGGGCATTACACCATGGGCGAGACTCCCTACAAATACATGGACGGGTGGCAGCTGGTTAGTTTTCTGCGGACGGCGTTCGATTAGTTGCTGGTGGCCAGTTCCCGAGGACCCACGATCCGGGAGTTTTCGCGATGGCGGATCCCACCAGGTTATTTCAAGCCAAGCTCGCCGTCGTACTGTCGGATAACCGCGTAGCACTCGCAGGTGGAGCCTTCAAGTTTCTTGCGGTTCACGATTTTCACCGCGCCACGGGTGTACTCGATGAGACCCTTTCTCTGCAAAACGCCAGCTGCCAAGCTCACGCTAGGTCGATCGGTCCCCAGCATGGTTGCGAGAAAATCATGAGTGATGCGCAGCAACCCCGAAGCCACTCTGTCCTGAGTCATCAGCAACCAGCGTGCCAGTCGCTGCTCAATGCCGTGCAGGCGGTTACACGCGGCTGTTTGTGCAAGCTGCATACCTCGAATTGCGACGTAGCGGTTTAACAGCAATCGAAGGTCTGGAGTGGCTTCCAAAGTATTTTGCAAAGCCCCAACTCTCACCCGAAATCCGTCTCCCGTGATTTGTATCACCGCCCGCAGCGGACCCCTGCTCAGGCCAACAACCGCCGGTGCTCCCGTAAAGCCTTCATTGCCGACTACGCCAGCTTCGGCGGTTCTTCCATCTTTCATTACGACGACAAGAGAAATCAAACCCCGGTTCGGAAAATACGCAAATTCCAACTTTCCACCCGCCTCGTGAAGGACGAGGTGGTTGGGCAAATTGACGTGTTCAAGATGAGGACGAAGGGCGCTGTATTCGCTATCGGGGATCGATAGAAGAATTGTGTTGCTGACGGGCTTCCCCGCGCCATTCGTGCGCTCGCCGGACTGCACGGTTTTGAGGTCTTTCATTAGCTACGAACCAGAACCGAAAAGCCTGCCCAGACGTAACGATGAACCAACCCGTCAAGGTCTGCGAAATGGCAACTCTACTGATCCGCAGTAAGCGCAGAATTATACAGGCCCGAACACGAGGCTTCCGTAGGGTACCCTACAGTCGCTTCTCTGCTGATACGCGCACGACCAACGCTCACAGCGAGTGCGCGGC
>JBAWFQ010000047.1:0-5775 GCA_049592035.1 Terriglobales bacterium
TGGACTTTATCTGTCTCCGCATCCGCCCCGCTACCTTTGACACAAAGTAGTTCACCAGGAGTGGAATATCCTCGCGCCTTTCGCGCAGCGGCGGGATCTCAATCGGGAAGACGTTGAATCGATAGAAAAGATCCTCGCGGAACTTTTCCTCCCGAATCATGGCGGGAAGATCGCGATGCGTCGCGGCAATCAGCCGCACGTTCACGCTGATCGTCCTGGAGCTTCCCAGACGCTCGAACTCCTGTTCCTGGATGGCACGCAATAGTTTCGGCTGGAGTTCCAGGCTGATGTCGCCGATCTCATCCAGAAACAGCGAGCCTCCGTCCGCCAACTCGAATCGACCCTTTCTTTGCATTAGAGCCCCCGTGAAGGCCCCCTTTTCGTGTCCGAACAGTTCGCTCTCCAGCAAGCCCGAGGGAATGGCCGCGCAGTTCAGTCTGACAAAGGCGCACTGGCGCCGGGCGCTGAGTTTATGAATCGCGCATGCAATCAACTCCTTGCCGGTTCCAGTCTCCCCGTGGAGCAAGACAGTCGAGTCCGTGGGCGCCACGATCGCGACTTGTTCCAGGACTCTCTGCAGGGCTGCGCTTTTGCCGACAATGCCTTCGAAGCAGTACTCAGGGCTGATTTCTGGTTCGACATGAAGCTGCTGGTCTCCGAGACCGCTAACATTGACAAGACCTGTTGCTGCGAGGTCTCCGAGGTTTGTGAAATCCATTGTTGCGCACCCCATAGTCTCCTCCCTAACCTTTTACGCTTGCAGTGCTTTGCTATCTCTTTGTCGTTCCAGACGCGGCGCCGAATCTTCCAGATGCATAAAGCGGGTTTCTGTGGGAATCAACGTCACATTTCCTCTCAATCCGCAAAAGTTTGGATAGCAACTAAGCTGATCGCTTCGTCTGCGGGCAAAACTCGATGATTTTTCCGAGTTGCGGCTGCGGCGTCCTCAACGGTTTCCGAAAGTTCTTCGGTATGTAAAACTCAATCACCTTTGTCATAACAATCTCCTGGAGCCTGTTGAATCTCGGTGCGCGGGGTTGTGCCAGTCGTTGGCCCGCTTTTGTCGGTCCCTATTCGGGCGGATGCAACATTCGTTGCAGCCATGATTAGGACTTCCTGCAGCGTGAAACCGCGATTTGTGATCTTCCACATAAGCGCCTCCCGACCCTTGCACCTGTTGTCCTAGTGACGTGGCCATTGTCAACCCAGTTCTGTTTGCGGGCAGCCCCACATCGGGGTAAATCGAAAACTCTGGGGGGAGGAATGTCACCCTCTTCTGAGGCAAGAAATTTGGTGGTATATGGGGAGTCTTAGCGAGAGGGAGAGTTGGTTTTTCGGGGCGGAGCTTCGATGCGCTTCCAGCCGAAAAGGCGAGCATCGATGGACCACAGACCGGGTCCTAACATCGCGAGAGCGGCAGCGGCAGTTCCTAACAACAGCCACACCCATTTGTCGCCGGCTATCGTAAGCATCTTCCAGATTTCAATCAACGCTATGGAAGATCCCACGATTGGAGTCCATAAACCGACGATTAGCAGTATTCCCGCTCCTATTAAGAGCACAGCGGGAATTGTGACATTCATTGGCGGCAGATCGCTCCACAGCCGCGAACTCGCGCGCGCGATCAGCGCGGAGCCGATAACCACGCGCATGAGAAGCAAACCTGCGCCGGGCCAACCGCCAGCGAATGTGGAATACAGACGTCGCAAATCACGCACCTTTCAATACATAACCAGACTCCTCCGTTTTGGTGGTGAATCGAAACCCCAAAAAGAGCTTTGAGCGTCACTCTTTAGAGTTCTGCATTTTTCGGAGGCGGGTAAGGCAAGGTGGTGAAAAACTACAGCTCGATGATTCCTCTCTTCAGGCCGATCATTGCGGCGTGCGTTCGATCGTTGGCGCCTAGTTTGGAAAGAATGTTCTTGACTCGACTCTTAACGGTTTCCTCGGTGATTGAGAGCTGATCCGCAATCTGCTTGTTCGCATTGCCAGCGGCAATGAGTCTCAAGACAAGGATCTCTGCGGGGGTCAGGGCGTCATCCGTCGCGTGCTCGGCGACTTGGTACGACGCTTCTGGCGAGAGGGTCTTCTTTCCCGCATGGACTGCCCGGATTGTCTCGAGTAGTTCCTTGTGCAACGTATTTTTGAGCAGGTAGGCCTGAGCACCGGCCTTGAGCGCACGTAGAATTTGCGTATCGCCTGCGTAGGTCGTCAGCACAATCACTTTTGCGTCGGGAAATTCGTTGTGAATCGCAATGAGCGCATCGATGCCGTTCATCTCCGGCATCTGCAAGTCCATGAGCGTGATGTCGGGATGGTGCGTCCGGAATTGCTGAATGGCATCGCGTCCGTTGCATGCCTCACCCACCAAAACCATATCGGTCTGAATGCCAACCAGACCGGCGATCCCTTCGCGCACAATGGGATGGTCGTCAACCGCAAGAATTCGAATTTGCGAGATGCCGGCGCTCATGAGGTCCTACTTCATGCCTTCGCCCTTCGTGAAAACCACGAACTTCTCTGTGCTGTCACGTAGGCCGTGCTGGCAGGAACACGCAGTTCTATTTCCGTGCCAGCACCGACTTCGCTCCACACCACTAACTTACTTCCGATAAGGTTGGCACGTTCCCGCATCCCGGGCAAGCCGAAGTGTCCCTCACTGCCTTGGCTGGAGAGAATTGCTGGATCAACGCCTTTTCCATCGTCCCGCACCCGTAGTCGGAATTGCTCAGTGTCATAACGGATTTCAACCTCGATTTGGTGTGCCTGAGAGTGGCGAAAGGCGTTCCGCAGCGCTTCGGCAGCAATTTTGTAGATTTCGTCTCGGAGGATGGGATGCAGATTTCGCGCCTCGCCCTCGACGGCGACACGGAATGCAGGTCGGTGATTGGCTGAGTCGGTTCCGAGTTCTTGTCCCAGAGTGCTTATGGCTAGCGCGAGATCATTGCTTTGTACCGTGGAGTCCCGCAATCCCTGCACCTCATCCCGAGCTTCGGTGATGAAGTCCGCGGTCTGGTCGATCGCATTGTCCAGCTTCTCTTTCGCCTCGATCGGGCGATCCGGCAGCAACTGGGAAACAGTTTGGAACCGGAGCAGTACCCCGTGTGCGCTTTGCAGCAGAGTGTCGTGAAGTTCCCGTGCAATCCGGGTGCGCTCGCCCACACGGGCCTCGAGCGTCATGTCGAATTGATGCTGCAATTGCCGGACACGCCACTGGTACGCCGCCCACAGCAGTGTCAAAAAAATGCACGCGCAGAGCGCGCGAAACCAATTCGTCTGGTAATACGCAGGAGCGATGGAAAAATCCAGCTTGGCGGCGTTATCGTTCCAGACCCCGTCGCTATTGGACGCGATCACCCGGAAGGAATACTTCCCGGGAGGTAAGTCCGTGTAGAACGCCTGCCGGCGCGTACCGGCCTCGTGCCAGTCACGCTCATAGTTCTCGAGCCGGTAGCGAAATTTTACCTTCTGCGGAATTGTGAAGGTGGGCGACGTGTAATCAATTTGCAAGTCCCTCGGATTAGGCGGGACTTTGAGGTCAGGCGTTGCTTTGAACTCGTTTCGGTCAGCAACCAGCGACTCGATATATGTCACCGCTGCTAGCGCTTTCTGCGAGAGCCTGGAGGGGTCCACCATCTGCACCACGCCGGAGTTCACAAACCACACGCGCCCATCCGGCGAGTTTGCCGCTGAATTGAAAGGTGGTCGCGCGGAGGGACGGGCTCCGTCTAGCACGTCGTAGAAGCGGGTCTGGATCACCGTATCCGGGTTGGCCCACCATCGCTGGAGCTCGGAGTCTGAAAACTCGACGACGCCACACTGCATGTTGAGCCACCAGCTTTTCTCCTTCGCCTGGACGAAAGAAAGGACACTGTCGCAGGGTAGACCGTTTTTCGTCGTCATCCGTTGCACTTTACCTTGCCGCAGCCCGACCAGTCCGTCGTCGAAAGCGACAAGGACGGTGTCATCCGGCTGAGCAACTATCTGATTGGCGAACGGACTCTTAGAACCCGGATTTACAGGGAACCTCTGCAGAGCACCGTTGCGAAATAGCACAAGTTCCGCACTGCGAGTGCCGATCCAAATTCCTCCGTGCTTGTCTGCTGCAATACGGCCCATTGGAACCTGCGGTGGGGAAAACTCTTCTTGCACTTTGAAATCACGGATACGGACAAGCTTTCTCGTGCTGCCTGAGCACTCTGCCCAGATATTTCCATCGCTGTCCTCGACCAATCCAAGTACCAGGCCAAGTGGCTCATGATTCAGTTCGGGCAAGCGGCGGAAGCTCCCGTCTTTGAGCAAATAGAGTGCGTCATCCACTCCTACCCACAGGTTTCCTGCGCGATCTTCCAATAAGGAAGAGACCTGCTGACCTGGCAAGCCATGCTTATAGCGAATGGATGAGACCGAACCGTTAACGATGTGATCGAGGGACTCGCCATTTGCAACCCAGATTGTGCCATCTCTGCTGGCCAGAATGCCTACCGCTTGGTCTGCTCCCAAGCCCTCCACCGCTGAGAAGGTGGTGACGCGCGGATCATGAAAACTGTCTACTCCATTGTTGGTGGCAGCCCAGACAATGCCTTCCCGGTCTTCAAAGAAAGCGCGGACATAATCGCCAGACAAGCCTTCGGTCCGTTCATAATGGTCCACAACGTTTCCACGCACACGAAAAATGCCTTTGCGGTCCGTACCAACCCAAAGATTGCCGTGGCCATCGAAGCGCAGGGAGAAGACCGGATATTTGCTTCCATCGAAGGTGGGGGTCACGAAGGATCTGACGGTACCTTCCTCGAATTTTGCAAGCCCTAGCCCCGGTCCGTCCGAATATATGCCGGCCCAGACAGATCCATCGGGCCCACGAGCCAGGGCAAGGATCCCCGGTCCGGCACCGGATCTCATACCCTTGAGCGCGTACGCTTCTGACACACCGCCATGCCAGTGCACAAGGGCAGCTTGCCCTCCCAGCCAAAAGCCGCCACTTCCGTCCGCCAATATCGCATCGATGGGAGTGATCGCTATTCCATCCGATTTTCCGAAACACTTCATGCCACGCTCGCTAACGTGGCAAACCGGCTCTGTAACGCTATTGTCGCCGCGCACAACCCAAATTGAGCCGTCAGCGTCCTCACTTACGTTATTCGTGTCCGGCAGCAGACCATCCAACTCAACCCGAGAAGTGACAACACCATTTTTGACATGAGCGATCCCGTCCGCTCCCAGCGCCCAAAGCCCACCTGCCTGGTCTCCGAGGATGTTTCTGATCCGGCCGATTGGTTCAGTATCAACAGGCGGATGCCAAAGACGAAACTGGACACCATCGAACCTGTAGATATCGCCGCGAGAAGACAGGAACCAGAGGAAACCATCGGACGTTTGCGCAATCGCGTACATGCCAGCCGGCGCGGAACCATCTTGTGTTCGCCAGGAGGTATGCATGTACTGGGTGACACGTTTATTGGGATCGAGGGCGTGAACCGTGCCTGCCAGCAACAGCACGCAGGTGAGACAGGAGCCCAACGTCGCCACAATTGCGGCAGAGGGCCAATTAAAGCGAAGCAGAAGCGATCGGCGAGAAGCTATTTTTCTCATGTGCGTAGCCGAACAGCGTCAAAGACCTTGGGACTCCGTCCGAGGGACTCAGCCGTGGTGTGCGCACCTAATCTAGCACTCTCAGCATCGTACTCGTCAATGATTCTGTCAACGAGATCTCAACGGAACGACCATTGTTTGGACCGAATCAATAAAACTGTCGATCGCGGAGCTACTTGATAG
>JBAWFQ010000048.1:0-12346 GCA_049592035.1 Terriglobales bacterium
GTTTGCTGAAAAAGTCGAATTCCGATGTCCGGCCCCTAAAGGGGCATCTGATTTCAAACGACTTGCGGTATCGCTAAAGCGATACCCTGATACGAAACTTAGTTTTTCAGCACTCTGTAAAGCCGCAATGAAAATTGCGATGCTTATCGCAGCGGTAAACCGCTGCGCCACCCAAAGGCAAGAACAAAATCGAGTTCTTCAGCTTACGGCACGGCTGAAGCCGTGCCCTTTCAAAGCCGCTTCAAACTGCACTGCTACGGAGACCGCGGCTTGCCTTGTCTCATGGCTGCGAGTGAGACGGTGCATGCTAGACGGGGCAAGCCCCGTCTCTACGGGAGCAATTCTATTGCATGGGAAAATTCTCGGAAAATTAACTGTATTGAAACCATGCAGAAATGGGTGTGGAGGTAGTCTGCGAGTAATAAGGTGGAAAAGACCACCGGGGATTGGGGCGACACTAAAGACGGGGTGCCGATCTGGTTCCCGGTTTTGCTTGGATGATCGTGGTCAGCTTATCGGGGTTGTTGCCAATGCGGGCTGCTATTGACTGACATCCACGGGGGTTCGCTGGCGGTGCAGTTCTTCGAGGAACGCTTCTTCTTCCAGCGGATTGCCGGTTCGCAGCAATTCCAGCAGGGGATCGTCGGCGTCGGTTTCTGAGTTGCCGGCCTGGCTAAGGGCGGCGGCGCTGGCGACGAGAGCGCGCGGAGAAATTTCCAGTTGCGGAGTGGTGCCGGGCTGGCCGGTAAGAAACTCGATGAAGTCGCCGACACTTTTGCGTTGCTCTTCGGTGACGGCGGGGAATTCAATGCCCATGCCATGTCCGGGGTGCATGACGCGGACCAAACCTTCGGTGTGAATTTCCAAGCCGGCGGCGCGCAGGCAGAGATCGACAGACGAGGATTGAGGAAAGGGAGATTCTGTCTGCACATAGCAGCCGCCCAGACTGAGGTCGGTCAATTTGCATTGGCTGACCTTCTCCGATTCTTCGGGCAAGGCCACGTGGGAGCGGGCAGCCACCCATTCGGCCAAGTGCTCGCGCATCTGGGCGTCCATGTCGAGAAAGCGCAGACCGACTTGGCCGTTTTCGCTGCTCCAGGCAACTTCCGCCTGGGCTTCGATGGCAGCGCCACCGTCCGGAAGCTCGCAGCAGACGCGAACCACAGTGGCGGACGGAAGCGGCTTGGCGGCCAGCACGTCCATGCCGCCGGTGCTGAGGTCGAGCAAGATTCCTTCGATGGGATGGGTATCCTCGACATGGATGGAAATTGCCGCCTGAACCGCGACCCGCGCCGATTGCCGTCTTTCACGCTTTAGCAGAGCCGCAGCGGCACGCAACGTGCTTTGAGCCTGTTCACGGGTGACGGGTTTGGTGAGGATAAAGTGAGCGCCGGCGCCGAGGATCGAGCGGATCTGGGAGACATCGTGCAGCAGAGCGACAGTGACCGGCGTCTTACGATCGGGACCGGAGACGTGACGGCACGCTTCGAGCACGGAGGAGGCGGCTGCGGGGTCGTCGAAATCGACAATCACCTGATCGAAGCGCTCTTCGTCTTTGTCTAAGCGTTCTTCCGCCAGTCGCGCCACGGCGACATCGGCCGCGTTCGACCGGCTTACGCCAACCCCAAACTGTGCCAGGACCTGAACCAGCGTTTCCGCGGTCGGCTCATCCTTGGACACCAGCAGCGTCTGCAAAGTCATGGAAAACAGCCCCCTCCCCTTCCTCCCGGGATACTATCCCGGCGGCTACGGCCAACGCGGAGTGGCGCTGCGCCCAGACTTGGAAGCGGCGGGCGAGGATTGTGTGCTGGCCTTGGCCGCCATCGCACTGGAGTTTTCGTCATCCACTTCGGTGAGGACCGCGCTTTCATCCTCAGTGTCGGTTTCGGCGAGCAAGGGCGCGACTTCGCGCAGTTTCTCGGCAGCCTGCTGCAGCATCTCGATCTGCTTGCCCAACTGCGTGTACTGTGCCTGCTTGCGGCGCAAAACTTCATGAATATCCTTCATACTACCCCCTGCGCCTGACTGTAGGTTCGGAGAGCGGCAAGGTCAACGGCAAAGCCAACACCGGCCATTACCCCAGTAACGGAGCAGAAGAATATGAGGCAGGCCTCTGGTTGAGCTTCGAGTCAAACGGAGGAAAAGATTCGAACAGATGAATGGCCCCTGCCTTAGCGGAGGGCTGGGGAAGGAACCCGCGGAAGGCAGATGGGGTGGATCCGATGTCCTTTTCCTAAAATCAAAACCCCACCTTGCGGCGGGGCCATGAGTTGAGTGTTCTGGGCGAACCAAAAATAAATCCAACTATCCCTTCATCAGCTTGCGGCGGAACATTCCGGCAACCGCCAGAAGTCCCGTTCCCAGCAGACCCAAAGTTGCGGGTTCCGGGGTGTTGATGTGCGTACCGCCCGTGCCGATATGGCCGATACCCTTGTTGAGCTGTCCTTTATTGTCGATGGTGATGTCCTGGGTGGTTGTTCCATACACGGTACGACCGGTATACAGAGTGCCTTCGATCGAACCGCTAAGGGTAAAGGACTCGGATTGCTTAGTTTCACTAACCAAAGTCCACGCAACCGGGCTGTCGAAGCTGCCAGTGAAGAGATCGCAACCTGAGCCGCAGCCTGTTCCCGTTAATTTGCTGGCCCACTTGCCGACGCCAACGATGTCAAATAATCCGCCCGACGCAAAGGTTCCGCCCCCCGAGATTGAGCCGCTCTCGAGAGTGCCGGTCGAGTAGTTGACATAGCCAAGGTGACCTGTTTGGTTGTTCCACGAGGTCATTTCCGAACCCCTCGAAGAAATAGTTGACACGCCGATCGTCCCTAGGCCGCTAGTTCCCGCCATACCGGTGATCGCAACCGTGCCACCCTGGTTTGTGATGTTAATTCCGTCCGCCCAAACTGCAATCGGTAAAGCCAATGCCAGCAAAGCCAAAACTACCACTCGCCTCATGTTAATTCCCTCCCTGTGGGTCTTTCCCAGATTCGCCTTTGGACTCCCGTCCAAGGTATAGGTCGCCTACTAACCTTAGAGCACTTGTTGTTCCAAAACCGGAAGATCTTTACAGTCTATAGTTGTCAATAACTTACAGGACATTTCCCGGATTACATCGAGTCTCGAGATGCAAAGTCCTGCACACTAGCATTAATCGTTTTCTGTGATTGCCTAGAACCCCATTTGCGCAGCCGATCCCTAACTGGCTGCGAAACCGTGTCCTTACGGGCCCAGAATCGTGGGGCAGTCGCCAAATGATAAACCGACTGGCATTTGGAAACCCGCTTCCAGACCCCAAATACGACCGAAAGTAACCAGTCGCAAAGTGACTCATGGTACCACACTGGGGAGCTTTGGCAAGTGGCTCGTTAGTGCCGGTGGTGAGGAATCTAGACGGCGGTTCCCGGGTGTGTCGCGCGGTCGTGGCGCTTAGCGACACTGTAGTTCGGCAAGCAGTTTGGGATCGATGTTGCCGCCGCTAATCACCGCCAGGTTGATAGCAGTCGGCGGCAACTCGGCGGTGCGAAAGAAAAACGCGGCCGGGGCGACGGCTCCACTTGGTTCGGCCACGGTTTTCGGGTTCGCGCTCAGCAGGTGCAGGGCTTCGCGAATCTCGTCTTCGGTCACGCTGACGATATCGTCGACATAGGCTCGAATGTGTTGGAGATTTATTGCCCCGACGCTTTGCGTGCGAAGACCGTCGGCCATGGTCCGCGAAACTTGCTCGGCCGGCCAGGAGATGATGTGGCCGGCGCGCAGGCTGGCTTGCGCATCGGCCGCCAGTTCGGGCTCGACTCCAATCACTTTTACTTTGGGATGGCTGAGTTTGATGGCGGCTGAGACGCCGCTGATCAAGCCGCCTCCGCCGACGGGGACGAGTACGGTTTCAACCTCAGGCAAGTCTTCGAGGATTTCGAGGCCAACGGTTCCCTGGCCGGCGATGATCTTTTCGTCATTGTAGGGAGGAATGATTACGTAGCCATGCTCGGCGGCGAGTTCTTCGGCGCGCAGTCGGCGCTCTTCGCTGCTGGGGCCGACAATAACGATCTCGGCTCCCAGGGCGGCAGTGGCTTCGAGCTTGTTTTTCGGAGCATTGCCCGGCATAACAATGATGGCCTTTACGCCCAAGGCCCGCGCTGCATAGGCCACACCCTGGGCGTGATTGCCGCTGGAATAGGAGATGACCCCGCGGCGGCGCTCTTCATCGGTCAGGGAGGCGACCTTGTTATAGGCGCCGCGCAGCTTGAAAGCGCCGATGGGCTGCTGGTTTTCCAGCTTGAGGAAGAGCTTGCGTGGGGTGGTGGGGCTCGTCCATTCGATGAGGGGAGTGTGGACGGCTATGCCGTGGAGGAGGGTTTGGGCGGCGCGAATATCGTTGAGGGTAACCATGGCTGGGTTTCAGAGTGCCTTGCCCCGTGCTTTTTTGCAAATTCCAAGCTCGATGATCGGTTGCCGGATCTAGGTTGACATCATGATGTCATTGGTTGTAGCATCATGATGTGCGAACAACCCTTACGCTCGACGACGATGTGGCTAGCCTGCTGAAGAAGGAGGTTCGCCGTTCCGGCGAACCGTTCAAGCAGGTGGTGAATCGCTTTCTGCGCTTCGGATTGAATGCCTCGAAGCGACCCACGCGGAAGCCTTTTCGCGTCAAGCCGCTAAATCTGGGCCTCCCTCCGTTTGAAAAAGTCGAGGAACTTCTGGAAGACCTGGAAGGGCCGGATTATCGGTGATCGTAATTGACGCCAATCTACTGATCTACGCCTACGATCTCGCTTCAGCAGACCATAAAAAGAGCCTTGTCTGGCTGGAGAACGTGTTGTCCGGAACAGAAGCAGTGGGATTGCCCTGGCAAAACATCTCCGCTTTCCTCCGAGTTATCACGAATCGGCGTTTGGCGGGAGCGCGTGTGGCTGTGGAGCAAGCTGTGCAGATTGTAGAAGCGTGGCTACAACAACCCAATGTGCAAGTAATTGTGCCGGGGGATCAGCATTGGTCTGTGTTGAGACGAATGATTCTGGAGGGGCGCGCCTCGGGCCCGCTGGTGAGCGATGCGCAGATCGCGGCACTGACGATTGAGTATGGCGGCGTGCTTTATACGGCGGATCGCGATTTTGCGCGGTTTCCTGGGCTGCGGTGGAAAAACCCGCTGGGATAAGGCATATCTGGCTGCCCAAGGTGTTGACCTGCTGTAATCTATAAGTTACAATTGACAAAGTATGGAGATTCGCCGTTACCTGACCGAATCGGGCAGAGATGTGTTCGGCGAGTGGGTGTCAGGACTGAAAGACGTTCGAACCAGGGCCAAGATCGTGGCCCGGATTGATCGCCTCGCAGCTGGAAACTTTGGGGACTGCAAGGCGTTACGAGGCAGCTTATTTGAACTGCGCATCGACTGGGGGCCAGGCTATCGCGTTTATTATGCGCAGGTGGGCAAGGAATGCGTCTTGCTACTTTGCGGCGGAGATAAGCGCAAGCAGTCGTCCGATATCAAGCGGGCGCTCGAATACCTCAAGGATTACAGGGAGAGAACACAATGAAACGCAAGGCGAGCATATCGCACGACGAAGCCACGGTTCGTGAACTGCGTGAGAATCCCGAGTTTGCCGCTGAGTATCTCCGCGCCGCCTTGGAGGATGACGATGAGCCGAGCGTGCTTCTGATTGCCTTGCGGCGCATCGCAGAGGCGCGCGGCGGCATTGCCAAAGTCGCTAAAGCCGCTGGCATTGAGCGCGAGAGCCTGTACCGGGCCTTGTCGGCCCGCGGAAACCCTCGGCTTTCTACGTTGGTTGCCGTCGCCAAGGCAGTGGGGTTGAAGCTCACGGTGGAAGCGGCAGGATAGAAGCCGGTCGATCGGCAGCAGTGCGAATCAGATCTAGTCGGGCGTGATCACTATCAAGCCCTCGCGGCTCCCCAAATCCGACCCTCTTTTAGGTACCTCGCGTCGGTCTCCTGTCGCAACGACTCCAGTTCGCCGACGTATCTGTTCATCGCAACGGCGGAAACAATGGCATCAAAAGCGTCTTCCGAACTGGCAGCACAGTGCTTCCATTCAGTGGGTAACTCGTGATAGTGAGCATCGATATATGCCTCGCGCGCGATCAGGTTGGTCTTGCGGACTACGCCGGTAAGTGCTCTTGGCCAGATCTCGATTACTCGCGGCCAGCCGTCGGGTTGGAAAGGCCAGATGGAAAAGCCCTCGCGGCTGAGCTGTCGCAAGAGCCGCATCCCGCGAATTGAGCCGGTGCCCACCGCTCCGGCTCCTCCAATTTGAAAAATGGATTTCGGGTGAATGTCTTTTACTAGGAAATCTCTATCTGTCTTTCGGAACTGCTCCGTTTCTGGCCGGCGGGGATTCTTCTTTCCGGGCCTTCCCCAAAATGGGTCGCCGCATTCTTTGAGCCACCGTTCGCCCGCGCTCTCAACGCGGTTCCACATCTCCTCGGCGGTCCGGCAGCCTTGATCTGCAATGAACCAGTCAGGGAAAGAAAACGCGAAGTCTATTCCCACGACCGTTTCGCAATGGTCGACGCAAGAACGGACCAGATAATCGAGAACCTCAGTTGAATCTTTTCCGTTACGGGGTAACCCAAAGGGTTGGCGATCGCGGAATTCCGCAAGCCAGATCTTTTTGGCCGCGTTCCGCTTTGCACCGGACCAATCGATGGCAATCACGCGTGTACTCATTGCTCCGGTGCCTTTCCCATACGCGCTGCAGCTCAAATCTCCAAAATCACCGGCATGATCAGCGGCCTTCGCTGGGTTTGGCGCGAGATGTAGCGCTTCAGGTCGGTGCGGATTTTCTCTTTGATTACTCCGTAGTCGGCTTTTTCTTCGGCGCTGGAGGCATCGAGGGTTTCCATGACAATCTCGCGGGCGCGCTCGATCAGGCCGTTTTCACCGGGATTGAAGCCTCGGGTCACGATCTCGGGCGAGATTTCGACGCGCCCGGTGAGCTTGTTGATGGCGATTACTGGCATGACGAAACCGTCTTCGCTGAGATGACGGCGGTCTTTGATTACTAAATCTTCTACTACGTCGGTGCGCGAGCCGGAATCGATGCAGACTCGGCCTACGTTGATGCGTCCGGCTTTGCGTGCGCCTTGTTCGTCGATTTCCAGGACGTCTCCACTTTCGATTAGCAGCACGGTGCCTACGGCTCCGGTCATGGATGCGGCTAGTTCGGCGTGCAGCTTGAGTTGGCGGAACTCGCCGTGGATGGGGACGAAATATTTGGGGCGCACGAGGTTGATGATTAGTTTCAGTTCTTCCTGGCTGGCGTGTCCGCTGACGTGGATGGGCGGGTAGGAGCCGTCGTCGTAAATGACAAAGGCTTCGCGGCGGAAGAGGTGATCGACCATCCTGTAGATGGCTTTTTCGTTGCCGGGGATGATGCGCGAGGATAAGACTACGGTGTCGCCCTTTTCGATTTTCGCGTGCTTGTGGTTATCCACGGCGGCGCGTGACAGGGCCGACATTGGTTCACCTTGGGTTCCGCTGATTAGCACGCACACTTTTTCTGGCGCGAAGTTTCTCATTTCGCCGGGCTGAATCAACATGCCGTCGGGAATCTGGACATAGCCTAGATCTTCGGCGATCTCGGAAGAGTTGTTCATGGAGCGGCCGATGAAACAAATTTTGCGGCCGTGCTCGCGCGCCATGTCGACGGTCAGCTTGATTCGGTGAATGGAGGACGAGAAGCAGGAGATGAACAGACGGCGCTTGGTGCGGACAAAGACTTCTTCGAATTTGCGGCGGACGGCGCGCTCACTTGGCGTGTAACCTTTGCGCTCTACGTTGGTGGAATCCTGCAGGAGGAGCAGCACTCCTTCTTTGCCGTACTCGGCGAAACCGTGCAGGTCGAAGAGGCGATTGTCGGTGGGCGTGGGGTCGACTTTGAAGTCTCCGGTATGGAGAACGACGCCTAGCGGGGTGTGGATCGCCAGGGCTACGCAATCGACCAGACTGTGTGTGACCTGCAGCGGATGAATGGTGAAGGGGCCAACCTTGAAACGCTTTCCGGGCTGGATCTCGCGCAGGTCGGCATCGTCCAGGAGTTGGTGTTCGTCCAGCTTATCTTCTACGTAGGCGAGCGTGAACTCGGTGGCCCAGACGGGAACATTCAGTTCGTTCAAAATCCATGGCAGGGCTCCGATGTGGTCTTCGTGGCCGTGGGTTAGCACGATGCCGCGCACATGGCTGCGATTTTCCAGGAGATAGGAAATGTCGGGGACTACGATATCGACGCCGAGTAACTCGGCTTCGGGGAACATCAGGCCGGCGTCGACTACGACGATGTCATCGCCGTAGCGGATGGCCATGCAGTTCATCCCAAACTCACCCATCCCGCCCAGCGGTACTATATGCAGTTTTCCTGTTGACATTATTAAGTCGATGCTAGCACAGGCGTGGCGCTCGTTGCCGCTTGTTCCATCTGCTTTCCCCGCGGCAGGAGACGCGGCAAGCCGCGTCTCTACGGCGAATCGCGAGTACGGTCTCCGCTGATAAACTCTTACTTAGGAATGGCGAACGAGGAAAAATCTTGGCTGCGGCGGCGGGTTGAAGGCGCAATCCGCGGAGGCTTGACTCGCGCTTACGAAACGATCAAGGTCGATCCCGCGCGCTTTCTGATGCAACTGCGGGTGGCGCACGGATTGCCGCTGGCTACTTTTCACGGCGTGTACACGTTGCCGGTGGAACGGCTCGACGATGTGGCGGAATCGGTGATTCGCGCGGGGATGAAGCTGGCGGCGGTTGAGGGAGCGGGCTTTGGTCTGGGCGGAATTTTGACCATTGTGCCCGATCTTGGCATTCTTTCTGCGATTACCATGCGCACCATTCAGAAACTCAGCCTGATTTATGGGTTCGAGTTGAATACCGATGATGAAATTGCCGAGCTGTGGATTGCTGCGGCGAGCGCCGCTGGAGTCGACATCAGCCGCGAGTTGCTAGAGAAGGAAGTGGTCAACCGCTTTGTGCCCAAGGTGATTCAGCGGATTGCGGTGCAGGCGGGGGCTGATGTAGTGGAGAAGTGGGCGGGACGGCTGATTCCAGTGGTCAGCTCAGCTATTGGGTGCGGGCTGAACTACTACTTTGTGCGGGCTTGGGGTGAGCGGGCGAGGGCGCATTTCCGCGGGAAGCATTTGGAGGCGCGGCGGAAGCTCGTCCAGGAGCAACTCGATCTTCCCGCCGCTCGTTCAGCGCAAATGCAGCCATGAGGATCAGGCCTGCTCAGGCCTGCGATCACGTTACTGCGGGGTCAGCAGGAACGTGTGCTCGTTGCCTTGGGCGTCCTCGCCTGTGCACACGATTTGTCCGGCATTGTTGATGCCGCGGGCTTCAATCAAGGTCCATCCGCGGTCTGCCTTTACAAGACTGTTCAGGTCTTGCATTTTGTTGCCGTTATAGACGAACGCTACGTACGCGCCAAGGTCGGTCTCGACCCGCCCCACGACTACTGCGGAGTCGTTGATGCCGAAGCCCCAACTGGCGGCGTACTTGCCGCCAATGGCACCTAAATCTTTGATGGTGCCATCGGGGTTGGCAATGAAGGCGTGGCTCTGGCCCTTGGTGTTCTGCGAGATGCCGGTGACCTGGCCATTGTTGTTGATGGCATAGGCCTCGGTCCACTCTGCGCCGAGGTTTGGCAACGCGGTCATTACGCCGTTGCTCCAGGTGAAGCCGCTGAGACCGCCGTTGGAGGTGTAGCCGTATCCGGTGACTACGCCGGAATTGTTGATGCCTTCCGCGCTGTTCCACCACTGGCCGCCTTCGGGCGATCCCAAGGTGCCGAGATCGATCATCTCGCCGTTGCTGTAGAGAAACGGATGATTGCTGCCGTCTTCGGTGACGGACGAGCCGACGACTTGCCCCGCATCGTTGAGGGCGTAGGCTACCGTGGAACCGCCGCCGAGGTCGCCAATATCGACCAGAGTCTTGCCATTCGAGATAAAGCCGCGATAGGCGCCCTCGTAGTTCGTGGAGTATCCGGCGACTTGACCGGAGGTATTGATGCCATTGCCGATGCCGGATTTGCCACCGAGCGTGCCGAGATCGGTGAAGGCTCCATCACTGTAGACGAACACGTTGCTGTACTCGCCATTGGCGGAGCCGGCCGAGCCTGTTACCTGAGCAGAGGCATTCACCGCGCGCGGCACGTCGAAACCGTCTCCCTGGGGAACGCCGAGGTCGATCATTTTGTAGGCGTGAGTCGCACAGAATGCGGACGCGGCTAGGAGAAACAACAAGCTAGCGAGCAGTGGCAAGCTGTAGATTTTCATAGTTCACCTTCGGTGGCAGGAGATTGGTCTGGGATACAGACGCGCGCATTGTGCCATAAAACGGGAGGGAAGTTGTCAGGAAAATGTAAATTTTCGGTCTACGGGATGCTCAGATCGGGAGGTTAGAGAAGCTGGTCCAGGGTGAGTGTTTCAAAACCACCTACCCGCTCAAAGACTGGATCATTGGTTATTAAAGCAGTAGCCTGCGAGCACTGGGCGGTCGCGGCCTGTAGAGCATCGGGAGTTTTCAGACGATAAAGAGCGCGGATGCGAGCCGCGAGTTCCGCGATTTCCAGGGTTGGTGCAACCCACTCCAGGTTGGGATAGGTAGAGAGCAAACCATAGAAGTCATTTGCGCGCTGCTCGTTGTCTTCACGGTAGGGCAGGACTAGCAATTCGGTCATGGTTATCGTGGATGTGACCGCCGTGGAACTCGGCCGTTCCAGCCACGAAAAAATAGGGTCGGTGTAGGGGAGATACCTGGAATTGAGTTCCAAGTGATAGATGAAGATGCTGGTGTCCAGAGCGACTCGGCGGTGACGCCGGAGGAAGGCACGGAGCCGATCTACTCCCAACTCTGGCGTTCCTTTTGCAGATAGTCTTTTGGGTATTTACCGCGAGCTAGCCCGCGGGTGGCGGCATGATAAGACTTCGGTTTTTGCAGTACGAGGACTTTCGTGCCTTTCACAACCACCAGAATCTTGTCGCCGGGTTTGAGACCCAACGCCTCGCGGGCCTCGCGCGGAATCACGATCTGGTTTTTGGTGGAAAGAGTGGCTTCCGTCATCGCTTTACATCATAGCATGAAGTAAAGCAGAGGGGAATCAATTTTAGCGCAGCCAATCTTCTAGCTCAATGCCGCGCTCGGTTTTCTCGTCGCGATACTTCACGATCACTGGCGTGTAGAGGGAGAGATGCCACTCCGCACCTTTGCCTTTGTTGACCGCGCGCGAGCCGGGGACGACGACGGCGTTCTCCGGAACTTCGAGCGGCTGGTCGGCGGACGCGCGATAGATTTCTTCGTGCACTAGATCGTAGAGGGGCGTGGATCGGGTCAGAATTGTGCCCGCTCCCAAAACCGCGCGGGCGTGGACCAGCGTGCCTTCGTAGACTCCGCAATTGCCGCCGATCAGGACATCGTCTTCGATGATCACCGGAGCGGCGTTGACGGGCTCGAGCACACCTCCGACCTGGGCTGCGGCACTCAAGTGCACCCGCTTGCCGACTTGCGCGCAGGAGCCGACGAGGGCATGGGAGTCGATCATCGAGGCTTCATCCACGTAGGCTCCGACGTTGATGAACATGGGAGGCATGCATACGACCGACGGCGCGACGTAGGCGCCTTCGCGGATCGAGGAGCCACCCGGTACGAGGCGAACGCGATCGGCAAGGGAGAGACGACGGGCGGGGAATGTGTCCTTGTCGATAAAGGAGAGTACGTCCCCGTCTGACATTTTTTGCAACTCGCCCAGGCGGAAACCGAGCAGAATGCCTTGCTTGACCCAGGCATTGACCGTCCAGCGGCCGTTGACTTTGTCGGCGGCGCGGATATCGCCTCGCGTCAGGGCGGTGCGGAAGTCAAAAAAAATGCCACGGGCCTCGTCGGGATTGGCGATGGTTTGGCTGTTGAACAGCGACTCAATGGAGGACTTCAGAGCTAGTAGGGAATCGGGCATAAGAAGATCGGGATTGGTGTTCAGCTTCTTTAAGCTGTCTAGAAACAGTAGGTCCTTCGCTTCGCTCAGGATGACAAATCTTTTTTGACGACCGATTCGCCCAGGATGACAGGCCTTATTTGACGACGCACTTGGTACCAACGGCTGAATGCTGAAAGCTAAGAGCCAAGACCCAAGACCTAAGAGCCGCCGTTAACCCACGCACTTGCATTCGCTTCGGATCAGCACTCCGGGCATTTGATGCGTGGCCTCGCGCGCCTCGGTCAGATTGCTGTAGGGACCGTGCCAGCGCGAATGATTGGGGTCGTGTCCAGACGGCCGGCCTTTGCCCGAATTGCACTGTCCGCAGGAAGCGCGATGCAGCATCGCTTTGTGCGGGCCCGCTGCCCAATT
>JBAWFQ010000049.1:0-27978 GCA_049592035.1 Terriglobales bacterium
GCGGACATGAAATCGAGCAAGTATTCGCGATAGGTATCGGAGGTCGAGGCTTCGAGATTCTGCCGGAGATAGCCGAGAATTCCTAGAAACCCAGTTTTGCCGCCGCGCTGCGGTTCCCCATTGAGCAAGAGGTTCTGAATCTTGTCGGGAAATTTTTCGAAGGGCGTCGACAAGTCGAAGCCGTATGCCTGGATTACCAAATGCAGGCTGCGAATGAGGTTCTGCGATGCTGAACCGGGTCCCAAACCGCCGTCGAGCAGCGGCTTCGACCAATCGACGATCACCTTGGCTGGATCCAAATCGTAGCGGCTTCCGAGGCCGTGGCACTCAGGGCAGGCTCCGTAGGAACTATTGAACGAGAACGAGCGCGGCTCCAGTTGCGGAACACTGATTCCGCAGTCGGGGCAGGCGAGACGCGAGGAGTAGAGCGTTTCGTCTCCGTTGACCACGGCGACCAGCACGAGACCGCCGCCGAGTTTCATGGCTAGGCCAACCGAGAGTTCTAGACGGTGTTCGATTCCCGGCTTTACCAGCAGACGATCCACGACAACTTCGATGGTGTGGTTTTTGCGCTTGTCGAGGGCGAGATCATCCTCAAGATTGACCAATTCACCATCGACGCGGGCGCGGGAGAAACCATGCTGGACGAGCTTCTCCATTTCCTTTTTGAATTCGCCTTTGCGGCCGCGGACGATGGGCGCCATGATCATGACGCGGTCGTCGGGCGTGAGCGACATGACGCGCTGCACGATCTGCTCGGCGGACTGGCGGGTGATGGGCTTGCCGCAAGTTGGGCAGTGGGGAACTCCGATGGAAGAGTAGAGCAGGCGCAGATAATCGTAGATCTCGGTAATGGTGCCCACGGTCGAGCGCGGACTGCGGCTGGTGGTTTTCTGCTCGATGGAAATCGATGGGCTAAGGCCGTCGATCGAGTCCACGTCGGGGCGCTCCATCTGGTCGAGAAACTGGCGAGCGTAGGCGGACAAGGTTTCCACGTAGCGCCGTTGGCCTTCGGCGTAAATCGTATCGAAGGCGAGCGAGGACTTGCCGGAGCCGCTCAGACCCGTGATGACCGTCAAGGTATTGCGAGGAATCTCGACGTCAATATTCTTCAGGTTGTGCTGGCGCGCGCCGCGCACCGAAATCCGGGTGATGGCCATTTACGCAATGCTTTATGGACTTCCGTAACGTGGACGGGTCCTGAGAAATGTTGGAGAGTGGAGATACGCAGTCCGATTCTCGTATCTTAGTTGCTAACAGCGGCGGGGGTCAAATGCGGATACAGTAAATCATTTGCAGCCGCGCGCTTCACAGAGTGGCTGCAAACAAGGGCCAGGCAACGTGAACGCACTTTTTATAGGTTTCTTGATCAGCAGCACTGCAATCTTAACTGTAGTTTTGGGCATTCTTGGCGCGTACGGCGCAATCAGCGCGGTATTGGCCGTGGTTAATCCCTCCAGGCCGTCCAAGGTCCTTTCCGCATTGGTTCCTCATCAAAGCCAGGTCACCGGCGACTAAGCACGTCCGCGGTCATTCCGTTGAGTTCTGCGGGTTCCCTGAATCTCGGAGGAAATGCCGCTACTGCTGCGGCGGCTGGGGCGGTTGCTGCGGAGTCATGGGGCTCCCAGGCTGCTGACCTCTACGCAACATATCCAGAATCTGTTCAGGAGTCTTCGGTCCGGCGTTGGGCTGGTTTGGGTCGGGTTGCTGCTGGGCGTTAGCGTCGGGTTGCCCCGGCTGGCCAGGCTGAGGCTTATCGTCATCGCTGTCGTCATCTTTATCGTCATCGTCTTTATCGTCGTCGGCCGCCGCAGCTTGCGCATTCCCCGGCTGTCCCTGCCGCTGAGCCAACAATTGCCGGTTGAACGGCCCTGGGGGAAGAGGGTGGGGGGGGACCGGCGCCGAATCGTCCTGGTAAGCGCGTGCGGTCATGTTCGGAGCAGGGACATTGTCTCCCGACGATGACGGCTTGGCGGTGAGTACCACGCTCGACACCGCAGCTGGGTCCGAGTTGGAACCGAGCATCACATAATTGAACGAACAGCCGTTGAGCAAGCCAGCCAGAACGTCCCGTGGCGCTCCCGGGCCGAGGGAGGTGACGACTCGCTCATTCGCCGCCGAGCTCTGGGGAATATCAATCGAAGCGCCGGTGAGCCTTTGCACCTCGTGCAAGATCTCGCTCAAAGTCGAGTTCTGAGCCGAGATAGTCAGCAGACCGTTCTGATAGCTTACTTTGGCTGGCGCCGGCGGGATTTGGTCCATGGGCACCTGACGCAAAGGACCGCGCGGCAGCGGCGGGAGCACGAGCGGCTTCTGGGCCTTGTGGGACCGGTGATGCTGAGTAGTAGTGGGTGCTGCGGTGGCCTGGCCCGTCTGAGCTAGAAGGGCTGGAGCGAGAAGGCCCGGAGCTGCCAGCAAGAGCCCCAAAGCAATCGATCGGCGTGAACGCAGCATGAACTTCCCCATTCCCACGAGCGGCTAGGAGCTCGTCCCGCCCTCATTTTACCATCGCTTGTAGAACGCCGAAGCGACTTAATTCTTGCGCGAGGATTACGAATGGTCTCCTCCCGGCACAGGTGCAAGAACCGCAGGACTTGGGTGTATCCTAAATTCAGCTTCCACCACGGAGTCACCCTTCGGCTAAGCTGAGGGCAGGCTCCGACACAGCGAAGAACAAACAATTGCCCTAGCAAAACCATTCCCTTCCGATTTTCACAGGTTCAAGGTTTTCTCCGTGACTCTGCGACTCCGTGGTGAAAAAAGACAAAGTAGGACACTACACAGGATTTCGACCCTCCCGGGCGGGAGCGCGTAAAATGCCAGCGGAGGCTTTTCTCTTGAGACTTGCTTCAGAACCGAGGCCCCGGAACTCACGGCGTTGCCTGCGATGGCTGTGGCTGCTGCTGCTGGGCGGATTGTCCCATGCACAAGTCTGCCAAAGCGCCGCCGACATGGATGCCGCGGCGCGGTCCGCGCTGGAAGCTGCGGCCAAACGCTATTTCGAAATGTCAGTGCACGGCGATGTGGCGGGACTGAAGCAGAACTCGATTCCGAGCGTAGCCGCCAGCTTTGCCGGCATTGAAGCCGCTGTCAAAGAGAACCAGGCCGCGTTCACGGGCGCACAAGCCGCGGTTCGTCCTCCCTTTCTGCTGACGGCTGATGGCCCGGAACCGCTGCCACACGCTGAATTTCTCTGCGGCGTATTTGGGAAGTCGGGCCAGACCAAGGATAGCGCGGTATTTGTGCTGAATAATCTGCCGCCTGGCAAGTACGGAGTTACTATTCTCGACGTGAACGGCGGCCAGGCTGCCATGACCCTGACCCTGGTTCTACAGCAGGCAGGCAGCGATTGGAGGCTGGCGGGTTTCTACGCCAGATCCGCGCAGGCGGCAGGACACGATGCCGCATGGTTCACGCAGCGCGCCCGCGATTTCAAAGCTAAATCTGAGAATCACAACGCCTGGTTGTATTACCGCGAGGCGATCACCCTGTCCGCGCCCGTCGATTTCATGAGCACGCTCGCCACCGATAAGCTCTACGACGAGACGCAGGCCGTCCAATCCTTCGATTTGCCGACGGGCGGAAACGCTGTGGATCTGAACATCGGGGGCAAGGTTTATCGTCTCACCGACATCTATTTGCTAGCCGTGGGCAACGATGTCGACGTGGAAGTAGGCTACCAGGCCGCCGATGTCTCGAACACCACGCGCACGTTTCAGGAAAATACGGCCGTGGGCAAGGCGTTGGTCGCGAAGTTCCCAGAATTTCGCGGAGCTTTCGCCGGAGTGGTGGCACGAGCCGTCGAACCCTCCGGGCACGACTTCAGCTCGCTGCTGGCGATGAAAGACGTCAAATAGCGGGCACGAAGGGTCGCCTACCCCAGCCAGTTCCAGCATGAGCCAAGTACCTCCGTAAGTTGTGGGTGAATTGCGCGGTGGCTACAGTTGGAGCATGCGGATTCTTTTTGGTTTGCGCAGTCGCCATGATTGCGGCCGCGTGTTCTTGCTGGGAATACTCGTTCTGGCTGTGCTGCTCGTCCCCGGTCTGACGCGTGCGCTCGGACAAACTTCGCTTTCAGCGCCAAGCCTCGCGCCGAGTACCGATCGCCTTCCGATCACTACCAATTCGCCCGAAGCGGCCAAGCTGTTCGAGGAAGGGTTACGCCTTCGATACGACTATCACCTCGAGCCGGCTTTGGCGAGGTGGCGGGAAGCCACCATCAGGGACCCGGATTTTGCGCAAGCATGGGCTTACATCGTGTGGCTAGGACTTGACCCAGCGGAAGTTAAGCAGGCAGCGGAGAAGGCGAAGCTTGCCTCGCAAAACGTGACGCCGGGGGAAAAACTGCTGGTGAAGTGGACGATAGCGACGAACGAAGGGCGTTTTCTCGCTGCCATTGCGGCGATGAATGATTTGCTGGCGAGGTATCCGCACGATGCCAAACTAAACTATGAGGCGGGGCTTTGGCTGCAATCGCAGGGCGACTTCGAAGGCGCTGTCAAGTTCACGAAACGAGCGCTGGAAATTGACCCCACTTTTGCCGGCGCATTGAACACCTTGGGCTATGAGTTCGCCTTGCTGCATGACTACGACGAAGCGATCTTTTACTTGAAGCGCTACGTGCAAGCAGAACCCAACGATCCCAATCCTCGCGACTCCCTGGCCGAGATTTTGCAGCAGGCAGGACGTTTGGATGAATCGCTGGCGGAGTATCGGGAAGCACTGAAGCTGGATGCCAGGTTTTACCATTCGGAGAACGGTCTCGGCGACGTTTACGCGCTGCTAGGAAATGAGGACCGTGCCCGGCAGGAATACGCGCAGGCGCTTCCAATGGCGGAGACTCGGCAGGACAAGCTCAACTGTCAAATTCAATCGGCAATCAGTTACGCGCGCGAAGGGAATATGAAGCAAGCCCGAGTGGAACTGCAGGCAGTGCTGGCGGAGGCAACGAAGCTGCAACTGAATGAGTATCGAAGCTTCATCCATCTGAACCTGGCGCTGTTGGCAGAATCCCGCCCCGCCGCTTTCCAATATCTGGACCAGGCTGAGGCGGATTTGCAGGCACCGGGACACGTGGCGGGGAAGGCCCGCAGTCGGCAACTGGCGCTCACTTTGCGGACGCGCTCCCGAATGGCGGTAGAAGCCGGGAATCTTGCCCTGGCCCGTGCCACCGTCGCGCGGTTGCAAAAAATGTTTCAGGCCAATCGAAGTAACGCAGTGGAACGCGCATATCACGGGGCCAACGGAGCGCTGCTGGCGGCACAGTCTAAAGCCCCTGCGGCCATCGAAGAACTACGGGAGGATCCCGAGGATGCCTTCTCCATGGCGAAACTGGCGGAATTGCAGGCGGCGGGAGATGCTGTGGGTGCGGCAGAAACCAGAGCGCGCTTGAAAGCTGATTACGGGACCACTCTGGAGGATTGGCTCGTGGTCCACGGGTTAAAGCAATGATGGGATTCCACAACCGAGCGCTCCCGAGATTCCGCAGGGCTTTCCTGGCGTTGGTTTGTATTTTTCTGTGCGGAGAGATCGCGGCGGCACGCGATGTTGCGGTCGTGACCTGCAGGAGCAACCGGGTTCCAGTGGGGATGAAATCCTCCGACCTGATTAAAACCATGAAGAGCACGCATAAGTGGCCCGGTGGGTCGGATCTGACGGTGATACTCACCAACCCCTCTTCTTCAGAGATTCGTATCGTTGCCGAGAAACTCTTGTCGCTGACCGTCGGCGAGTTTAAGGAAATGATCGACGAAGCAAACAAGATCAGGGTGACTTTCCTGGTAGTTTCGAGCGATGACGAGGTGCTCAAAACAGTGGAATCAAACCCATCCGCAATCGGCCTGGTGAATGTCTATTCCATTACCAGCAACGTCGATGTGTTGAAGATCGACGACAAGCTTCCCCTGCAAACAGGGTACATTCTGCACAGCCAGTAGTCGCGGGGAAATCACTGGCACCTCGCCCTGGACTCGCAATTGCCTTCACCATCTCCAGAGGCGCTCCGATCCCAAAAACCCGTTTCACAATGTCGCGAAGAGGCGGGATCGGTGTATAATACACCCCATTTTTGAAGCCAAAAAGGAGATTTCGGTCTGTCCTCGATGGGTATATGATGGGGCGCTGTTGGGAACCAAGAACTGAACTCCGGCTTAAGCCCGCGGGGTTGGTGAGGTACGTTGCGCACAGCATAGGCGCCGAGTCACTCACTTGGCGGGCGAAGATTACGGTAACCGGCGATGAGAATCTCCCTATTGCACCCCGCGACTACGAGCAACGCCCAGGCCCATCGGAGTGGCCCGGGGCATCTTGGATTAGGCTATCTCGCCGCCTGCCTCCTCCAGAGAGGACACATGGTTCGGGTCCTCGATGCCAAAAACGATGTCGTGACGGACGATGTATTGTCGCAGCACTTGCTTGAGTTCCAACCCGAGCTTTTTGGCGTTACCGCGATGACGCATGAGATTCACACCGCCGCCGAGGCGTGTGCAATCGCGAAACGCGTCAGTCCTGACATCTGGACGATAATCGGCGGACCCCACACCACAGCCCTTCCGGAGCGGACGCTCGAAGAGTTTTCCTCAGTCGATATCGCTGTCGCCGGCGAGGGCGAGATCGCCATAACGGAACTGGCCGAGGCCAAGGCGGGCGGCGCGGTGCCGGCGGAACTGGAGAACATCCTCGGCATTGCCTATCGTGCGGGCGACCGAGTCCTCCGTACAGGCAGGCGTCCCTGGATGGAGAATCTTGACGACTTACCTTTCCCTGCCTGGGAGCTCTTTCCCAAGGTTAGCTGGGGGGTCATATCCAGTCGGGGTTGCCCGTTCGGCTGCATATTCTGCCAGAGAGTGTTAGGAAGACAAGTGCGACTTCGCAGCGTCGACAACGTTTTGGCCGAATTCGATGCGCTTGAGCAACGAGTTGGGCAACGCGAAGTCTGGTTTCGGGATGAGACGTTTGGCCTGAACAAGCGTTGGCTGGATGAGTTCCTGGAAAAGACCAGCGCCAGAAACCGTCGCAAAGGATACGTTTGGGGATGGGGGTGCAACTCCAGGGCCAACCTTGCCGATTTGGACCGTTACCGGAGAATGAAGGAATCCGGATGCCGCGGCGTAAGCTTTGGCGTGGAGTCTGGCGATGAAGTCATTCTGAAACGCGTGACGAAAGGAATCACCCGTGAGATGGCGATCAATGCGATCGCTACTGCACAAGAGGCGGGACTCAAGGCGGCGGCCTTTTTTATCCTCGGGCATCCTGGGGAGACCTGGCGAACCGCTATGAAGACTGTACATCTTGCTGCAAAATCCCGTGCCAACTCCATAGCAGTGGGCGTGATGGTGCCGTATCCGGGCACCGAGGTCTGGCAGATGGCGCGCGCGGGCGAATATGGGTACAAGCTCCTCACCGAAGACTGGCGTGCTTACGACAAGTTCTTCGGAAACGCATTGTCGTTAAGCGGACTATCGCACCGACAACTGGAATTCCTGCAATCGCTCACCTATGTGTGGTACTACCTGTACAACCTCAGATTTCGAAAGTTGCTACAATTTGTCTCAAGATTTCGCTCGGAAGCTTGGGCCATGTTCAAACGGCTCCTTAAGCCCGTTCAGGTCAAACCAGCAGCCGTTCGATTTGATAAGTCTGGCGAGGTGCCTGCGCCGGCCACAAGAAGAGCCGTCTAACTAACAGAGAGTTCCGTTCTAAGGAGGACATCTATGGGCATCGCCGTTTCCCCTATCCAGATTGATTCCCGCGTGAGCGACTTCATCGCGAAGCCGCGCCCAATGCTGATCGACGGCAAGTGGGTGAATGCCGCGTCGGGCAAGACTTTCCCAACCTATAACCCGGCCACTGGCGAAGTTCTGGCGCAGGTCGCGGAAGGCGATCGTGCCGATATCGACCTGGCTGTAAAAGCTGCGCGAAAAGCGTTCGACAGCGGTCCCTGGACGCGTCTGACGGCCTCCGAGCGCGGCAGGCTGGTATGGAAGCTTGCCGACCTGCTGGAACAGCACCTCGAAGAATTCGCGACGTTAGAGACATTGGATAACGGCAAGCCGCTCACCGTGGCGCGGGCTGCCGACGTTCCGCTGGCCGTCGATATGTTCCGCTATATGGCGGGATGGGCGACCAAGCTCGAAGGCACCACTATTCCCATCTCGGTGCCCTATACTCCGGGCGCAAACTATCACGCCTACACGCTTCGTGAACCGGTCGGCGTGGTGGGGCAGATTATCCCGTGGAATTTCCCGTTGCTGATGGCAGCGTGGAAACTGGCTCCGGCGCTGGCCTCGGGATGCACGGTCGTGCTCAAGCCGGCCGAGCAGACACCGCTCTCCGCGCTGCGTCTGGGCGAGCTGATTATGGAAGCGGGATTCCCGGACGGTGTGGTCAACATCGTGCCGGGATACGGCGAGACGGCGGGCGCGGCGCTGGCTGCGCACGATCTGGTCGATAAGATTGCGTTTACCGGATCGACCGAAGTGGGCAAGCTGATAGTCCACGCAGCCACCGGAAATCTGAAAAAAGTTTCGCTCGAACTGGGCGGCAAATCGCCAAACGTGGTCTTCAAAGATGCCGACATGGATCTGGCGATTGGCGGCGCGGCCAGCGCCATTTTCTTCAACCACGGCCAGTGCTGCTGCGCCGGGTCGCGTTTGTACGTCGAGCGCCCAGTCTTCGATCGCGTGGTCGAAGGCGTGGCAGCAAAGGCCAAGAAGATCCGCGTGGGATCGGGCTTGGAACCAGACACCGTTATGGGGCCGCTAGTTTCCGAGGAGCAGTTGCAGCGCGTGTGCAACTACCTGGAGATTGGCTTGTCGGAAGGCGCGACTGCGATGACGGGCGGAAAGAAGCTCGGCGACAAGGGATATTTTGTCGAGCCGACCGTGCTGGTCAATACGAAAGAGAACATGCGGGTGGTGCAGGAAGAAATTTTCGGGCCGGTGGTGGCGGCGATTCCGTTCGACAATCCCGAAGAGCTGCTGACGCGGGCCAACGATTCGGTGTACGGTCTGGCGGCGGGAATCTGGACCCACGACATCTCCAAAGCGCACCGGACGGCAGCGTTGCTGCGCGCCGGAACCGTCTGGATCAACTGCTACAACATCTTCGACGCGGCGCTGCCGTTTGGCGGCTACAAACAGTCTGGTTGGGGACGCGAGATGGGCAAAGACGTTCTCAATCTCTACACACAGACCAAGGCGGTGTGCACGCGGCTGTAGAGTTGGTTTGCTCGTGTAGGGACGGGCGCCCTCGCCCGTCCAAGCCGAACGCAGCTCGGCAGCTCTCCGCGCCCCACCACAATTCTAGGATTGTTGAGCAAGGGATTCCCAAGGCGGCCCGGCGGGCCGCCTTTTTTCGTTGGCCAAGTCGGCGGCTCGATCCCAGTCCCAATGATGGGCTACTGCTTTGCATCGGGCGCTTTCGCGTCCACCGGTTTGGTTTCTGGCTTCGCCTCTTCGTTCAGGATGCGCAGCTTTTGCTCGGAGCCATCCGACAAAGGTATGTGCGCTGTTCCCTTCTCAACGCGGAAACGGATCTCATCACCGATTTGCAGTGGTTTGTCCCCTCCGCATTCTTTTCCCGTGACACCAAACATAGGCGTCTTACCGCAATCCAGCTCGTAGATCTTTGTGTCGGTTTCGATCTTGTACGTGTGGCTGTAAACCGAATAGCTGCCCCCGCCCATACCATTGCCCGTCTTGGGGTGGTTTTTCGTATGTTCATTCTGTCCGATGCCAATGACCCTTCCTGATTCTGGGTATTCCTTGGCTTCCTTGGCGGTAGCTTCGCATAAAACAACCAGAGTGAAAATGAATAGAGCAAGCAGATAGAACGAGGGTTTGCTGCGGTCTTTGCTATGAGGCATGGGAGACTTCTCCTTAAGGGAGCAAGGTTTCTAAAATTTCAAAGGAACGCATCACTCGCGGCGATGCAAATAAGGACGCAAGGGACTCACTATCCTACGTCGGCGGATGACAATTCACAATTGTCGGGAACGGGAGGCGCGGCTCTTTCTTAAAAACTGACGGCTGAAGGCTGAGAGCTGACAGCTGCATTTTGGAGGCGCGGGTGAGAATCGAACTCACGATAGAGGTTTTGCAGACCTCGGCCTTACCACTTGGCTACCGCGCCGAATCGTTCACTGAAACGATCGTTCCTTAAAACGATACGCTAAACGACAGGCTAAAACAAAAAGCCCTCGTCAGTGCAGGGCTTCTAGAAACTGGAGCGGGAGACGGGATTTGAACCCGCGACTTCGACCTTGGCAAGGTCGCACTCTACCACTGAGTTACTCCCGCCCAACTTTGTGAGTATAAACGACCCCGTCCCAACGGAGCAAATATGGCGATTACGGCGGAATTTGCCTCCCTTCGGCAAACTTCAGATCCCTCACTTCTTCGGGATGACAAACACTAAAAAGGAAATGACAAATCATTAAACCCGGCGGATAGTTCTTAGGCTATTCAACCCACTAGTACTGCTTTGCCCCTTGCGCCTGGTTGGCGGCGGCAGTGATCTGGTTCCGCACGTCCCATAGATCCTTATAGAGCCAGCTCTCCATTCGTTGCTGCAGAACTTCCACCGGAGTTCCCATGGTGCCAACGACTCGGCCTCCGATGATGCGTTCGGCGAGTTTGAGATGGTGGAAGCGGAAGAGTTGCATGCGTTCGTCGAAGTCGACCAGGCGCTCGGCAACATCGTGCAGGCTGAAGAATTCTTCGTGGCGACGATAGAGATCGCCGATGGTGACGCCGGCCCGGCTTACTTGGTCATGAAAAGCATGGCCGAGGCGCGGGCCGATGTGGAGCAGCGAGAGGAATCCGGGAGAATCGAGGCCGCTGCCGTGGCCGAGGCCGGCGCGAATGATGTGATAGTCGCAGGGAGTAATCGTCTCCAGGATGTGCAGCAGGCCGATCGTCGGTTCGAGCAACTGGAGGGCGCGGCGGATCAGACGCGTGCAGTTGCCGTAGTCGGCGTGCTCGAGCGCTTCGAGGGCGCGGCCCAGTTCAAAAGCTGCCCCCTTTAACAGCAATTCCGAGCTCTGGTGCACAACCAGAAAGGTCATTTCGTCTTTGTGCAACAGTTCTTCCGGCGATTTTTGCAGGGCGAGGAGTTCGTCGGTGCGCAGATAGCGCTCGTAGTCGGTCGCTCCCTTGCCGGGAAGAATCGGTTTGGTGAATTCGTCGCGATGTGCCATTCGGAACCTGCTCAGGACCGCAAGTGTTCGGCCGGATGATGCGGCGACCACTGCGGGTCTTCCTCGGGCGCAACGATCTGTCCGTCGCGCATGTGGACGATGCGGTCGCCATACTCGGCGGCCTCTGGGTTGTGCGTAATCATGAGCACAGTCTGGCCTAAATCCTTATTCGACTGGCGCAGCATGTCGAGAACGACGCTGGAGCTTTTCGAGTCCAGGTTGCCGGTAGGCTCGTCGGCGAGCACGATGGCGGGACGGTTGATCAGCGCCCGGGCCAGCGCGACTCTCTGCTGCTCGCCGCCGGAAAGTTCGTTGGGCCGATGCTCGAGACGTTGCGCGATGCCGAGCATACCGGTGATTTTGTTCAGGAACGCGGGATCGGGCCTCCCGCCCGCGATGTCCGCGGCAATCTCGATATTCGAGCGTGCGTTCAGCGTAGGCAGAAGATTAAATTTCTGGAACACGAAACCGATCTTGCTCTTGCGCAGCCGGGTGCGCTCGCCATCGGAAAGCGTGGCGAAATCCACGCCGTCGACGGTAACGCTTCCTGAGTCGGCGCGCGTCAGCCCACCGAGCAGATAAAACAGCGTGGATTTGCCGCTCCCCGAAGGGCCCACGATGGTAACGAACTCACCTTTTTGCACGCTGAAGGAAACACCTCGCAGGGCGGGCACATCCACTTTGCCAATCCGGTACGTTTTGCGCAGTTCCCTGGCTTCAATGAAAACCGACATGCAGTGAAAACGATATCACAGGAGGAAGGGCGATTGAGTCATGGAGACAATGAATCATTGACGTATTGGGTCATTGGGGGGTGATCGAACGTCTCAATGATTCAATGGCGTTCTATGCCACGGTCGCGTGCTGCAAGCGCACCCCATCGTTGCTATGTTCGGCATGACGCTTGGGGCCGCGCTTGCGTATTAGTAACAGTCGAATGCGTTCGAGCAGGTCCGCGGGTTCGTACATTCCCTTGCACAGAAAAACATCGGCGAGGGTTTCGCGTTCGTAGATTTTGATCCGGCCGGAGATCAGCACTGCCGGAGTCTGCGGCGAAAGACTCTTGATTTCTTCGATCAGCCGCGAACCATCCACGCCGGGCATGATCAAATCTGTCAGCACCAGGTCGACTCCGCCGCGGCGGAAGGCCTCGAGAGCCATAGCGCCGCCGTTGCACGCGAGCACGCGGTATCCGCGGGTTTCCAGCAGAATTTTGCGAATGGAGAGCGCCTGTTCGTCATCGTCCACACAAAGAATCGTTTTCTTGGGCTTCATGGGTTTAACCGGGAGACTGCAGTTACCAATTTCTTTCTGAGTTCTTTTTTGGGAATCGTGAGCGAGGTGAATGCTAAACAGAATTGCAGCGCCGGTAAAGTGCCGCGCTCGCCAATGGCACTCTCGTGTTTGGCCAGATCGTGCCATCATGCGAAAGCCGCGACTGTCGCAGCGTTTCACTTCACTAAATCGGGATGGTAACTTCACCGCGGAGAACTTCTACACAATTTCCACCGACGCGCACATTGATCACCTGGTTATCCTGCTTGCTGGCGCGCACAAGAATGCGACTGGGACGGTGCACTTCCAGGCCTTGCTCGATCAAAACCTGCTCCTCGCTTGCGGCCACTCCATGCGCAACCATCCAGGCGGAGCAGCATCCGGCGGCGGAGCCCGTGGCGGGATCGTCTCCACCATAAAAAATCATGCGGGCGTGAAGGCGGGCTTTGGGATCGACCGTTTCGCGGCAAACGAAGTAAAAGAACTTTCCGCCGCTCGAGGCCAGATATTCCGCGGAGCGGCTGAAATCGAGGCGAAGATTTTGCAGCGTCTTGAGCGAACGTAGCGCGACGATGGTGAAGGGAACACCGGTAGAAACCGTTTGAATAGGTACGGAGTTGTCGAAGTCGGCGACGCTCAATCCCGTGAGGCGCGCGACGGCCTCCACGTTGTGGATCGCGCCGAATTCGGGATTCCGCTGCGTCATTTCTCCGAAGACAGGCTGCGCTGCCTCCTCGGTGAAGTGCACGGGCACGGTGCCGACATTGAGTTCGAGTCGTACTTCGCTTCGGGCATTGGATGCACCCTGAGTGCGCAGAACAAAAGCCGTGCCCAGCGTGGGATGTCCGGCGAAGGGTAGTTCCTCCTGCACCGTGAAAATGCGCACCCGAATGCCGCGATCTTTTTCTGCAGCAGCGTCGCCGGGCAAAATGAAAGTGGTTTCGGAGAGATTCATTTCGCGGGCCAGCGCCTGCATGTGCTCGGTGCCGAGTCCGCGGCCGTCGAGGAAAACCGCCAGAGAATTGCCCGTGAGGGCGCGGTCAGTAAACACATCGACCTGCACCATGGAGAGTTTTCGGGACGAGGTAGCCATAACTGGAATTTTACCGAATCTGTATGGTGACGGTGCTATGCCCCGCCACCACACAACCTACCGATTGGGAGGAGCGGCCTGGCTGTGGTTGACGCGCAGTTGGGCCGCTCGGTATTCTATCTCTACTAAGTAAGTGGGGTTTAAACGCGCTGGCCCTCCAGCGATTCTAGGAACTACGCGAGGAACTAACATGTCTCTACGCATTAATTCGGAAGCTCCCAACTTCACCGCCGAAACCACGCAGGGCACCATCAACTTTCACGAATGGATCGGCAACGGCTGGGCGATCCTGTTTTCCCACCCCAAGGATTTCACGCCGGTATGCACGACTGAACTGGGATACATGGCGGGTCTGCAGCCCGAATTCGCCAAGCGCAATACGAAGATTATCGGGCTGAGTGTGGATCCCGTGAGCAGCCATGGCAAGTGGGCTGCCGATATTGAAGAAACGCAGGGTCACAAGGTGACTTATCCGATGATCGGCGATCCGGAACTGAAGGTGGCCAAACTCTATGACATGCTGCCCGCCGAAGCAGTTGATACCTGCGAGGGCCGCACGGCTGCCGACAATGCCACGGTGCGCACCGTGTTCGTGATTGGCCCGGACAAGAAGATCAAACTGATGCTGATTTATCCTATGAGCAGCGGGCGCAATTTCGATGAAGTGTTGCGCGTGCTCGATTCGCTACAGCTCTCCGCCAAGCACAACGTGGCCACGCCCGTGAACTGGAAGCCAGGGCAGGACGTGATCATTCCCACATCAGTTACCGAAGATCAAGCGAAGCAGAAATATCCCGGCGGCTGGAAGACGCTGAAGCCCTATCTGCGAGTGGTGGCGCAGCCGAAGTAGTTCGTGTTACGTTCCGAACGAACCTTGTCACGAATTTGCTCGCGAGAGGGAAGCGCATGCGGTCCGGTGATCGTCCCGGTCTTCAAAGTTCTGCAATGTCACTGCGAGACCGGTAGTTATCCAGTCTTTGTAATTCGGCAGTTCGGATGCCACCTGGAATAACTTGTCGTAGAATCCGAGGTCTGGCTTGTAGTCGGCGCGAAAGATCGTCTTGTAGTTTGCTGTGGGCACGAGTGAAGGTTCCTACCTGCTAACCCTTGGCACTTGCCGCGCTGCCTCAGCGGCAGAGAATGATACCAGTTTTAGCCAATTGTATGCTCGCGTTTTACAATGCAGGGACGTTGGGCGGGATTTGAACCGATGGCTGGCGAAATATCTCCATTAACACTCGTTGACCGCTGCTCGGGGTTTGCTCAGTACAGCTCGGTGCGTGCAAGGGAATGCTCAGGCAGCCCAAGGGCCGTGTGGGAAATGAGGCGGAAAATTCGTGGGCGATGCGTCGGGAAAAATCTAAGGGCACCCTCTGTAGAAATGATGCTTGCCCGGGTCGGCTCAGAAGGCTGGGGGGTCGGCTAGGGGATTCTCACTCGGCCCGAAGATCGATTGTAGGGCTTCCTGACGCGATTCTATTTTTGTCGATTTTTAGAGAAGGAGTTTTTCAACAGCCACTCGCGATTACGCTCAGTGACCTCTGGAGGGGGGTGAGCGCTTCTCGGAAGCGGATTAGCCTGGCGCAGAAGGCACGGTGGGCAAAGGTGAGAGGTTAAGCAACGAAACCCAAGCGGGCGATCTTAGCCGCAGGCAGAAAGAGAATCGCAGCCGCTCAGGTTCATCTCACCGCAATTCCACATTTTATTTCTTGCCCAGCAGGCGGATGCGGGAAGTGAAGGCGCGGCCCTCGAAGGCGCTCAAGGTGAGAAACTGGGGCGAGTCGATGTCGCTGTTGACCACATAGGGGTTGCTGTGGTCAGTGATGTTGTCGAAACCGCCGCGCAGAGCCCAGAAATATCCGAACAGATGGAAGCGCTTCTCGAGTTGAAGGTTCAGCGAAAAGTATTCAGGGAAGCGACGCGATCCGGGCGGACCCACCAGTTGCAGTTGATCGTTGGTGACGTTGAAGGGGAACCCAGTGCGCGCCTCAAGGGAATAGGCGATCTCGGTTTGGTGAACGATGGGCAGTTTGAACAGCGGTACGTATCCCCACGACAGGAAGCGATTGGGAGCGTCCCACGGGTAACGCCCCGGCTGTTGTGGTCCGAGGAGAGGGCTGTCGACATTGAAGTCGAGAGCCTGGTTGGAGCGGACCCGAGAACGGGTGTAGGAGCCCATCAGCATGTAGCTTTCCCGGAAGTTGTGGCGAAGGCTCACTTCCAAGGCGTCGTAGCGGTCATCGCGCGTATTTTCGAGAATGAAGGTGCCGTTGGACCCGTTGGGCGTGTTGTAGACGAAGCCGCGAGAGCCGCGTCTTTCGAGGAATTCGGCTTTCAGATAGATGGCGGCTGGGAGCTTTCTTTCGAGGCCTAGGCTCCAATTTATGAAACGTGGAGCCACGAGGGCGTTCCGGTCGACGGAAAATGTGATTGGCACGGTAGCTGTCAGCATGCCAGCCGGGTTGAAGAAATAGTCGATGCGTTGGCCGGCCAAGGGACGGGCGATGAGGAACAGGAAGGTAGGGTCATAGATCAATCCAATGCCTGCGGAGAGTTTGGTATTGCCCGAGTTGTCGAGGACGTATGTTCCTGCAAGTCGCGGAGAGACGAGCGGAGTGCGGATGACTTCGTCCCAATCGAGGCGGACGCCGGGTTCGACCAGCAGGCGATCGCCGATCAACCAGCGGTCTTCGGCGTAAGCACTCGACTCGAAGTTGTAGGTCGAGGAAGGCAAACCTCCAGAGAAGGTGGAATACAGCGAACAGGGCGAAGGCTGGGTGGGAACTCCGTTGGCGTCGGTGGGACACGGGCCGCCGGCAGTGGCCGTGGGCCAATAGGATATTGGCTGGCGGCCAAACCGAGCGTCATAGAGAAGACGGTCGAAGTCCACTCCGAACTTGAAATCGTGGCGGCCAAGCCAGTGATGCGGAGCGAGAAAAAGATTCGATAGAGCCTGCCAGCGACGGCCACGGGTCGTTTCGGAAAGATAGTAGCTTCCACCGGCTGTCTCACCGAACGTCTCGGGAATGATGAAGTAGGGCGACATTCCGTAGGGAGTCAAACTCAGGTTGTACTGGTCAAACGCCAATCCGGCTTCGAGCAGTTCGCCTCCCGCGAAATAGTGCTGATCTTTCACGCTGGCCACGTAGACAGACTCGACGTCTTTGGGGCTCGAGAGCTGCGGATTTTGCGGTGAGAGTCCCGCATATTGATTGTCGAGATGGTTGACTAGGAAGCTGGCGGCGACAATGTCGCGGCTCGTCACATTGGCCTGCACTTTGGCAAGGTTGCCGACGCGTAGAAGGTGACCGTTATCAGCATTGGCGGGGAGTTCGGTGAATACAATGTTGTCGTATTCCCCCTCGACAGCCTCGTAGAACCACATCTTCCCTTTCTGAAGTGGGCCGGAAAAAGTCACGCGCGGCAGGATCTGGTCGAATTTCCATCCTCCTTTGTCTTGAAAAGACGGCACGAAATCGGTAGCGAAAAAGTGGAAGTGATCGTTGCCAATTCCGGTATTCAGATGGAGCAGCCCGCCCGAACCTTTGCCGAATTCAGCGGGCTCGCGTGCCGGTTCAACCTGTATGGAGCGAAAAGCATCGGTGCTGATGCGAGCCAGCAGCTGGCCGTTGGCGGGTTGGGTAATGTTGAAACCATCGAGAAGAGTCACCGTCTGATACGTTTCTGCGCCAGCGACATGAGGCTGTCCATTCATATCTTGCACGACACCGGGAATGAAGTTGAGGACGTTGCGATAGTCATGTGTAGCGGGATAGGGGATGTTGAGCACATCGAGTCCGCTGAGGGTTTGTTGCGCGGCGATCTGGGCGGGATCGATCGCTGGCGGGGACTCGACTACGTCAACGACTTCACGCACCTCTTGCTGGTGGGAGAGAGTGACATCGATGTTTGCCGCAGAACTCGTCTGGATCGTAGGCAGCGTCACTGAATAAAATCCTTGCTTCTCGACACGGAGTTGGTAAGTACCCGAGGAGAGGTTGGAGAACTCGCAGTGGCCGGCAAAATCGCTTATGCAGCGCAACGCGATCGCCTGCGAAGAAGCTTGCAGATACACCAGCGCAGACGCTACGGCTACATCGTTCTCATCGGTGACCGTGACTAGGACGTTTGGTGACGGCGTTGAGCCCGGCGGTTTTGTGGAAGATTGGGCGGAACAAACGTGTACGAGATAAATACAAGACACCAAACAAATCGCCGTTGTGCACAACCGATTCGGCTTGGGCATGGCTGTGTTGTCTTCTATTCTCGCTCAGACATAGCCCATAGAGCCGAGGGAAATTGTTTCTCTGGAGTGACCCGGATCAGCCCTTCTGTCCAGGATCGGATGTCGGCGTGTGCATATTTTCAGAGTGCGAGGGAATGCTATGGCCTCATTAGCAAACTACACGTTTCTAACGTCCGAAGTGGCCGTGGCGAGACCCAATGTTTATGCGGGTCGAAGAGAGCGGGTTTTGAAAGGGTTTTCTAACGTTCAGCAAAACCTCCCCAACCCGACTGACCTCGCGAGGATGCACCAAAACGGACGGCAATCGCAGTCAACTCACGAGCAACTGAAGCAACTCGAAGCTGACCTCTGGAGAGCCGCTGACAATCTGCGCGCCAACTCTGACCTCAAGTCCAGCGAGTATTCCACGCCAGTGCTCGGGCTGATCTTTCTGAAATTCGCGGACAACAACTAACCGTCGCCCATCTCCTGGGACACGCAAGTACTCAGATTCTTCCAACGTAGGTGAAGCCACTCGATGAGAACACGAAGGCCGTAATTGAAGCCCTCGATGCAGCTCGTGTTTCGGTCGCCAATCGCCTTGCATCAATCCAGTAAGCAGCATTGCAGTTATCACGTTTTTATCACTGCAAGCCAAAATTAGGGCCAATCTCAGTCTGAGATCAAAATGTGGTCGACACAACTCATTGAAAACTGGCGGAAGCGTGTGTGAGTCGAACACACCGGCAACATCGGAGATGCCGCCCGCCGGTTTTGAAGACCGGGAGTTACACCCGCAACCATACGCTTCCTCAATAAGTTACCAAAGATTTGTCCGTTTCAGTCCGTTTCAGGCTTACTATAGTCTTGGAGGGCACATCCCAATGGCCAACCAAACTGTCACGGACACCAACGACATTCAACCGAAATCACGGAAGAAGTACAAGCGGAATCGTCGCCCACGTGGGGAAGGCAGCGTCCGGCTCAAGAACGGCGCATGGCATCTCGAATACAAGGACGCAGAGGGCACTCGCAAATCCGCGAAGCTGTGCGACAAGGACGATCTCCACTTCAGTGCGACGTGCGCGGCGGTGCGGGAGCTCGCTGGCAAGAAACTTACGGCACTCACGGCTTCAGTCAAGAGCAACGGCAACGGTGGCGGGCCGAAGCCTGACATGCTCGTCGTTGACTTCTGGGAGCATGTCTATCTCCCGTGGGCAAATGAAGTCAACCCAAAGGTCGGCGAGCCGAATCTTCGCCCTTCGACCGTCGCGGGCTACGAGCAGGTCTGGTCTCTGCATCTGGCGACGCATTTCGCCGATGTCCAATTGAGGGCGTACGAGACTCCGACCGCGACCGCGTTCCTGACTGGGCTCGCCAAGACTCAGGGACGGAACACGATCGCGCACATCCGCAGCCTGATGTCTGGCATCTTCAAGCACGCTCTCAGTCAGGGATACACCAAGACCAATCCGATCCGGGACGCATCGGTACTGGGTAAAACCGCCCGCCCTGCGAAGACCGGTCACTATTCGTTGAAGGAATCGCTCTCGATCCTTGCCGCGCTGTCTGACCATGTCGAATGTCAATTAGTGATGTCACTATCGTTCTTCTGGGGTCTCCGACCGTCGGAGATTCGCGGTCTGCGCTGGGAAGACTTCTGCGATGGATCAAGCGAGAATTGTGCGATCTGCAAGGAAGATGATTGGGACATCGAGGTCGCCCACGTTCATATTCGACGTGCGATTGACAAGCAAGGTAACGAGACCGGGCTGAAGACGGACGAAGCTGAGCAGCCATTGCCGTTGATGATTCCTATTGCTATGCCGCTCCAAATATGGCGAGAGCAATGCAGCAGTCCTGCACAGGGCTGGCTGTTCGAGAACAAGAACGGCGCTCCGAGCGATTTGCGCGATTGGGTCAGGACGAAGATCCGCCCCGCTGTGCTCGCTCACAAGTTGAAATGGAAAGGTCTTTACGCAGGCAGACGTGGGGCAGCGACAATGCTTCTACAGTTGACTGGTAATGCACTCGCAAGCCAGCAATTACTCCGGCATAAGCCCGGATCAGCCGTCACTGCCCGCCACTATCTCAAGGCAGTGCCAGAAGCCCTGCTTACAGGCACGAAACTTGTTGAGGATGCTGTAGAGAAGGCATTGAACAGCACGAGGAGCGAACACGAGTAGTGTACGGGTCGGTATGAAGCTGCACGACAATCGCCGACTTTGTCCCGAAGAACGAAGCGAATTACGGAACAGGCAGCACCTGACTGACGGAAGAGAAAAATGAGGTGCGACGGATTTACACAAACTGATGTACTTGCAAACAACCATGGCAGCATTTCCCTTTTCACGCCACTGTCAAACGTAGCCGGCGAATCGATTGAAGAGTACGTAAACGCCGGATGCAAAGTGGTTCGGTGGTGCTCTAGTCGTCGAGCACCGGTACGCTGGACAGAGTGTTTGTAGATACGACCAGACGGCAAGGGCGGCGAGTGGCAGCGAAAACAATGAGTAGTTCGCACCGAAGAGCGAAGCGAATTACGCCACGAACGGGAATTCCTATAGTTGGCGCAGTTTACTGTAGTGTTTGCGGTAGATTGTATCTGTCGGTCTGACGAGGAGTCGTGCATGAGCAAAAGTGAGAGTAAGGTCACCATTGCTGAGTTTAAGCAAAAGAGTTTTTGGACAGTAGAGGAACTCGCCACGTACATGGGAACCTCCGTGCGTGCCATTCGCGAGTTGTGCAGACAGAGGACGCGTGCACGTTCAAAGCACCCGATTCCCGTGGTGAAGGTGCACGGGAAAATGATTCGCTTCCGCCAACGTGCGATTCAGGCGTGGCTAGAAAAAATCGCGGAAGAGCAAGGCGACTAGAAAACGACTAGCCCAGTTTCATGGTTATCGTAGACTGCGGTAGGAGGTGGGTATGGGAATGGGTAGGAGACGCCCCTTAGCAAGAACATAATGTTTTGCCGTTTTGGGCACATCTACCCTTTTTCCGTTGGCCGAATTCTAATTTCAGTACCGGCTTTATTTAGAAGGAGCCTACATGATTCCCCGCGTGATTCAATTCACGATGTTCGTGGCGCTTGCGGTTTTAAGTGCTTCGGCGCAGAGCACACCGTTTAAAGGCCAACTTGACTCTGTCTTTCCCGATGCATATGCCTTGTATCTCGACCTGCATCAGCATCCTGAGCTCTCGTCGCACGAAACGCGAACGGCCGCCTTGCTTGCTCAACGGCTGCGTCAGCTCGGGTACGAAGTCACCGAGAACGTTGGCGGAACTGGCGTGGTCGGCATCATGAAAAATGGCTCTGGCCCGACCGTGATGCTGCGCACAGAGTTGGATGCGCTTCCAGTGGAGGAGCAAACTGGCCTGCCTTACGCCAGCAAAGTCCGTACAAAAGATGACAGCGGCCGTGATGTCCCCGTGATGCACGCATGCGGACACGACTTGCACATGTCGTCATGGTGGGCAACTGCGGCGATTATGGCGCGCACGAAGGATACCTGGCACGGAACGCTGGTGCTGATTGCACAGCCCGCAGAAGAAACGATCAGCGGCGCCAAGCGAATGGTCGAGGACGGCCTGTTCACACGCTTCCCCAAGCCGGATATTGGGATTGCACTCCATGACACCAACAGTATGTCTGCGGGGCAGGTTGGGGTGACTCCTGAATACGCCTGGGCCAACGCCGATTCGCTGCGAATCACTGTATACGGCAGGGGTGGTCACGGCGCCCGACCGGAAACGACCATCGATCCTATAGTGATCGCCGCCAGCATCGTGGTTAGGATACAGTCCATCATCTCCCGCGAAATCCACACGGGCGAGACCGCGGTGATCACTGTGGGATACATCCAAGCAGGAACAAAAAACAACATCATCCCCGACCAAGCCCAGATGGGACTGACCGTCCGCTCTTACAAACCGGAAGTCCGCCAGCATCTGGTGACGGCTATTGAGCGCATCGCCAAAGGCGAAGCCGAAGCTAGCGGTGCCGACAAGATGCCGCTGATTGAAAAATACGAATCCACCTCTGCCGTTTATAACGATCCCGTTCTTACGCGCCATCTGGCAGCCACCTTGGAAGCCGCTCTGGGTAAAAGCAACGTGTTGATGCAATCCCCGGTCATGATCGCGGAAGACTATTCCGTGTTTGTGGAACAGGGCGTTCCTTCGTTTTATTTCACGCTGGGCGTGGCCGACCCCGAGAAGCTGAAACAGGCGAAGGCCAGCGGTAAAGAGCTACCCTCGAACCACTCACCGCTATTTGCGCCGGTAGTGGAGCCTTCCTTGCGGACGGGTATCACCGCCGAAGTTGCAGTGCTGCGCGATCTGCTGCAGGGCAGCGCGGCAGATGTTGGAAAGATTACAGAACACAAGCAGGGCGGGAACTAGAAGCGAGACCTGGTGCCGAAGCACAGCGTTTTCCGCACGCGGGGTAGCTTTCAACAACGAGCGCACTAGTGGTTATCGATCCAGAAATCGCGATAATCCGCCTCTCCTGAGTCGGCTTTGTCTGCATCAAGCGGAAGGTGGGAGCGGTAACTGGCGAAACCGCGATTTCACTCAGGACCCCCGTTCCGAGGTCGGTGAGTGTAAAGGGGATTAATGAGATGGTCCGCCGCCGAGTAGCATAAACGGCTGGGCAGCTTACATCAGGAGGATCATCCCTGAACATCGCATCGATCGGCATCGATTTGGGCAAGACCACCTTTCACCTGGTTGCCTTGGGAGAACGCAACCAGGTTCTGCTGCGCAAGAAGTTCTCTCGCCCGCAACTGCTGGCCTATACGGCGAACCTGCCGGCCGCTCTGATTGGTCTGGAAGCTTGCGCCGGAGCCCACTTTGTGGGAAGCGCACTGCGAGAACAAGGTCACCAGGTGCGGCTGATCCCGGCCCAGTTCGTCAAACCGTATCGCAAGTCGAACAAGAACGACTTCATCGATGGCGAAGCGATCGCCGAAGCCGTGACCAAGCAGAACATGCGCTTTGCCCAGCTCAAGACGCAGGAGCAACTCGATTGGCAAGCCATGCACCGGGTGCGGGATCGGCTGGTGCGGCGCCGCACCGCGCTGATCAATGAGATTCGTGGATTCTTGCTGGAACGCGGCATCACGTTTGCGGCGCAGCCTATTCACCTGCGCAAGAGCCTTCCCACCGTGATTGAAGATGCCGAGCAGAAGCTGAGTCCGCGCCTGCGCTGGCTGCTGGATCGCATGTGGCAAGAGTGGAAGCAGACAGAGACCGAGATCCAGGCGATCACTGACGAGATCGAGCGCATCAGTAATGAAGATGCACGCTGCCGGCAACTCCAGCAGATTCCCGGGTTCGGCCCACTGGTCTCCACCGCCACTGTGGCCGCTATCGGCAATGGCTCTGCCTTTCGTCGCGGCCGCGACTTCGCGGCTTGGGTTGGGGTGGTGCCACGACAGTACTCTACCGGGGGCAAGCAGAAGCTGTACGGCATCAGCAAGCGCGGCAACGTTTATCTGCGTCGCATGCTGATCCATGGTGCTCGCGCCGTATTGTTTCGCGTGAAGTACGACACTGCAGGATTCGGGCAGTGGGTGCAGCGGCTGGCCAAACGTGCTCCACACAACAAGGTCGTGGTGGCGATCGCCAATAAACTGGCGCGCATCGCCTGGGCCGTGCTGTCCAACGGACGAGACTATCGACATCAGCCGCTGCAGCAACGGGCGGCGGCTTGATGGCCGTGGAAAAGACGCTGCGCTTGGAAAGCACAAAACGCTTTCCACTTTTCCACCGCCACGACGACGGAGTTAGAAAGAGTTCTACCAAGGTCTGCTGAGGAGAGAAGAAGACGAGAAGAACAGCCCAATGGCGTGCCGGAAAACCTGATGTTGCAAATGCGTCCTTGGTGACCGAGGGATTTGTAAGGACCGACACGCGCGTATCATCATCGAGTGCCCGGAGAACATTCTCCACTTAGAGGCCGGATACATTTACGCGGACTGTCCCTTCGTCAACTTCAAACCTCTTGCACTCCGGCGGCGGACCATACATTGCAACAGTTAAAGTCGGAGGCTTTGCGCTGTGGCCTTTGATAATTCGTCGCACATCAAGACGTGACTCTTCTCACTGACAGGATGCGCCCGTCTGTGTTTACAGTAGTACGTCCCGCCTCTCCGAAGAGCAGTTCCCGCCCGTTGAGACGCTGCACCCCCAGAAGCGTTTGGATGTACCAGAGAAAATTTACTGGAGGTCCCTATGAAGCGTGCTTTCCTCATCTGTCTGGTTCAATTGACCGCGACGTTCCTATTCTCCCAGTTGAACTCGGCTCCGCAAATTAAGCGCAACGCGAAATCTGCGTCTCCGATCGGTGCATCGCAAACTGGCCCAAAGGCCCAGGCTAAGATTCTCGAACAGTACGGAAACTTGCCGTTGAGCTTCGAGGCCAACCATGGGCAAACCGATGCGCGGGTGAAGTTCCTGTCGCGCACGCCCGCATATTCGCTTTTTCTCACTTCCGATGAAGCGGTGCTGACCTTGACCGCGAAGAAAACGAAGAAGACGGCCGCTAAACGGGGCGTGTCATCGCCCTTGGAGACACGGCTTGCCGTGTCTGCCGATCGCATGAGCAGCAGCGTGCTGCGTATGAAGCTCCGCAATGCTGAGCCTTCGGCTAAAATTGCGGGAATCGATGAACTGCCGGGCACGAGCAACTACTTCATCGGCAACGATCCGGCAAAATGGCGCACAAATGTCCCGACCTATGCGAAGGTGAAGTACGAGGGAATTTATTCGGGCGTTGATCTGGTTTACTACGGTAATCAGCGTCAACTGGAGTACGACTTCATCGTCGCGCCGGGCGCAGACCCGCGCCGCATCGCCTTCGACGTTAGCGGAGCAAGGCAGATTCGCCAGGATGCGCACGGCGATCTAGTGCTCAAGTTGCAGGCTGGTGAAATTCGCTGGCGCAAACCAGTCGTGTATCAGGAGAAAGATGGAGCGCGCCACAAGATCGCAGCGCACTACTCCATCGCTGCTACGAATCGCGTGACGTTCGAGCTGGCGAAGTATGACGCAAGCCGTCCACTGTACATCGATCCGCTGATTTACTCGACGTATCTGGGCGGAAGCGATACGAGCGGAAACGGAGGGGGCAACAGCGGCAATAGCATCGCGGTGGATAGTTCGGGTAACGCCTACGTCACCGGCTTGACCGGATCAACGAATTTTCCAGTCACGCCTGGTTCCTTTCAGACAGCATGCGCCAGTTGCGCCAATGGGTTTTATGATGCCTTCGTGACCAAGTTCAACCCCACAGGTTCGGGTTTGGTCTATTCCACTTATCTGAATGGCAGTGACGGTCGTGGCTATGGTAACGGCATCGCCGTGGACAGCCTAGGCGACGCTTACATCGTCGGCAACACGCAAGCTACCGACTTTCCGACCACCCCCGGCGCTTTCCAGACGACGTGCGGCAATTGCGAGTACCCAACCTTTGTGACCGAGATTAACCCCTCGGGATCGGCGTTGGTTTACTCCACCTACCTATATGGCGACGGCGGTGCCGGTCCTACTCCCGACTACGGAGCCGCCATCGCCGTGGACAGCGCGGGTAGCGCTTACGTCACCGGGTCGACAGATGCGGGCGCCTTTCCTGTAACTCCCGGCGCCTACCAGACGACGCGCGGCGAAAACGATACGAACGCCTTCGTAACTAAGTTCAATCCCTCGGGATCGGCGTTGGTTTACTCCACCTACCTGAGCGGCTTAGGGCTGTGGGCTGGCCTGGACGGAGGCGCCGCCATCGCCATAGACAGTGCGGGCGACGCTTACGTCACCGGCTACACGCAAGCTACCGTCTTCCCGACCACCGTCGGCGCCTTCCAGACATCGTGCGTCCCCAACCGTAACCGTAAACTTCGAATATGTCATAATCCCAACGCCTTCGTGACCGAGTTTGACCCGTCGGGGTCCTCCTTGGTTTACTCTACCTACTTGGGGGGCAGCAACATTACCCAAGGCCTGGGCATTGCCGTGGACAGCGGGGGCGACGCCTACGTCACCGGCTATACCTACTCATCCGATTTTCCCACCACGCCGGGCGCGTTCCAGACGGTCTGCAACGGCGGGAAAGGGTGTAAAGGCTATGGCGACGCCTTTGTGACGGAGTTCAACCCCACGGGTTCGGCCTTGATTTACTCTACCTTTCTGGGTGGCGGCAAGAGCGATTCTGCCTTCGCCATCGTCCTGGACAGCGCGGGCAACGTTTACGTCACTGGAGTAACGTACTCCCCCAACTTTCCGACAGCGAATCCCATCCAGCTGAAGGAAGCGGGGAAGTCCACCGGCAATGCCTTTGTGTCCAAGCTTAACGCCGCAGGATCAGGCCTGGTCTACTCCACCTATCTAGGCGGCAGCGGTGGGGCGCAAGGCAACGGCGTCGCGATTGACAGCGCAACCAACGCTTATGTCGTCGGCTGGGCCGGATCGAATTTCCCAGTCACGCCTGGTGCCTTTCAGACAGCATGCGCCAGTTGCCCCGATGGGTGGTTTGACGCCTTCGTGGCTAAGCTCAATATTGCGGCGGCGACCGCGACCACGCTCTCGTCTTCGCCGAATCCATCGACATATGGCGAGGCGGTGACCTTTTCCGCGACGGTTACATCGGCCCTTGGCGCGCCGCCCGATGGAGAGGCCGTCTCGTTCATGAAAGCTAAAACGGTGCTGGGAACCGGATCGCTGAGTGGCGGGACGGCTACTTTTGTAACGTCGACGCTGCCCGTAGGTACCATCTCCATCAAAGCTGTGTACGCTGGTGACTCGAACTTCGGCGCCAGCACTTCGAAAGCGGTGAAGCAGGTAGTGCAGGAATAACGCCCCAGGGCTTGCTCAGAACTGCCGCTCGGCGACGGGCGGCTTTCTTTTGGGTTGCGCAGAAAACAATTGACCTCTTGGAGTACGGCCAACTCTTCAGCTTTCATTGACTTGCCGAACATCAAGTCCTAACATTTCAGCCCATGATCGGGCAGACCATCTCGCACTACCGCGTCGTCGAGAAGCTGGGCGGCGGCGGAATGGGTGTGGTCTACAAGGCAGAGGATACGCGGCTTCATCGCTTCGTCGCCCTCAAATTCTTGCCGGAGGATGTTGCTCGCGATCCGCAAGCACTCGCTCGCTTTCAACGGGAAGCCCAATCCGCGTCCGCTCTAAACCACCCCAACATCTGTACGATTCACGACATTGGCGAACAGGACGGGCACGCGTTCATCGCCATGGAGTTTCTGGACGGGGCGACCCTTAAGCACCGAATTGCAGGGCGACCGCTGGAGATTGAAACAATACTGTCGCTCGGGATCGAGATCGCGGACGCACTCGATGCGGCTCACGCTGCTGGCATCGTCCACCGCGACATCAAACCGGCAAACATATTCGTGACTAAGCGGGGTCATGCCAAGATTCTCGATTTTGGGCTAGCGAGGGTCGTGGCTTCAACGAGCTTTGCCATCCAAATAGCAGCGGCTAGCACGCAGACCGGATTGATGGACGAACAACACTTGACCAGTCCGGGGACTGTGTTGGGGACGGTCGCCTATATGTCGCCTGAGCAGGTTCGAGGGAAGGAACTCGATGCTCGCTCTGACCTGTTCTCATTCGGAGCAGTGCTCTACGAAATGGCTACAGGTGCGCTCCCGTTTCGGGGCGATACGACAGGTGCGACCTTTGATTCGATCCTGAATCGAGCGCCTACACCTCCAGTTCGAGTAAACCCGGACGTACCGCTGAAGCTGGAAGAGATCATCACCAAGGCACTGGAGAAAGACCGGGATGTTCGCTGCCAGTCCGCCGCCGAGTTGCGAGCGGATCTGAAGCGACTGAAGCGGGATACGGAATCAAGCAGGGTCTCGATTGCGGGAGATTCAGTATCTTCAGTCGGACGTCAGCGGAACTTCTGGCTTGCGGTCGGTGCCCTTCTCGTTGTGTTAATGGGAATCACATGTGGTGTCTATTACTGGCTCGCTCCCAAACCCCTGCCGTTCCAGACACGGCCGATAACGGCATCCTGGCTGCCGCCCAACGATACGGAATTCGCCTCTGTTGCCGTCGGTGCGCCCGCGCTTTCCCCGGATGGCTCCAAACTCGCCTTTCTGGCCGGTGCCGGTTCCGACACAAAGTTGTGGGTGCGCGACGTAACCACGGGGACTGTACACC
>JBAWFQ010000050.1:0-45300 GCA_049592035.1 Terriglobales bacterium
TCGCCGCAACTCCGCTACGTCCTGCTCCAACCGCGCGATGCGCTCCGCATCCGCCGGCTTGCGTTCGACCGCCGCGCCGGCCCGCTCTGGCATTTCGGCTTCCACTACATCACCCGCGAGCAAATGCACATAACGCGATTCTTTCGTTCCCGGTTGTCGCGGCAGCAACTTCGCCAGCGGTGGATCACGCTGCATCAACTTCTGCAATGCGGATTGCACATCGTCCAGCGTTTCGAAGTGATGCAACCGCTCCGTGCGTCCGCGCAGTTCGCCCGGCGTCTGCGGACCGCGCAGCAGCAGCACGCACAACACGGCGATCTCCGGACGCGTGAAATTGAACACCTCCTGCAATCGCTGCTCGTATTTAGTCACGCGGCTGTCCGCGCCGCGCGCCGGGCCAGCCATGCGCTGCTCCTGCAAGCCTCCCAACGCGTCGCGCACCGCGTCTTCGTCCAGTTGCATGACCGGATCGCGATTCGACTTCTGGTTGCACGCGTTCACCAGCGCGTTCAGCGACAACGGATAGTACTCCGGCGTGGTGATGTCCTTCTCGATCAGCGCCCCCAGCACCCGGACTTCTGTTTCAGTCAGCTTGATATCCATGGCTTTTTTCAACCGCCTTCGATTGTATAGAAACAGCCGAAATCAAAGGCCGCGGACGAAAGTGTTGGTGCCACACTCGACCGGCGAGGCACGGTATACTCAATAGTTTGTCGCATGCAACCGCAAACAACTATGAGTGAACTGGCAACAGTAACGAGAGTTTCTATTGACAAACTGGTGCGGGCGCTTCGCACGTTATCCCCCTCCGCTTTTGATAGCACCGAGGAGGTCAGGTCATTGCTCGCAAGAACGCCAGTTGAAGAAGCCAGCCTCGCGCCTTATTTGACCTGGAACCGCCAGCATTACACGCGTAACCTGATCGACAAGACGGACCTCTACGAACTGATGGCCATCTGCTGGGAAGTTGGGCAGGGAAGTTCAGTGCACAATCATCGCGGCCAGAATTGCTGGATGGCGGCGCCGGTGGGAAGACTACTGGTCGAAAATTTTCATGTCGAATTTGAGGATATCGGGACGGGCAAATGTCGCTTGCAGGCATCTAACACGGTGGAGTTGACGATAGCCAATCCGTGCGCCGTCGATCCGCAAGAACCAGTGCATCGGGTAGTGAATCCGCGGGAGGCGAATCGGCGTGCGGTGACGCTGCACGTATATTCGCGGCCCTTTGATTCCTGCGTGGTCTATTCGCCAGAGCAGGGAACGTGCGGAGATATCCAGCTTCACTACAATACAGTTTTCGGAAAACCAGTTGCCAGCAGCAAGTAACCAGCCGCCAGTGCTGAGACAGAAGAGGAAGTACTTAGCCTGCGGCGTTATCGGTTAACAGATTGCTGAAAAACTAAGTTCGTATCAGGGTATCGCTCTAGCGATACCGCAAATCGTTTGAAATCAGATGCCCCTTTAGGGGCCGGACGTTGGAATTCGACTTTTTCGGCAAATTGTCAAGCCAGAAAGGTTTGCTTTTTGGTCTTGGCAACTGGGAACTGGCAACTGCTTTTCAAGGAGGAATCGTGAGGAAATACCTGGGAGTTTTGGCCGGAGTGGTGGCGCTCGGTGTGATGTCGTGGGCGCAGGCTCCAACTCCAGCTCCCACTACAGATCAGACTGCGGCGCAAACACCGGCCCAGGAACCAACTCCCATTCCAACTCCACCTCCAGCCCCCAAGCCATTGCCCGCGCCCGAGTATCCTCGGATTGAACTCTTTGGCGGCGGTTCCTACGCCGAAGCCGGTCTGTACAACGCCGGACACTGGGCCGGGCTGCCAGGTTGGGATGCTTCTCTGGCCGGCAATGTGGCCAGTTGGCTGGGGTTCGTCGTCGAGGGAGGCGAATTCTTCGGAACGTCAAAGATACCGAGCAGTTCGCCGGCGCCATTTCCGGGCAATCAGACCTACGAGCCGGTGGGCGCTCCCACATTCAACGTGTCGACCCGCGAGTATAACTTTCTCTTCGGGGCGCAATTTGCCCGCCGCAAGTACGGAATGTGGACGCCCTTTGGCGAACTCCTGTACGGACATCAGGGTGTACGTGGTGTGGCCACTCCCGTCATACCGGGTCCTCTCGTCGCGGAGGTTGGCACGGGCCGCGCGCTGGTCGCGGGCTTTGGCGGAGACCGCAAAATCAACCAGCGTTTCGCAATTCGGTTCAAGGCCGACTATTTTCAGACTGGCACTAATTTTCCGTCTGTCGGCAAGCAGAAGCAGGACAACTTCAGAGTCTCCGTGGGCGTAGTGATCCGCAACGTGCACAAAAAGAAGCGCACGCTCGAGGACGAAACTCAGATCGAACAGTAGACCGCCGGGCAGGCTGCGGGCTTGGTCGCCGCTGCCACTGAGGACTCCATCCGCAAGTTTGGGGCCGCACTTTACGGGCGGCGCAGCAAGTCGCTCAGCGGCTCCGCTTTTGCTCGGAGTTCATCGGCGAAATCGGCGCCCTTTTCGACCGCTTCCTCGAAGCGGTCTTTGGCCTCGTCCGTCCAATCGGAGACAGTTTCCAAGGCATCATCATAAGAACGCCGCAGGTCTTTCCGCAGCTGCCGCCCGGTCTTCGGAGCAAGCAACAAACCGAGCGCCGCGCCGACACCAAGCCCGATCAGCAAAAAAGTGACCGCAGTGCCGGCCGTACCGTCAGAACTCTCATATTTCCCAATATGCATATGAACCTCCACGTCATCTCCATTCTAGACCCGAATGTGAAATTGGTAATTCTGTAATTGTGTAATTTAGTAATTTCAAGCTTTGCCTTCTTGGGCATTCAAAATTATCAAATTACACAATTGCCCAATTACAAATCCATAGCACCCCTGTTCCCACAATCCTCTCGGCCTGTGTAAAATGAAATGTTGATTCCAAGTGCGGCGGACGCCTTGTTGACCTGCCCCGCGGACCAGAATTCCTAGCAGAGTGAAGGAGATGTAAACCAGCAATGTCGATTCCAGCAACCCAACTCCGTCCCGGCATGATCATCAAGCACAACAATGACTTGCATTCCGTGTTCAGCGTCGAACATCGTACCCCGGGTAACCTGCGCGCATTCATCCAGGCGAAGTTGCGTAACCTGCGCACCGGCGCTATGTTCGAGCACCGTTTTCGCTCTCCCGACCCCATCGAGAAGGTCAACGTGGATGAGGTCAACATGGAGTTTTTGTACGCCGACGGCGACAGCTATTACTTCATGGACACATCCAATTACGAGCAGACCCACCTGACCCGCGACATCCTCGGCGATGCCGTGGACTACCTGACGTCGAACCTCCAGATCAAGGTGGAGTTTTTCGACGGCAAGGCCGTGGGCATTGAGTTGCCACAGACCGTGATCTTGACCGTGACCGAAGTCGAGCCCGGCCTGAAGAGCGCAACCGCATCGAGTGTGACCAAGCCGGCGAAGACTGAAACCGGCCTCGTCGTGCAGGTGCCACCGTTTATCAACGAAGGTGAAAAAATCAAAGTCGACACGGCCGAAGGCACGTACCTGTCAAGAGCGTAGGGAAAAGTCAGAAGTAAGAAGTCAGAAGCAAGAAGTCAGATTGCAGAAGTGAACACCTTGGCACTGGAAGGGCCGCCGAAGTCTTAGGGATTTTACGGCTTTACTTCTGCAATTTGACTTTTGACTTCTGCATTAGATCTCATGGTTTCCAGCGCGCAATCTTCAATTCACGCCCGGCGGTTTCTAGTGCGCGGCCGTGTCCAAGGCGTCGGCTTCCGCTGGTTTGTTGAGCGCGAGGCGCACATCCTGCAAATTGCCGGATGGGTGCGCAACAATCACGATGGTAGCGTCGAAGTGCTGGCCATGGGAACGCGCGAGCAGCTGGCCGGACTGCGATCGCGTCTGCAGGAAGGCCCGCGCGCGGCGCGAATCGATAACGTCGACGAATCCGAGACCGAACCGGTTGCCGGACTCGCTTCATTTCAGGTTCGAGGAGCTTAAGCTTAAGATGCAATCTAAAATACCGACCCCGATTCCCACCGAGATGGTGGATTGCGACGGGCTGAAAAAGTTGATCCGCGAGGTGCCCGACTTCCCCAAAAAAGGCATCCTGTTTTACGACATCACCACCCTCCTCAAGGACAAGCTCGGTTTCGCGCGGCTCATTGACGCACTCTCCGCAAACTACATCGGCAAAGAGATCGACCTGGTGCTCGGCATGGAGGCACGCGGATTTATTTTTGGACCGGCGCTCGCCTACCGGCTGAATGCGGGATTTGTTCCGGTCCGCAAGCCGGGAAAGCTCCCCGCCGAAACGGTCAAAGTCAGTTACGACCTGGAATATGGGAGCAACGCGCTGGAGATTCACAAAGATGCCGTGGCAAAAGGCCAACGCGTTCTAATTGTGGACGATCTGCTGGCCACCGGCGGAACGGCGGTGGCGACGGCAGAACTGGCTAAGGCCCTGGGCGCAGAGATTGCAGGCTTCGCGTTTGTCGTCGAACTCGATTTCCTGAATGGTCGCGAGAAGTTAGCGAAGTATGACGTGTTCTCGCTGCTGCATTATGATCGGTAGCGATCAGGACGGCAGTTGGTAATTGGAGCGCGGCACCGATTCCCAGACGAACTCAACCGGAAAAACATGCCGCCCAAATTCTGGTAGTGGTGCACTTTGAAGCCGCTTTGAAAGGGCACTGCTTAAGCCGTGCCGTAAGCTGAAAAACTCGATTTGGTTCCTGTTTTTGGGTGGCGCAGCGGTTTACCGCTGCGATAAATGCCTCGTTTTCAGTGCCGGCTTTTAGCCGCTGAGGAACGGCAAGTTTCAACTGCACAACTGCCAAAATTCTTGGCTCCTTGACTTCCCGTTTTCCTCTCCCTGGCTTATTTCAGTAAATGTCCCGCAGCCAGGAACAACCCCTTCCAAATCGCTAGGCTAACAGCCAACGACGCGGCGTAGGAAAAGATTGCGATCCAGTTCCAATGAACAGACCTTTGACTTTCACGAATCATTGGGGAGGGCTCCTCGTTTCGTCTGATGATTAAGCAATTATCAGACCATTCATTATTCCGCAAGTGATTGGAAATGTTCTCAAAAATTGGACTCCAGCTGCTGAAAGTGAGTGAAATCGCCACCCTTCGAGTGGTTTTTGCCGCCCTTTCCCCCGAAAACTGACGCCGAAATCTTGACCATAGCAGTCGGCCTGCGTCAAACCAGCTTCCTCAGTTCGCATTTACAAGCCGCCGGCGGTAGTACAATCCGGCATGGATGGAGATGGACCACGATGGATAGTCTGACCCAGCCGAACGCGAATCCCACCGCGGAGCAGCAAGAGTCCAGCCTCCGCCCCATCTTGGTCGGGATCGTCATCGTTGGCATCGTGGTTGGCGTCCTCGCGCTGATCTTCCGCGCCGAGCAAAAGAAGCCCGCTCCACCTCCAGCCTATGCCGCGTACTTGAAATTCTCCGACCTGAAAACAAGCGCGGCGCAGAATTTTGCGGGTATAACGGTTAACTATCTCGATGGCACCATCACCAATAACGGCGATAAGACCGTCGTCCACGCCATGGTACAAATCACGTTCAAAGACGAACTGGGACAGATGGCGCAACGTGAGGAATTTCCCATCCACATAATGCGGACCAGCGGACCCTATGACGAAGCAGTAGACCTGACCCTGTCGCCGCTCGCACCCGGCCAGAGCAAACCCTTCCGCCTGACCTTTGAGAACATCTCCGCCCAATGGAACCACGCCTATCCCGATCTGCAGGTCACGCAAGTCACGGTGAAGTAAGAAGGCAAAAGTCAGACTGCAGAAGTGCAACCTGTTGCGCGGGCCGGACAGGTAAATGCAGAGGCCTCACTTCTTCAATTTGACTTCTTACTTCTGCCTTTCTTTCCCTCCGCTACAATGGCCTCGTGCCCAACGTTAAACCATTCCGTCTCACGGAGTCCGTTAAAGCCGCGGGTTGAGCGTCCAAGCTGAGTCCGGCGGCGCTGGACACGGTGCTTGGGAAATTAGCCCGGCAACACGACCCGAATGTGCTAGTCGGCTTCGATCACGCCGACGACGCCGGCGTGTATCTGCTCACTCCCGAGACAGCGCTCGTGCAGACGGTGGATTTCTTTACGCCCATCGTCGATGATCCCTTCACCTTCGGCCAAATCGCCGCGACCAACGCCCTAAGCGATGTCTACGCCATGGGTGGAAAGCCGCTGACCGCGCTTGCCCTCGTCTGTTTTCCCGATAAAGGCGATCTTAACATTCTGGAGCGCATTCTTTCCGGCGGCTTATCGAAAATGATCGAGGCCAGATGCACCGTGGTCGGCGGCCACAGCATCCGCGACGAGGAAACGAAATTCGGATATTCCGTCACGGGAGTGATTGATCCAAAGCGAGTACTGGCCAATCAGGGCGCGCAACCCGGCGATAGGTTGCTGTTCACCAAAGCGCTAGGCACGGGCGTCATTTCGACAGCAATCAAAAAAGGTGTCGCAAAACAAGAGTGGATCGTAGCAGCGGTCCAGTCGATGACCACGCTGAACAAGGCAGCCGCCGAAGTAATCACGGAGAAAGGAATCACCACCGCCCACTTAGGGGCGGACGCCCTCGTCCGCCCAGCCGAGCGAAGCTCGGCAGCGACGCGTGCAGCGAACCGGAATTCGTGGTTTATCCACGCCCTGACCGACGTCACCGGCTTCGGCCTGATCGGCCACGCGCGCGAAATGGCGCTGGCATCAAACGTCAGCCTCGTCTTCCACGCCGCCAGCATTCCCGTGCTCGAAGGCGCACTCGATTGCATCCACGCGGGCTACATTCCCGGAGGACTCAAGGCCAATCGCGACTTTGCCGAATGCCTGGTCAGCTACGATCCATCGGTCCCCGACGACATCCGCACGCTTTTGTACGACCCGCAAACCGCCGGCGGCTTGCTGATTTCGGTTTCCGCCGAAGATGCCAATGCGCTCACGCACGCGCTGCAGGCTGCCGGTATTCCCGCCGTTGAAATCGGGGAAGTATTACCGCAAACGAAACCCCTAATCCGCGTTATCTCCTGATAGCGCGCCGGCCTAGCTTGCGTGGACCAGTGTCCAGATGTGGGCTAAGTGGTGGTCATCGTGCTCCGCCACAAAGTACAAATGGTCTACCAGTCGCATCGGCGTCTTCAGCCGTGGATGGAGTAACGTGTGTGCCAAGTTTGCGGAGTCGATCTTCTCGATTCGGTTCACCATTCGCAAGCGTGCGCTGCGGAATTCAGTGAGTATTTCGCTGATCGGCCGCTGATTATGCTGCGCTTGGTCCGTCTTCCGATTGCTCAGATCAGCCACGGTGAGCTGGGATGCTCCGGCGAGATAATCGTCGACCCGTACCATCCACAGAGACTCCAGATCCAGCAGATGCCCGGCATGTTCCTGTGCCGACCATTTTTCGTTTTCGCCCGGTCTAACCAGGACCTCGCGAGCAGCGCCGCGGACGATTTCTTCCACTCGCGCCGGTGTGCCTCGCAACCGCACGCACAGATTAGGGTGCTGTTCGACCGGAAACGTGAAATCAAACGTTCGTTCAAACCAAATCGGCGGTCGGCTCATGATCTCAGGGGACGCCTGGCCTTTTAGAAGATGCCAAAGCTGGCGAGATGGACGCAATTCATAGCAAACTTCCGGGCTGTCGTGAAGCAAGTTGGTGTGGCAGCCGGCCCCCGCATGGCGCTCAGCCGCCGAGTAGCTTGTTCACGTCGGTGTAGTGTACAGCTCCCTCCATCGCGGTATACGTTCCGGAAGTTTTTAGCTCCTCCGCCAACCGCCGCAGCAGACCGAGCGTTGCACGCATGGGACCCGATCCCACGCTCACGCGCGCCACACCGAGCTTTCCAAGTTCCGGAATTGATGGCGTTCCCACTCCCCCGAGAATGTTTAGTGGACACTCGACCGCCTTAGCTAACCGTCCGATGGTCTCGGCATCCTTGAGTCCCGGAGCAAAGACGCAATCGGCGCCCGCGTCGCGAAAAGCGAGCAGACGCCGCAAAGCTTCCGAATAATCGGCGTCCGGATTGCCTCCGGGCAGCAAGTACACGTCGGTGCGAGCGTTGATTACAATTTGCGCGCGCATGTCCACAGCAGCCGCGCGCGCCGCTTTGACCTTCTCGACCGCTAGTTCAAAACCAATCAATGGTCGCGCCGGATCGCTGCTCCCATCCTCCAGGTTCATGCCGGCGACTCCCGCCTGAATCAGTTCGCGCGCGGTCTTGGCAGTGTCTTCAGGGCTGGGGCCATATCCCGATTCGACGTCCGCAGTTACAGGTATTCGCACAGCGCGAACGATGCGGCCGATGCGAGCCATCATTTCCTCGCGCGGAATGCGCTGCCCGTCCGGATAACCAAGCGAAAACGCGATACCTGCCGAGGTGGTTGCGATCGCTGGGAATCCGGCTTCTTCAAAGATACGGGCGCTGGCCACATCCCATGCGTTCGGCAAAACCAGCACGGCTGGTCCGCGATGCAACTGCAGAAACTGGATCGCTTTGTTGGTCTGGGATTCCGTAACGTCTCGCATTCCTGCTTCTGCCCCGTTTCCGGAGGGTTACTTGCCTCAACTGCCGCGAGCTTTGTCCTGCATACGCTTGACGAAACTAGGCACGTGCACCACGGCTCGCCCCACCGTCCCACGCCCGATTTCCTGAGTTCCGTCATGGGCACTCACGCGCATGGTATAGAAGCGCCCGTCAAACGATGCCAGTTCCGCCTCGGCGTGGATTCGCACTCCGATCCCGCTGGCCGCCCGGTGTTCGATGTTGATCGAGATGCCCACCGTGATTTCTCCCTCGTCGCAAAACGGTTGCAGGGCATTAAAGCCGGCCGTTTCCATCAGCCGAATCATATCTGGCGTCGAATATACCGGTGGCAGTTCGGGGTGATGGGCCGCGAGCGTGTGCTTCAGTTCGACGGTTTCATCCGCTTCACCACGTATGCCGATGGGGATGGGCCGGGCCATGATTGTCCAAAGGGAGTGTAGAAACAACCGGGGCTACGTGGCGGGAATAAACTTTCCCTGCCGCGACTTGAGACGGGGACAAGTCCCGTCTCTACGATTTCTGATTTCAAGCGGCGTGTTTCATCCGCCGCGCTTCGAAGCCATCCAGCACGGCCCACAGAGCTTTTGCCGCAGTTTCGGCAGCAGTCAAGGCTTTTTCGGCAGTCTCCGGATTGGCCTTGACCCGCTTCTCCAGTTGATTCCGCCACACCTGCGCGTGGTAGACGTCAGCCGTAGCGTGCAAAGTGAAATAGCCACGGGTCTTCGCGTCCGCGCCGTAGAACTCTCGCAGGCCGCGATCTTTCTCCTGCGCTAAGCGCGGCACCTGCGATTCGTAGGCATAGAAAGCAGCCAGCGCCTCTTCCGGAGTACCCTCTCCCGCGACATGCTGGAACCACGAGATAAGCTTGCGAACGGCCCCAACCGGTCGCCGTTTCGGCATACGGCTGCCACCGACGCCTTCAACAAAATCGAGCCACAGCTCGGAATGCGAACGCTCCGGCTCGCCGAAAGAATCCTCACCGCCCTTCTCATCAGTCATGTTGGCGAGCACGGCGCGGCGCAACTCTCCTTCTTCCAGCCGGACGCCCAACTGAGCCAGATAGCCAGGAAACGCCTCGACGTGAGGATAGTAATCTTCGGCGTAGGCGCGCAGGTCATCGCTGGTTAGTTCGCCCGCCGACCACGCTTTATAAAATGGATGACAGAGCAAGTCGTAGTTATGAATGCGTTCTTCGAGCAAAGACAAAAATGCCTTCGTTTCCATAATTTTTCCCATCTGATTTACCCCGATAACTCTTAACTATACCGTCGCAGCCACCGGATCGCAAGGAGTGCCTATTTATCTTGACGGCAAGCTGCGCGTGTAAATACGAACATCGGGTGAATTTTGCCTACTATCCTGGAATCAATGATTTGCACTGAAGGTGATTTGCACTGAAAATGATTTGTAGTGAAGTCGCGACGCGGTTTCGGCCGAATCCACACAACGCAATGTGCTCTGCGTCACATCGTTCCCACTCTCCAAGATAAGACAATGGCGAGGACGGAGGCCAAACCATGCGTGGCGACAAGAAAGTCATCGAACAGTTGAACACGAATCTAAGCTCGGAGTTGACGGCTATTGTCCAGTACATGACGCAATCGGAGATGTGCCAGAACTGGGGCTACAAGCACTTGGCGGAGCGCACCAAGACGCGGGCCATCGAGGAGATGAAGCACGCCGAAGCGCTGATTGAGCGCATTATCTTCTTGGACAGCATTCCCACCATCGATGTCGGATTGAAGCCTCAACTTGGCAGCAAGGTGCAGGAACAGATGGAGATTAACCTCAAAGATGAGCATGACGCGGTGCGCCAATACAACCTGGCTGTGAAGGTGTGCACCGAGGTCAAGGACGACGGCTCCAGGGCATTATTCGAGCGCCTGATCAAGGACGAAGAGCGCCACGTCGACTACCTGGAGGCTCAGATCCACTCCATTAAGGAAATGGGTATTGCCAACTACTTGTCACAGCAGTTGGGCGGCGAATAAGCCTGCATTGCCCACTCGAATTGATTTCCTAAAACACGTCTAAGCAAACACCTTTCGCCGGCCTAGACAAAGTGCTGGGAAACTCGATTTTGTTCTTGCTTTTGGGTGGCGCAGCGCTTCAGCGCTGCGGTAACCGTCTCATTTTCTGTCCCGGCGTTAGCCGCTGAGGTCAGACTGCGGCGTGGCCCCCGAGCTTTCAGCAATCTGTAAAGTCGCAGTGTGGCTCGGGTTCTGGCTGTCGTGCGCCCACTTCTCGGAAGGAGCGAAAACGGGACAGCCTCCTTTCGTTGTTACAATAAACTCAGCAGTATTCCCTCCGTGATTGCGGGTCTTCGACACGAGCACATGCAGACGTTTGACGAACATTTCGACGTAGTAGTGGTCGGCGCCGGTCATGCCGGATGCGAGGCCGCCATGGCGTCCGCCCGCATGGGCCTGAAGACCGCCCTGTTTACGTTGAACGTCGATCTGATTGCGCAGATGTCCTGTAATCCGGCCATTGGCGGCATAGCCAAGGGGCACCTGGTGCGCGAAGTGGATGCGCTGGGCGGCATCATGGGCGAAATCACGGACGCCGTCGGAATTCAATTTCGCCTGCTCAACACGTCACGCGGACCGGCCGTATGGTCGCCGCGCGCGCAGTGCGACAAGCAGGCCTACCGCCTCAAGATGCGCGAAGTGCTGGAGTCGCAATCGAACCTGAAGATCAAGCAAGCCGAAGTGGCGGATGTGGTGCTGGAGCAGTCGTTGGTCGATAGTCGTCCGTCGTTCGCAGGTTCCGATGGGAATTTTCCTGCCGGGCGAAGCGCGGAACCTGCCTTTGCTAACGACCAACGACCAACGACCAACGACGCCCCTCGCATCATCCGCGGCATCCTGCTTCGCGACGGTCGCCGAGTTTCCGCGAACGCGGTCATCATCACAACCGGAACTTTCCTTAACGGTCTAATCCACTGCGGCGAGCAGCAGTATCCTGCGGGGCGTTCGGGAGAGCCGGCGGCGGTTCTCCTGGGCGAAGCGCTCAAGAAGCTAGGGCTGCGTGGATGTCGGCTCAAGACCGGCACCCCTCCGCGGCTCGACGGTCGCACCATTGACTGGGCGCGCTTCGAGCGTCAGCCGGGCGATGTGGATCCGACCCCTTTCAGTTTTCGCACCCATCGCGTCGCCCATCACGACTCGCAGGTGCCGTGTTACATCGCTTTTACCACCGAAGAAACGCATCGCATCATTCGCCAGAACGTGCACCGCTCGCCCATGTACAGCGGCCAGATTCAATCGACGGGGCCGCGTTATTGTCCCTCCATCGAAGATAAGATCGTCAAGTTCCCCGACAAGCTGACACACCAGCTTTTCCTGGAACCCGAAGGCCTGAACACGCACGAGATTTACGTGAACGGCATGAGCACTTCCCTCCCGATCGACGTGCAGCTGGCCATCCTCAAGTCGATTCCAGGTCTCGACAGCGCGGAGATGATGCGGCCTGGCTATGCGATTGAATACGACTCGATCGACCCCACGGAACTGAAACGCACGCTGGAGACGAAGCAGATTGCAGGTCTGTTTCTAGCCGGCCAGATCAACGGCACGTCGGGATATGAAGAGGCAGCGTGCCAGGGAATTATGGCGGGAATCAATGCTGCTCTGAAGGTGAAAAAAGAAGCGCCGCTGGTGCTTGACCGCACGGAAGGTTACACGGCGATTCTCATCGACGATCTGATTTCCAAAGGCACCAACGAGCCTTACCGGATGTTTACTTCGCGCGCGGAATTCCGCTTGCACCTGCGGATCGACAACGCCGACCGGCGTCTCACTCCCCATGGACGCCGCGTGGGACTGATCTTAGATGAGGCGTGGTCTGAGTTTCAGGCGAAGCAGCAGCGGCTGGAGGAAGTGAAGCAGTTGCTGGAGAAGACAAAGCTGAGCGGAGCAATGGCCGAGCAGATCGCTGTCGCTGTCGATCTGTCTCCGGCGATTGGTCAGCCGCTAGCGCAATTGCTGAAGCGCCCGGAGATCACCATCGAACAATTGGCGCCAGTACTATGGAATGTCGTCCCCGGGTTTTTTGAAAGAAGTTCCTCGGCGAACTCTGCGTCCTCGGCGGTGAAGCTCTCGTCTGAAATCCGCAACGAGCTAAAGTCCGTCGAGACAGAAACTAAGTATGCCGGGTACCTCGATCAGCAGCAGCGCGCCATCGACCGCCTGAAGAAGGCCGAGCAGCGCCGCATTCCGGATTGGTTCGATTACCGCGCGGTGAGCGGATTGTCGCGCGAAATGCAGGAGAAGCTAGGAAAGGTCATCCCGCAGACCTTAGGCCAAGCCTCGCGCATTCCCGGCGTAACCCCGGCGGCGGTTTCCCTGATAAACGTGTATATCGAGATACAGGCGCGGCGGCGAGAACATGCCGCGTTGTAGCCCGCTGTAACCTCAACGCGACTTCGAAATAAAACTCAGATGCGAGGTAGGCCGCTCGCGATTTGTCGCAAACCGACCAGGCCTTTCCACGCGATCCACGCGGTCGTGGCCCACAGCAGCAAGCCAAACGATATCGACACTACTTCTTGGCGAAAGACGGCATCGGCTACAACAACGCCAGCGAGGCCTATCACGCACCCTAAGAATCCCGTCACGTTGTAGATCGGCGCCTTGAACAACGGTGCCAATGGGAAAAAATGAAGGCCGACAATCACGGCGATCGCACACGGGATATAGTCGGGGCGGTGGATTCCGTTCAACGCGGCCACGGCCAAAAGGATCGCAACCGTCTCCAGACCAAAAATCAGGCCGAAGCGCCGCCCTATCGCGCGACCGGCCGCAATCTGTTCCGCAGTTGGTGGAACCGTGCCGCGCGGCAACCGTGAGGCCCGCCAGCCCATGATTGCGACCGACACTCCCAGAGCTATGCCCGCGAGAAGAAGCGCAAGCCGCAAACCTGTGGACGACGGTGCGACCAGCACTCCGATCAGCAGCCACGCGATGCCAAAGCCGAACATGATGCTGGCACCGGTGGTCATTCCGACTAATACATTTCGGTCCATATTCCAATCCACCGCGCTGACTCAGCGCGCAACCGCCCTTTGCAGGGCAGATCTCAACTCGTCGTATGAAAGCGCTCCCGGATGATACATCGTTACCTGCCCGGCGCGATTCAGAACGACGAGAGTCGGCGTGGTGCTCGCTCCGTAAGCGTTGAAATTTTGTTTGCTCAACGGAACCGGCATGTCTTGCAAGCTGGCGTAATAGCGGCTGCGGACGGATTCGACATACGCTCGCTCCTGTTCAGGCGAGGCATCGGCTCCTTGCGCCGCGTAGCCGTACAGTTGGGTCGGGCCGATGACGACTAGGCCCTCGGAAGCAAATTCCTGCCGCAAGCGGGCTATCACGGGGACTTCGGCTTTGCAGTCCACACACCAATGCGCCCAGAAAAACAAAAGAACTGGCGAACCTTTCAGCGATGCCAAAGTCGGCGGCTTTGGTCCGAGATACTGCGTTACTTGCAACGCCGGAGCGGGTTGTCCAACCAGAGCAAGCAGGTTGAGATTCTTCTGCAGTCGAGCCCGTATGGATGTATTCCCGTAGCGCGCCAAAGCCGTGCGAAGCAAGCCGATCGCCTTCGCCTGCTGCCCTTTTGCCGCCATTTCCTGGGCAAGAACTTCATAGGCAGCGCCGAGAGCGATCGGCAGATGCGATTCGGCGTCGAGTTTGCGTTTGGTGGTAGTGAGTTGCTGCTCCGAGAGAGTTCGCGTCTGGTTGGCATAGACTGTCGCTTGGTCCCATTGCTCGGCCGCGGCCGCGGCGCGGGCTGTCCATGATAGGGCTTCGAGGTACTCCGGTGTAACCCCGTGCTGCGCTTTGTAGGTGCTCAGTTCCGACTCCGCCACGGCAAAGGAGTTCTGTGCCAATTTCGCACGAACATCTCCGACCAGGTCGGTTTCGCCGATCAGGGGAGCGACCCCGATCAAGACTAAAGTGAAGACGAGGCCCCATTTCCCCATTCGCAAGCGCATGATTTGATAATGAATCAGGCCTCGTGAAGTTGCAAACCGCGGCTCAGGCGGCAATCGCGTATCGGCTATCGAAATGGGCCAGGATGCTCATCATTTCGTGGAAGGAGACAATTTCAAGGTTCAGAATGGAGCGGTTTTGCACGAACCCCTCCAAGACCGGTTTGGAGTGACGATACAGTTTCAATCGAATGTTGTGTTCGCCGGCGATAGGCCTTATTTTTCAATTTGATACGAAAAAACAGCCGGGTTAAGCCGGGAATTTTCGGGAGGGTTTGAGAGCAACTGACTCCTACAGAGAACGCTGTATAGCTGACAGATCTCTGGTCAAGGGGCGGGACGGGTTACGGGGGTAAGTACAAAATCTACTAGCCATTTACCCCCAATTATGTACAATTTAGGTGCGTTAGATGTTTGCGGTTTGTCAGCAGTAACCTGCTCTACAGCGTGACCTGCCTTACAGCGTGACCTGCCGGAGCGTGACCTGCCAGTACTATCCTGCGAGCTCCAGCGCTACTTCAACACAAAAGGAACACAGCAACATCATGGAAACAGGAACAGTAAAGTGGTTTAACGATGCCAAGGGCTATGGTTTTATCAGCCGCCAGAACGGCGAGGACGTTTTCGTTCACTTCTCCGCCATCCAGGCAAACGGCTTTCGCAGCCTGCAGGAAGGTCAACAAGTTCAGTTCGACGTAGTGAAGGGCCCCAAGGGCTGGCAGGCGGAGAACGTCAAGGGCGTCTAGACCACAACCAAAATTCGGAAAAGGAAAGCGGCCAGCACCGGCCGCTTTTCTTTTTTGGTTGAATGCGAGGCGTAAAACGCTCGCAGCTAGAATGCTCGCGTGGGGACAGACGCCCTCGTCTGTCCAGCCGAGCGAAGCTCGGCAGCGACCTGCTGCACGCCCACTCTCTGGGTTCGATGCCGCTCACGCCGCCTGCTCCGCTTCGGCGACCGTTCCGTAAAAGCGAAAAAAACTTTCCACCCGCGTGACCTCGAGAGCCTGATGGATGCGCTGATTCACACCGACCAATCCGAGGCTACGTCCATCTTTTTGCCGCGTAACATAGGCCCCAACGAGCGCCCCGATTCCTGCAGAATCCGCCAATGGGACTGCAGTAAAGTCCAGAATGAGCGCGCGCGAGCGGTCGGCACGCACCTTGGATTGAAACCCGAATACATTGGAAAGCGTTAGAGGTCCCGATAGGCGCAGTATTTGGATTCCCTCCCGCGACCCGGGAAGATCTTCGATGTGCAAGGGTTGGTCGGGCATGAGGGAAATGTTAATGGTGAATGAAGGGGTAAATATTAAAAACAGGTTAATTCCAGACGGTGCGTCTCGACTGCGCGATCCGCACACCGAAGCTCGTGTGGTGACGGGCCTTCGCACCGCCCTGCTAGCCAGCGTAGGACCGCCGCAGTCGTCCGCTGTCTATTCTCCGCCCACAGTGAGCCCGTCAATCCGTATCGTAGGCGAGGCTACGCTGCCCCGGAATTCCAGGTCGCTCGCGATCTCGGAAATATTACAGAACATGTCTTTGAGGTTGCCGGCGACCGTGATCTCTTCGACGGGATACGCCAGTTCGCCGTTGACGATCCATATACCAGAGGCGCCGCGGGAGTAGTCACCGGTGACCAGATTGGCGCCGTGACCCAGAAATTCAGTTACATACAGGCCGTCTTTGATGTCCGCAATAATCTGGTTCGGCGTTTTCGTTCCTGGTTCGAGGAAGTAATTTCCCGGTCCAATGCCGGGAGTCCCAGCCAGTCCGCGAGAGGCATTGGCGGTGGTTTCCAGTCCCAACTTCTTCGCCGTGTAGGTATTAAGCAGATACGATTTCAGAATGCCGTTCTCAATCACCACCGTGCGGCGCGCGGGAATGCCTTCGCCATCGAAAGGCGCCGTGCCGAAGCCGCCGGGCATAGTACCGTCGTCGATAACAGTGACGTTCGCTCCAGCAATTTTCTCGCCCAGCCTACCCGCCAGGAACGAGGCTCCGCGATAGACCGAATCTCCGTTCACGCCCTCGAAAATGTGTTCGAGCATGGATCTGGCGACCATGGGATCGAGCACGACCGGAACATGCGCGGTCTTCACTTTCCGTGCGCCCAGACGGCGCAAGGTGCGGCGCGCCGCTTCTTTTCCGACCTCCTCCGCCGAGTCGAGTTTCGCCAGGCTGCGCGCCACCGAATACCAGTAATCGCGCTGCATGCCCCCATTGTCGTCCTGTGCGATGGGCACAGCCGCAACCGAGCAGTACGACCGCCGGTATTCGCCCACAAAGCCGTGAGAATTCGCCAGCACCTTTCTGCCAGTGGCGGCGTCGAACGATCCGCCCTCGGAGTTCTTGATGCGCGGATCGGCATCAAGCGCGGCTTTTTCGGCGCGCCGCGCGTAATCAATGCGCTCGGGCCCGGGTAGCGAGTAAACGTCTTCGTAATAAAGCTGGAGGTCGCCGGAAAGAGATCCGAGCTTGCCAGCTTCGGGAATTCCGGCGTACGGGTCCTCGGAACAGATCTTCGCCAGTTCGAGCGCCGACTTCAACATGCGCTCGATACCGGCAGGCGAAAAGTCACTCGAATAGGTGCTCGCCGCGCGCTGCCCAAAGAACACGCGCACGCCAATAGCGCGCGAGCCTGATTCTTTCAGCGTTTCGACCTGTCCGAGGCGCACGACGGTCGAAAATTCGTCGCCTTCGCGCGCGACACATTCGGCCGCCGTCGCACCGCCCTTCATCGCGCGCCGGACTACCTGGGTGGCAAGTTCTTTTAGGTCGGTTGCGAGTTTCGTTTCCGTGGTTTCTAAAGTTGTTGTCATTGAAATAAAGTCAAAAGTAAGAAGTCAGATTGAAGAAGTAAAAACCAAGTCAAAATCACCAGAGGTCACTTCTTCAATTTGACTTCTTACTTTTGACTTATCCCGTTACTGCATGAACCCGCCAGTTTCCCGTTTCGCAGTGCCCCCGACAGTCAGGCGGTCGATTTTAATGGTCGGGATGCCGACGCCGACGGGAACCGCCTGTCCATCTTTGCCGCAGGTGCCGACACCTTCATCGAGCTTTAGATCGTTCCCGACCATGGATACTCGCGTCAGCACATCGGGTCCGTTGCCGATCAAGGTTGCGCCTTTGATCGGGGCGGTGATCTTTCCGTCTTCTATGAGATAGGCTTCCGACGCGGAGAAAACAAACTTGCCGTTGGTTATGTCGACCTGCCCGCCGCCGAAGTTCACCGCGTACACGCCATTCTTAACTGAACGAATAATGTCTCCGGGATCGTCTTGCCCGGCCAGCATGTAGGTGTTCGTCATGCGTGGCATCGGAATATGCTCATAGCTTTCACGGCGTCCGTTGCCCGTATCGGCCAGGCCCATGAGCTTGGAAGAAAGTTTGTCGCTGAGATATCCCTTCAGAATTCCATTTTCGATCAGCACGGTTTCCTGCGTAGGCTGGCCTTCGTCGTCGACATTTAACGACCCGCGACGCCACGGCATGGTGCCATTGTCAACCACCGTGCACTTTTCGCTGGCCACTCGTTTGCCGATCAGCCCTGCGAATGCCGACGTCTTCTTGCGATTGAAGTCGGCTTCCAATCCGTGCCCTACAGCCTCGTGCAACAGAACGCCGGGCCATCCTGGACCGAGCACCACTTCCATGTCTCCGGCTGGAGCCTCGCGGGCGTCGAGTTGCAGAATCGCTTGCCGCGCGGCTTCTTTCGCGAAGAACTCAGGCGTCTTGTCGCCAAAAAAGAAGTCGAGCGCAACCCGCCCGCCGCCGCCCGAGGTCCCACGTCCTGACGACTCGCGTCCCGAACTTGGATCGGTCTTTGCGATGCACGAAACATTCATGCGCGCCAGCGGCTGCGAATCTTCCGCAAACGTGCCGTCGGAGCCGACCACCAGAATGGTCCTGAGTTCGTCGGCGTAGTTGGCACGCACTTCCTTGATTCGCGGATCGTATCCGCGCGCAGTACGGTCCGCGCGCATCAGCAATTCAACCTTCGCGGTAATGTCCGCGTCGACCGATGGCAACGCAACGGGATACAAGCTGCGGGCCGGCTTCTGTTGGAATCCGGCGACTGTCGACTTGGCCGGAGCGCTGGCGATCAGCGCCGCCGTGCGTGCCGCGTGCAGAATCCGCTGTGGAGAAAGATCATCCGTATAGGCGTACCCGGTACGCTCCCCGGAAACGACCCGCACGCCGCACCCCGCCGAAATTCCCTGCGAAGCGGACTTCACCAGCGACTCATCCACCATCAGAGAGGTCGATGTAAGGTATTCGAAATAAAGGTCGGCGTAGTCGCCGCCAGCCGAAAGCGCGGCCGCTAGATAAGTTTCAAGATCGTGGTTCGTGAGTCCATAGTGCTCGAAGAAAAAATGTTCCTGATTGGCAATCACCATGTTTTGGATGTCCCTGGCCTCGCAAACGATTCGCAGCGCTTACTGCATTATCCCATGAGCCGAGACGCGTGAGTCCGCGGAGTGAGATTACAGAAGTGAAGTTGCGCGCACCGGCACAAAACCAAACAATTTTGCGGCCCATGGATCACTGACGCCGCATCGGTCAAGGCGAATAATTCTGACTTGTGACCCCAGAATCCCTTAGCCAGATGCTCTCCGACTTTCTCAACGGCGCTCGCGCCGCCGTGGTTGTGGAAGATGGCGCCATCGTCTTCGATTTGGCGGAGTCAAAATATTCGATTTCTGGCGAGTACAACAAATGCCTGCTGCACCTGTGGTCGCACGAGCGGAATATCGTGCGCCGCGTGCTGGACGCGGAAATGAAGGCCACTACACTCCGGTTACAGGTCCAGCGCATGGGGCAGAATCGCCCAACTCGGATCGACTTCTGCCGCGATCGCGATCAGCGCTCACTTGCCGCAAGACGAGCGTCGCGCACCGCCTACGAACCTCGTTTGCGGCGGGCGCTCGAGAAGAATCTCCCTGAATGGACTGTGGTCCGGCTCACCACCAGTATTGATCTCGAACACTCCTTCGGTCCCGCCTGCTTGCGCGGCTGGCTGCGGCAGGGGCAGCGCGCTCTCGCCATCGTGGGAGTGAACGACCAGGAGACGCAAGCAACTGTCGATGGCGCCCTCACCAGCGGAATTCTTTGGCTTGAGGCGTGCCGTTTGGCACAGCGGGAGCGGCGCGTGGTCGAAGGGCTGGCACTAATTGTGCCGAAAGGCACGGCTGCTCTAACCCGGCAGCGCATGGCGCATCTGCATCCCACGGCAGCGAAATGGTATTTGTACGAATTCGACCAGCGGGAGGATGCGCTGGTTCCAGCGGATCTCGGCGATTGCGGCAACCTGGCGACCCGGCTGGTGCATTCCTTGGATGAAGGGCTGACGCGCGAACGCTTTGCGGAATCGATCGCGCGCATTGGTGGCATCCTGCCGCAAGCGGAAGTCGTGGTGCTTTCGCCCGCATTGATTTCATTTCGGAGGCATGGCTTGGAATTTGCCCAGGCGCGGATTGCGCATGATCCGCGAAATTTCCAGAGCAACGAGGAAATCGTGTTTGGCGTGGGGCCGGAAGAGCGCGTTCTCAACCCAGACAACGAAACCCAGTTCACCGATCTGGTGCGGCTGGCGGCAGCGGTTCGGCGCAAGGACGGTCCCAAGAACCACGCGTTGTGGCGTATGCATCCGGAGCGCTGGCTGGAATCGTTGGTCGTCCGCGACATCGCGTCGCTTGACGGGCGGCTGCGATCGGAGTTCGTCTACGCCCAGGTGCCTGCATTCGCCGCCGCGGACCGAGCGATGATTGACATTCTGGCCGAGACGCGCGAGGCCCGCCTGGCCGTCATCGAACTCAAAGCCGACGAGGATATCCACCTTCCCCTGCAGGGCGTGGATTACTGGTCGCGCGTTGCCTGGCACCAGAGCCGCGGAGAGTTTGCGCAATTCGGTTATTTTCCCGGGCGCCAGATCTCGCCGCAGAAACCTCTCCTCATACTGGTCGCGCCCGCCCTGCACCTGCATCCCACCACCGACACAATCCTCCGATTTCTGTCGCCCGAGATCGACTGGGAAGTGCTCGGAATTGACGAGCACTGGCGTGACGAGATTCGTGTCGTGTTCCGGAAGCGGCCTGAGCGCGCACCGATTCGTGCCGCTTAGAACTTGTTCACCGCCGAGACGCAGAGAACGCCGAGAAACTCTTGGCTAAGTTCAAAACACGAAAGCCCCCAAAAAGGTTTTCTCGGCGCTCTCGGTGAAACCGACTTCGTTCAGATTCCGATGCTCTTCCGCAGCATCACCAGTTGTCCAAGGTGATACGCGTTGTGGTCGGCCACCAGCAGCGCCTCGCGCAAAACTGTTTGTCCATCGCCCCAGGGGATCCGCTCGTAGAGATCGACTTTGCCGTCGGAAACGAGCCGCTCCATCGCCTGCAGATCTTTCCTGAATGCGGCCATACTCGCGGTCCAAAACTTTTCATTTGGGGGTGCTTCCAATACCGGCCAGTATCCTTCGGGCCACTTAGGAGAAACATGCTTCGAGTTGCGGCTGAACTCCAGGATGTCCCACTGAGCGAGGCGCATGTGTTCCAGCAGCATCCAGGCAGTGTGAGGAAAGTTCGCAACTTTGACTCCGGCGAGTTGCACAGGCCAGTCACCCATTGCATCGTCGAAGCTGGCATGCGCTCCGCCGCCTTTCAGCAGGTAAAGTAGATGCTCGCGTAGCGATTGATCGAGGGATGCCGGTCGCGCCAAGGTTTTCTTGTTCGATACAGACCTGTTTGATGCTTTCCTGTGTTTCGTTTTTGTCGGTTTCTTCGCCATAGTGAATCCATTGTATGAAGGTTGATGTCGAATAGAGAAGTCTAACGTCTCGATGGGTTTTGACGAACCATCAGTGGCCAGCGACAAACGGCTGATTCGGCCTCGGGATTTCGTTTTCGGGCGCCTCTCCTTTGTAAACTCGTCCGATTCCGCGCACCAGGCGGCGCATCGGCAGTTCCCCCCTGGCATCGGCAAAGAAAATCTCGCCCGAGCGGGTTCCGCGATAACACCAGCGCGTCAAAATCGCGATGTGCTCCATGCGCTCCATCGCACTGCCCGGCTTGGCCGCGGGAAATGCCGTCAGTACCGCTTCGATACGGGCTTCCATCGATTGCGATTTCGTGTGCTCAGATCCTGAGATGGGAAATTCCAGCGGCCCCGCGATTGCGCCCGCGTCAACGCGGAATAATGCAACGCTCTCCGGCTGCCTGGATTTTTGCACGGACTTTTGCACCATCACAGCGTGCGACTGGTCAATCCGGCGGACGAATTCGGGCAACTGCTGCAAAACCGGAGTGAGTTTATCGAGTCGCGCATGAATCGCCGCAGCCGTCTCGAATTCCATTTTCACCGAGGCGCTATCGCGTTCGCCCGACATCTGCCGCTTTAGCGATTCCCCCCGCGAGTCCAGAAAATCCTCGACCCTCACTACTTCGGCGCGGTACTCGTCATCGGTGCAACCGCGAAAGCAGGGTGCCAGACACATCTTCATCTCGGAATAAACGCAGCCGGGAAATTTCGGGTCGGGATGGAGGTCTTCCACGCATCGTCGCATCTTGAAAAAATCGAGCGCGTCATTCATGAACTTTTCCGCCGCCACCCGCGAACCAAACGGCCCGTAGTAAATGTTCTTTCCGGAAATCCGCCCCAACCGTGTCGTGATCGAAGCGCGGGGATATTCGTTTTCCAGATGGAGCTTGACCAAAGGAGCAAAGCGCAGCCTCAGGCGATTCGAGTAGGTTTTGGGAAAAGCAGTGCGCAGGACTTGATAAAGCACGAATCCCGACTCGAAGTCCGACCCGGTCAGCGTGTACTCGATCCAGCGGACGCGATGGCGCAAATTCAGGCGTTTGGTACGCTCTTCCGGCGTGGAAAGCAATCGCTGCAGTCGCCGCCGCAGGTTAGCTGTCTTGCTGACGTAAGGTTCGGAGTTCGTATCCTCGCCGCGCAGAACAAACACAGCCGGAGCGGCCGCCACAGCGGAGAGGACCTCTGTGTCAGTTTCCGGCCGGAACTCGATGCGTTCGGTCAGCACGTTTGTGATTGTAGTGCGACTGACCGCGCAGATGCAGTCCCACTCAAGCGCTCGGGATGACCGGTGGCGGAGAGCGACAAACGATAAGCGTGCACGTGCTCGGGCTATCCGAAGCTCGCGCTCTTAAACTTCTGCCGAAAGTCCGGCCCGTCCATTTTCACGATGCGGCACATCTCCTGCAACCGCGAGCGCATGCGCTCGCCGATTCGGTCGCCGAGTGTTTCTTCGCGTGCAGCCGCTCGCGCTGGCGAGAGCGATCGAGTCACACCAGCGGCCGGCTCGTCTGCGAAATTTGTCGTGATGATGGTGGTTCGATTGTCGTTATAGCGAGTATTGAGGATCAGGCTGACCGTATCCCACACCCACTCGCTCGGTTTCACGGCGCCGAGTTCATCGAGCAACAGAACGTCGGCTTCAAACACCGGCCGCAGCACCTGCAGTTCGGTCGCCTGCACGGAATCGTTGTAGGAATTCTGAATCTGTTTCAGCAGTTCGCGATAGTCGCAAAAAAGGCAGGCGCTTCCTCTGGTGGCGATTAGCTCCTTCAGAATACCCACCGCGAGGTGGGTCTTTCCGGTCCCGATTCCACCGACCAGCAGCAATCCAGAGCCGTCCCGCGAATTAAACTCCTGCACGAAGCGCGATGCACTGATCTGGGCCAGCGCAATTGAGCGATCTGCTCCAGGGAAATCCGTGGTGAAATTCGACAGCTCGCAGTGCTCATATCTCTTCGGAATCCGCGCCGCCGCGATCAAAGCGCCGCTGCGTGCCCGCGCCTGGCAATCGCAGCGTGTGACCCCGCCGTCAGGCGTTCCGGGAACTGTCTTCCATCCCGAGCCCGCGCACAGCGGGCAAACCTCGGCTGCTGTTTTCATGATTGTGTGCTTTGTCCTGTATCTAGACTCTGCACCCGAACCCCTCTGCGCCGCAACTCGAAACCGTTTCCTCTCTGTGCACATCCTGTGGAGAGCGCCGGTGGGTTGTGGAGAATCGCCGAGAAGCGAGGAAAACCGTCATGCCAACTTCACCGCCTAATCTGCGCAGCCAATTCTCGCTCGAGGTGTCAAAACCGGCAACTGGCACGTGTTTCCCATTGACAATCCCGCCGCATGGGCGAGAATGGCCATCGCCGGTGCTTGCGCGTTGCGCTCTCCCTCCCCGGCCGATGCGCGGGAACCGAAACGACTAGTGTCAGGAGAGAGCATGAATAAAGCTGATCTGGTTGACCGGATCGCCGGAGCCTGCAACATTTCCAAGGCGCAGGCGACCACCGCGATCGACACCACCGTGGACAGCGTTACTGCTGCCCTTCGCAAAGGGGACAGAGTAGCCTTGATTGGATTCGGCACGTTTTCCGTCTCGCAGCGCAAGGCCCGCAATGGCCGAAACCCGCAGACGGGTGCCACCATCAAAATTGCTGCTCGAAGAGTCGCCAAATTCACTCCCGGAAACGAACTCAAGAAAGTAGTCAATAAAGGTAAGTAAGGGGCCCGAAATTTTGGATGCAAGCGAGACGGCAGGCGGTCGGTCCTGCCGTTTTGTTTTGGAGGTGTCAGGTCTCAGGTGTCGGGTCTCAGGAAAACCAAAGCGGGTAGTGAGGGATTTTGCTGAGACCTGACACCTGGCGCCTCAGACCTGCCTTGCTGAATCCTTCCTAACTCCTGTAGAATCTAACTTCTGAATCGAGGTTTCGGAACTGACATGAAAGCAACTATTCATCCGCACTACAGTGAAGTCCGCGTCCATTGCGCTTGCGGAAACACATTTATTACACGTTCCACCCATAAGGGCGACATCGGCGTAGAAATCTGCGCTGCCTGCCATCCCTTCTTTACCGGCAAGCAGAAGCTTATGGACACCGCCGGCCGCGTGGAGCGCTTCCGCCGCAAATATGCCAAAAGCGATGCCGGAAAAGCGGAAGCCGCTAAAAAGGCGCAGTAGGTCTTTTGCGCGCGGATTCATTCATGAAAGCCTCCCCGTGCGGGAGGCTTTACTATTGCGGTCCGAGCCATCCAAACCAGCCGCTCCAAGGGGCTCATCCTGCGTGGGAAAAGTACCGCGCTGGCGGGTGACCGCGCCAAGCCTTACAATACTGGAATCACATGTCTCCACATCCAGACGACCTGACGGGCATGAAAGACGATATGACGGCCTTCATCGAAGGCCTGGGTATGCGCCGCTTCTCTGGCTACGTGGAGTGCGAAGAGGTTCCGAGCGTCCTGTGGGACTCGGAGCAGAATCCGGACGGCTGGAAGGATTTCGTGGAACTGGCCAAGTCCACGGGCGCGGTCTTCCTGACCATGCACACCTGGGCGCTCAGCCGCGAAGAGTTAGATCGCTTGTCCCAACTCCTGGCCGACAGCGATTTCAGAAGCGACGAGGATTTGGAAGAAAGCCGCTGGCTGAAGGCCTACATCGGCAAAACCGGTTTCGTGCAGCTCGGATGGGCTTACCAGGGATGCGTCTTCGTCTTCGAAGCGGGCACCGAATGGTACGAGCATTATCAGCGCCTGCGCGAACTGGCGGATGATGGCGGCGGATTCATGATCGATGAGCCGGATCAGGACGAAGAGCGATAAACCACTTGCAGAGGTCAGAGGTCAGATTGCAGAGGTTAAACCCAGGACGCGGACGCGGTGAGCTTCTAACCTCTGCAGTCTGACTTCTAACCTCTGACCTCGGCTTACGCCGTTTCAATCATTTTGATCTCGTTCGCAATCTCAGCGGTTAGGTCTTTGGCATCGTCCGGGAAGCGCCGTCGTGCCCGCTCTGGAAACTCCGAAAGAATCTCAACATAGTTGCTCGACGAGCGCCATCGAATAACCGAGAAACCAAGTGCATCCGCTAACGCGCAACTAGGGGGAAGCAATGAAGCCGTACCCGGTAAGCGCGCATCCGCAGTGTGATGGCATCCTGTGATTTCGAAGAACGCTTCCGGTAGCTTCCAGGCAGTCACCAGTTCTCGCCCTGCCTGGCAGTGATCAATTCCGCACAGCTCACGTTCACTCTGAAGAATGTCCCAGGGCTGATCTGCCCCACGCGCGATGACGTTTGCGTACTGCTCGGACATGACCGAGGCTAGAGCCACCCTGCCGATGTCATGCAGAATACCTGCGGTGTAGGCGAACTCCGTGTCCAATGAGCTCCAATTGGCGCTGCGCTCGGCGATGATCGCGCAAGCCACGCTGTGACGCCAACACAAGCTCATGACCGGGGTAAACGAATCTGTGAGATACGCCTTCAGGCCAACCGTGATGACTACTCTCCTCAGGCGCTGAAATCCAAGCAGCATCGATGCCTGGATCACACTGGTAATGTCTTTGGAAAATGCCACCAGGGGAGAATTAGCGATTCTGAGAACCGCGGTCGAGAACGCGGGGTCGGAGCGGATCAGATTACAGAGTTCCAGCAGGGACGTGTCCGTACCCGACATAAGTTTCAGGGCCTTCAACGCGATCGCCGGGAAGGGCGGGATGCTCTCCGGATCCCAGCGCAGTTCGATAGGCTCGGCCCCTTTGGTCGCGGTCGTTCCCAGTGTCATTGCAATTTCCTCGCTTTGTTGCCATCGGCAATTCTCGGCGTATTCGTGAGTCACCGTGGTGCGCCTACCGAAGTCGGTCATCCAGATGCTATTACCCTCGCGGCGCGTACTTCTGCAGCAATGTGGCGGGGCTGCTAAGCTGATTGCTTCCTGATTTCTTCTTGATAACTCTGCATGCGCTGGATCTCTAATCCGCTGAATTCTCCCAAAGCCATGTTGCTCCGCGTGGCGTTGCGGGATTCCAAACTGAAAATCCCTCCTTCTGCTGTGCCCGTGCTCGCCGATCTGCTGGTTCAGCGCGGAATCGAAGAACCGGATGCCGCTGCCCATTTTCTTTCGCCGGAACTCAGCGATCTCCACGACCCACTGCAAATGAGCGGAATGAAATCCGCCCTCAATCGGCTGGAGGCGGCGTTGGAGCGCAAAGAAAAGATACTCATTTACGGCGACTATGACGTCGACGGCACCACCGCGATCGTCATTCTCAAGACGGCCATTGAGCTCTGCGGAGGAACGGCCGACTTTCACGTGCCACACCGCATCCGTGAAGGCTATGGCATGCGCGACGAGGTTATCGAACGCGCCGCTGCCGACGGCGTGCGGCTCATCATCAGCGTGGACACCGGCATCCGCGCCTTCGCCGCCGCCGAAACCGCGCGCCGCACCGGAGTGGATCTGGTAGTCACCGATCATCACCTGCCGGGGGCGGCAGGCGTTCCGCAGGCACTAGTGGTCGTGAATCCAAATCAAGACGGTTGTAATTATCCCTGCAAGTATTTGTGCGGCGCTGGCGTGGCGTTCAAGTTGGCGCAGGGATTGATGCAGCGGCGGCTGGATGCGCGCCTTAACGTTAAAGATCAGTCGCGCCTGCTGATGTCGTTCATGAAAGTTGTGGCCATTGCAACCATCGCCGATGCGGTTCCGTTGCTGGGCGAGAACCGCGTGTTCGCGAAACTGGGATTGCAAGGTCTGCGTCGGCCGGTGAACGTCGGGCTCAAGGCCTTGCTTGAGGTTGCGAAGCTCGGCGATGGGCGGGCGCTGACGGCGACGGAAGTGGCCTTCCGCATCGCGCCCCGCCTGAACGCTGCCGGGCGCATGGACGTGGCCCGTGACGTGGTGGATCTCTTTAACGAGAAAGACATGGAGCGTGCAAGAAAGATCGCCGGCCGGCTTGACCAACTGAACGCCGAGCGTCAGGAGGAAGAGCGGCGCATCATGGATAGCATCGAGCGCCGCCTGGAAGAAGAGCCGGCGCTGCGCGAAGCCTATTGCGTGGTGCTGGATGGCGAGGGCTGGCATCGTGGCGTGATTGGCATCACCGCATCTCGGGTGGTGGAACGCCACGGGCGGCCAACCCTGGTGATCTCGCGTGAGGGCGACGAAGCTCACGGCTCAGGACGTTCCATCGCGGCGTTCCATCTGCTGCACGCGATCGAGTCGTGCCCCGAACTTTTTTCACGCTACGGCGGACACGCGCACGCGGTTGGTTTCGCCCTACCCAGCGCCAACGTGGCGAAACTGCGCGAACATCTGGATCGCTATGCCCGCGCATGCCTTACTCTGGCCGATTTCGAACCCCAGCTGGAGTGCGATCGAGAATTACCCCTCGGCGAAATCACGCCCGAACTTTATCAGGCGTTGCTCTTGCTTGAACCTTTTGGGATGGAAAATCGCGAGCCGGTTTTCACTGCGCGTGCGGTGCGGTTAATGGCGCCTCCGCAAGCGGTGAAAGACAAGCACGTTCGGCTGCGAATTGCGCCAGCCATCCGCGAAGCAGCAGCGCAGGACTTCACTCCTCGCTGTCATCCCGACGCAGCGCCGATTCCGAAACGACACGGTGTGGTGGCGGCGGAGCAAAGTTACGCCACCACACAATCCTCCTCCTCATCATCCTCTTCCTGGCGTGACAACATTGCGTTCAAAGCCATGGGATGGGGCCTCAAAGAATCTTGCGACCGCCTGCAGTTGCTGGCCGGGGACCGCCTGGACATCGCCTACTCGCTCGGCATGAACGACCATCCCGAATTTGGCGGAGTGGAGTTGACTTTGCGCGACGTGGTACGTAGCGGTTGAGTGCGCTGCTTGCTGCCTACAGACCGTCGAAGAACTTGTGCATGCGCTCCAGGCCGCGGTCGAGTTCGGCTACTGAAGTCGCGTAGGAAATGCGAATGTGATCCTTCGTGCCGAATCCTTCTCCGGGAACGGTGGCGACGTGCTTCTCGCGCAGAAGCTTGCTGGCGATGTCGGAGGCTGAATTCATTCCGCTGCGTCCGAAGAATGCCGAGATGTTGGGATAAACATAGAACGCGCCTTCGGGCAGCGCGCATTTCACGCCGGGAATGGAACGCAGTCCCTTTACCACGTGATCGCGCAGCTTAATGTACTCCAGACGCATGTCTTCCACGCATTGTTGCTGGCCGCGAAGAGCCGTGATCGCGGCTTTCTGCACGATCGAGGTTGGGTTCGAAGTGGACTGGCTCTGCAGCTTCTGCACGGCGGCGAGGATGGGCGCGGGGCCGAGCGTGAATCCTAGACGCCAGCCGGTCATGGCATAGGTCTTCGATAGCGAGCCCACGACGATGAAGTGATCGCGATACTCGCGCAACGAACCCACGGAAAAGCGCTTGCCGGTGTAGTTCAAATAAACGTAGCACTCATCGGACAGCGCCCAAATGCCGTGCTGGTGCGCGAGTTGGACGACGGCGGTCATGTCTTCCGGGCTCATCACGGCTCCGGAAGGATTCGATGGAGAATTCAGAATGATGAGCTTGGTCTTCGGCGTCACCAGTTTTTCGACCATGGCGGCGGTGACGCGAAAGCCCTGCGATTCGTCGCTGTGGAGCAGTACGGGATTGCCTCCGGCGTAGCGCACCATGTCTTTGAACGAGACCCAGTAGGGGACGGGAAGAATCACCTCGTCGCCATGATCGACGAGCACAGAGATGACGTTGAACAGCGCATGTTTGCCGCCGACCGAAGCTGCAGCTTCTTCACGCCGGTAATCGGAGTCGAAGTCCACGGCGTGACGGTGAATCAGGGCGTCTTTCAGTTCGGTGGTACCGCCGACGGCGGTGTACTTGGAAAAATTCGAGTGAATCGCGCCGATGGCGGCATCCTTGATGTGCTGCGGCGTGGAGAAGTGCGGCTCGCCGGCGCCGAAATCGACTACATCAATCCCTTGCTGGCGCAGCTTGTCGGCCTCGGCCACCACTGCCATGGTCGCGGAGGGTTCGATGCGGTTGATGCGTTCCGTCAGGCGGACGGAGCTGGTAATAGGGGTCACCACTGCGCTCATGTTTGACGCCTCAAATTAATTTTAGGCTTTCTTCTTTCTGGATCGGCTCTTGCCCTCGGGAAACGCTTTGCCCGCGAGCGGCTCGCCGTTTGTGAATTTGTGGGCGACATCCATTTTCTCACGAACTTTCTGCGCGACCAGTTCCGGCACCAGGCAGTCGATGGATCCGCCGAGCTGCGCCACTTCACGTACCAGACGCGAACTCAGGTACGAATATTTCTCGGCGGGCATCATGAACACCGTCTCCAGACTGGGCTGGAGTTTGCGGTTCATCAGGGCCATCTGCAGTTCGTATTCATAGTCGCTGATGGCGCGAATGCCGCGCAGGATGGCCTGCGCATCGAGCCGCAGGGCGTAGTCGACGGTGAGGCCCTCGAAAGTGTCGACCGAGACATTATCAAAGCCGGCGGTCACTATCATTGCCTCCAGCATCTTGCGACGGTCGGCCACGCTGAACAAAGGGTCTTTTTCTGGGTTACGAAGAATGGCGACCACCAACTCGTCGAAGATCTTGCTGCCGCGCTCGATCAGGTCAAGATGCCCGTTGGTGGGAGGGTCGAACGATCCGGGATAGATGGCTTTGATGCGCTTCATCGGGGCCCTCGGTTGACGACATGGTCAACGAAAGGAGGATTGTATGCGGGCGGAAGCGGGAATGGCAATCGGAGTGGATGGAGCGCCGGGCGTCCCCGCCCGGCAAACGGGCTCGACGGGGGCAGACGAGGCGTCCACCCCGCGTGAGCATTGCTATCGTCTCGCCGCAGGCACTTTCGCCGCTTCCGCCGCCGTGGGCATGGTCGTAACGCGTCCCTGCGTGCCCGTCGCTTGCGCCGGAACCGCCGCCGGAGGCGGAGTCGCCGTTGACGGCACGAGTCCCAGCGCCTTCCTCACTTCGGCATCGAGCTTGGCCATGGTGTCTTTGTTTTCTTTCAGGAAGGCGCGGGCGTTCTCGCGCCCCTGCCCGATGCGCTCGCCTTTGTAGCTAAACCACGAGCCCGATTTCTCCAGGATGTTGCTGTTCACAGCGATATCGAGCAGATCGCCTTCGCGCGAGATGCCTTCGCCATAGAGAATGTCGAACTCGGCTTCGCGGAAGGGCGCAGCCACCTTGTTCTTCACGACTTTGACGCGGGTACGAGAGCCGGTGACCACGTCGCCTTCTTTGATGGCGGCAATGCGGCGGATATCGATGCGCACCGACGAATAGAACTTCAGGGCGCGCCCTCCAGTCGTGGTTTCCGGGTTGCCGAACATCACGCCAATTTTTTCGCGGATCTGGTTGATGAAAATCAGGCAGGTGCGCGACTTGGCGACCGTGCCCGTCAGCTTGCGGAGCGCTTGCGACATCAGACGCGCTTGCAGGCCCATGTGGCTGTCGCCCATTTCGCCGTCGAGTTCGGCTTTGGGGACCAGCGCCGCGACCGAGTCGACCACCAGCACGTCGATCGAGTTCGAGCGCACCAGCGCTTCGGTAATTTCTAGCGCCTGCTCGCCGTAGTCGGGTTGCGAGACTAGAAGGTTGTCGACGTCCACGCCGAGTTTTTTGGCATAGCCAGGATCGAGCGCGTGCTCGGCATCGACGAACGCCGCCATGCCTCCAGCTTTTTGCGCCTCGGCAATTACCTGCAGGGCAATGGTCGTTTTGCCGGAAGATTCCGGGCCGAAGATTTCCACCACGCGGCCGCGCGGCACTCCACCCACGCCGAGCGCGGCATCGAACGAAATCGCGCCCGTGGAAATCACAGCGATCGGGACGATCGCTTCTTTCGATCCCAGCCGCATGATGGAACCTTTGCCAAACTGCTTTTCGATTTGTGCAAAGGCGAGTTCGATTGCCTTGGTGCGTTCGCTGTTGCGCTCGTTGTTGCGCTCTTCGGTTCGGCTACGCTCGCTGTTCCGCTCTTCGGCCATGATGGCTGCTCCTCTTATTTTTGTGAATCTGGAATCTGAGCCTACACCCGCGGGCTGGAGCGTGAAGTGTTGGCGGTCACATCCGTTTTGGTCAGTTTAGCATGAAGCGAAGAAAAGGCGAATCGCAAAACATTGCCCAGGATGGTTCCGGAGCGCTCGGCTAGGCGGCAGGCTCCGCTGACAAGAATCTTTACCACAGGGGACACTGAGGAACACAGGAACAACCCAAAGAATTGTTTTCCCCTGTGTTCCTCAGTGCCCCTGTGGTGAAGGGTTTTTCTTGCTAGACTCGCGGTATGAGCGAGGACACTCGAAACGGCAAAGGCTCCGAACGCGACACAACCCTGGGCGGCCCATCGCTGTATTTGGTCGCCACGCCTATCGGCAACCTGGAAGACATCACGCTGCGCGCCCTGCGCGTGCTCAAAGAAGTGGACCTGATCGCCTGCGAAGATACGCGCCAGACCTTGAAGTTGCTCAGCCATTACGGCATTCAGACGCGGCTGGTCAGCTATCACGAGCACAACGAGATGACGAAGGCCGCAGAGTTGGTCGTCGACCTGGAAGGCGGTGCCAAGGTCGCGCTCGTCTCCGACGCGGGCATGCCCGGCATCTCCGACCCCGGATTCCGCCTGATCGCACTCGCCATCCGGCATCATGTGCCGGTTGTGCCCATTCCAGGGGCGTCGGCCTTTCTGGCGGCGCTGGTCGCGAGCGGCCTGCCCACCGACTCGTTCCGCTTCAGCGGCTTTCTGCCCGCGAAAGCCGGACCGCGTCGCAAGCTACTGGAGAGTATCAAAGATTCTCCGCGCACGCAGGTGTTCTATGAAGCCCCTCACCGGCTGCTGGAAACCCTTTCCGACGTTTCCGAGGTTCTTGGAGAAGCCCGCCAGGTGGTGGTCGCGCGCGAAGTCACCAAGATTCACGAAGAATTCCTGCGTGGGCGCGCCGGGGAAATTCTCAAACAACTCAAATCCCGCGGAGAGGTCAAAGGCGAAATTACGCTGCTCATTGCTAAAGCTGAAGAAGGAGTAGTGCCCGCCACAGCTGAGACTGTCAGCCTCGCCCAGCGGGTGCGCGAAATCATGGATGAGGAGAAGGCAGACGAGAAAGCCGCGCTAAAAAAAGTCGCCAAAGAGCGCGGGATTGGGAAGAGCGAAGCTTACCGGGAATGGCAAATGAGCAAACAGTAGCACGGGTCACACACCCTGTCGCCCAGAGGTAGTGTCTGAAACCTGCGCCGCACATTTCAAACACCACCCCGCCCGGATCTTTAATCGGAAATAAACATTGAGAGCATAAAATGAACATTTTCTTTTCGGCGGAGGGAGTCCGTTCTTGAATTGGGCTTCAAAATCTGCGTCGTCGCTATGCGCTCTGCTATTGCTACTATCTGCCGTTGCCACGGGCGCCTTTGCTCAAAACGCTGAACAGCTTTCCCAGGTAAAAAAATTGTATGTGGATTCCCTGGGGACGGGGCGCGGCGCGGCGAAGATGCGGCAAGAGATGGTCCGGTTGCTGCGAAAGAGTCATGATGTGCGCCTGGTCTCCGATCCAAAGGACGCCGACGCCCTGGTCCGAGGCACGGGGCGGATTTGGGTGACCGGCCGCGTTTCTCTTAGTCCCCACTCCCAGAGCGCGAGCCAGCCCACATTCGAGGGGTTCCTGTCCGCGGAAGTGATCGGCAAGAATGGCGACACACTGTGGTCTTATCTGGTGAGCCCGAGCAATTTCCCCTGGAAGGGGATTACAGACGACCTCGCGAGCCAGATGGTGAACAAGTTGCTCGGCGCGCTCAAAGCAGAAGGCCCGCAAGAGCCCGCACTCGCAGGCCAAGCGGGGCAAGCCGCAGGAACGTTGCGCGGCGCGGGCGCCACGTTTCCCGCGCCACTTTATCAGCGTTGGTTCGAGTTATTTCAGGAACAGAATCCAAAGGCGCATATCAGCTACGACGCGGTAGGGTCGGCGGAAGGAATCCAACGACTGAAAGAAGGCAAAGTGGACTTTGGCGCTTCCGAGATGCCCTTGTCAGACGAGGCCATGGCGCAAGCCCACCAACGATTCATCCATTTGCCAATGGTCCTGGGCGCGGTTGTCATTATCTACAACGTGAAGGGTGTTCATCAAACTCTCAACTTCACGCCCGAGGCGCTGGCGGCCATTTTCTTGGGCCAAATCAAGAAATGGAATGACCCGGAAATCAGGAAGTCGAACCCCGGCGCAACCCTTCCCGACGCCAACATCGTGGTTGCTCATCGTTCCGACGGCAGCGGTACGACTTTTGTGTGGAGCGACTATTTATCGAAGATCAGTCCGCAATGGAAATCCTCAGTGGGTGCCGGAGCGACAGTGCCCTGGCCCGTGGGAATCGGAGCGGAAGGCAACGAGGGGGTCGCCGCCGCCGTACAACGGACGCCGAACTCCATCGGATACGTGGAATTCATCTACGCCATTCAGCACGAACTCAGTTTCGGGGCAGTCCGGAACGCGACCGGACAATTCATCAAGGCAAACATTTCCAGTGTCACCGCGGCGGCAGCGGCAACAGCCGACACGCCCGGCCAGGATTTTCGTGTATCCATTACCAACCCGCCCGGCGAGGATGCCTACCCGATTGCGACCTACACGTGGCTGTTACTTCCGGAGCGGACGGAGGATAAGGACAAGAGAGGTGTCCTTACGGAACTTCTTCGTTGGATGCTAACGTCGGGCCAGAAGAAGTGCTCCGCGCTCGGCTATGCGCCCTTGCCAGCGGAGGTCGCAAAACGCGCCTTGGAGTCGTTCGATGCGACGAAGTGATCTGCCGAGCTTCGCTCGACTGGGCGGACGAATGCGTCCGCCCCTACGTGAGCCATGGTGATCCCTACTTCCCCGCCAGTTCCTTCTTCACCGCCTCGCTGACCACCTTCCCATCCACCCGCATTCCCGCGGCGGCGAAGCGGGCCATCGCGGCTTTCATGACCGTTCCCATATCTTTCATCGTCAGCGGACCCGTCATCTCGGCCATCGCTGCTCGGACGCCAGCCACGATTTCTTCTTCGCCGGCGGCTTTGGGCAGATAGGTTTCGATCAGCTTGATTTCGGCGGATTCCTTGTCGGCCATCTCTTGGCGTCCGCCCTTGGTGAACTGCTCGACCGAATCTTTGCGCTGCTTGATCAGCGTGGAGAGCACCTGCTGCGATTCTTTGTCGTCGAGCGGCGCCATCTTTTCGATCTCGCGATTCTTGAGCGCCGTTTTCACCATGCGCAGGGTAGAAAGCCGCTGCTCTTCGCGAGCCTTCATGGCCGCGACAATGTCTTTCTGGATCTGGTCGATGAGGGGCATGAGGGGATTATAGACAATCATGTAGGCCCGGACGCATTCGTCCGGGCACCGAGCGCAGCGAGGACTCTGCTTTCTTTCCCGAAGCTAGGGGCTTTGGAATATTCTGGTTCTGATGCTCAAGAAAAACCGCCTCTTCACTCCCGGACCAACGCCCCTGCTGCCGCAAGCGCAGCTGGCGATGGCTGCCTATGGCGCCCACCATCGCACCGCCGAGTTCCGCGCCCTATTCACGCGCGTTCTGGCCGATGTGAAGGAGTTCATCGGCACGAAGAATGATGTGCTCGTGCTGACCTCATCGGGCACCGGTTTCATGGAGGCTTCGGTCTCGAACCTGACGTCTCCCGGCGACCGGGTGCTGGTGTTGACCGCTGGCAAGTTTGGCGAGCGCTGGGTTTCGCTGGCTACGGCCTTTGGCTGCGAAGTAGAAATCGTGAACGCTCCCTACGGCGAAACATTTTCACTGCACGAACTGCGCCGCAAGCTCACGCCCGAGATCCGCTGCGTCTATGTGCAGGCGACCGAGAGTTCCACGGGCGCGCGTCATGACGTCGAAGCAATTGCGAAACTGGTGCGCGCTTCTTCGGATGCTCTGCCCGACACTCTGTTGATCGTCGACGCAATCACGGGCTTGGGCACAACCCGGCTCGATGTGGATGGCTGGGGAATCGACATCATTATCGGCGGCTCGCAGAAGGCGCTGATGATTCCGCCCGGATTGGCTTATGGCGCCATCAGCGAGCGCGCCTGGCAGCGCATGGAGCGGACGAAATCCCCGCGCTATTACTTCGATCTGCGCAAGGAACGGAAATCGGCGGCCAAGGCGGAAACCGCCTCCACGCCCGCAACCGCGCTGTTTGCCGGACTGGCCGCGGCCCTCGATTACGTGCGCCAGATGGGAAACGGAAATCTAGCGGCGGGACGCGACGCGCTGATTGCGAACGCGGAACTGTGCGCGGCGATGACACGCGCCGGCGTCGAAGCGCTGGGACTGAAATTATTCGCGCCAAGTTCTCCCGCGGCGGCGCTGACGGCGGTTGCTGCGCCCGCTGGCGCCGATTCCACGGCCATTTGCCAACGATTCCGCGAGCAGTTTGGCGCGGTCGTGGCCAACGGACAGGCGGAGATGAAGGGACAGCTTTTTCGCATCGCTCACATTGGCTACTACGATTATCTGGATACGATCGGAGTGCTGGCCGCACTCGAACATGTAATCGCCGAGTCCACGGGGAGGGCGGTAGAGTTTGGATGCGTGGTGCGCGCGGCGCAGGAAGTTTACGCGCGTCTGTTAGGAGGACGTTAGGAGTTTGCCGGCCTATTCTTGCGTCTGCCGCTCGAAGTAAAACGCAATAGCCAACGCCAGAATCAGAGCTGCCACTCCCAACAGAGTCAAGGCCGGTACAGTGGCGGGTTCTGCAATGATGACCTTCCGCGCCATCGCGATGAGCGCAACTTCCAGAACAATGCGCACATGAATGACGTCTTTCTTCAGGTACGCTCGCAACGTCTCCAGCAGTTCCACGCCGATCAACACCAACAGGAAATATCCAAAAACCTCAACCAAACCCTGTACCCGAATGAGAAAACGAGGCGGAGTCCAGATTTCCTCGCCGATCAACACGCCCAGATGCGCTATGGAGAGCACCACGACGATGGCAAGCATTCCGGCGAGCGCCATGACGCCGAATTTCTGAATTTTTGCGAGCAGTGTCTCGAACACATTCTCCCCCGTGCCGATTGCCTCGGCCATTTGCCGGGAAGTATATCGTGAAAAATTCCGGGAGGTTGGTGGGAGAAATCAGCCAAGTCAACGCGGAGAGCCTGATCGAGGCTGTCTTGTTTCTCCTAGCTACGCTAGGAGTCCAGCGCTTCCCGGCGCAACTTGCGGCTTTCGGCGAGTAGCGCCATGGAGTGCATCAGGTTCTGCAGGGTGACGATTCCGACCAGATGCTGTTCGTCGACAATGGGAATGATGCTGAGATTGTGGGCAGAGAGTTTGCGAAACGCAGACGCCAGCGACTCCTGCTTGGCGGCCACGTCGAAAATACGGTTCATCACGGCTTGCACGTAGCCATTGCCTTCGGCGCGCAGGGCTTCGAGAATTTTTTGCCGCGAGACCACGCCCACCATGTCGCTGCCGCGCACTACGGGAAAATCGTCCTGCAGCGTGTGCACCGCCTTTTCGAGCGCATCTTCCAGTGTGTCGGCGGGCGAGAGCGTGGCAAAATCGGTGAGCATGACTTCTTCCAGGCGCACGCTTTGCAGCACGGATTGAAACACTGCCGAGCGCTCTTCGAGTTGCGCACCGAAGAAGAGGAATAATCCGATCATCACCAGCCACCAGTTGCCGAGGAGGATTCCGACCATCATGAACAGAATCGAAAAGACGTGGCCGATCCGGACGGCGCGCTGCGTGGCGTGGACCATATCTCCGCCGCGCATGAACAGAGCGCGCAGCACGCGCCCGCCATCCATGGGGTACGCCGGCAACAGGTTGAACAATCCGAGGTAAAGGTTGGCCCAGACAATGCTGCGCAACAGGGCGCTCGAGTGGAGAAGCGGTCTCGTGGTCAGCGAAATGCCCGGTATGGCCGCGAGCAGAATGAATGCGGATAACCCCGCGATTACGAGATTCACCAGCGGCCCCGCGATCGCGATGCGGATGTCACGCTTCCAGGCGTTGATCGGATCGGGAATGGCGTGGGCTTCGTCGAGGATGGTGATTCCGCCAATGGGGAGCAAAATGATTCCCTTTGCCTCGATGCCCGAGCGACGGGCCACCAGAGCGTGACCCAATTCGTGCAGCACGACGCTGCCGAAAATGATTCCGACCAGGCCCAGACCGCGGAGAGCCGCGGTGCTGTCCTGAGTTCCCCTTTCGACGCTCCACACGAAGACGAGGAGAAACAGGAAGGTCAGGTGAACGCGGATTTCGATTCCGAAAAGACGTCCGAGCGGGATGGACCAACTGCGCATCAACAGGCCTGCAAGTATTCTATCTGGTTAGACACCGATTGACCCGGCGGAGATGCGAAAAGGGGAATCGGAAGGGCTGGACCGGAAGTTGCACGGATGTGGCTGTAGAGACGCGGATTGCCGCGTCTCCGGCAGACCGCTCAAGCGGAGACGATGCAAATGGAGACGGGGCAAGCCCCGTCTCTACAGAGGATTATGAGGGTAATTGCGGGCCAGTATCGGCGCCGGACGTTGCGATCGTTGCCCGGCCTAGAAATCCGTCCAACGTCGGACCGCCTGCGCGAGACGCTGTTCAATGTGCTCTGTTCCGGTGATCCGGAGGCGCTGGCCGGGACGACATGGCTCGACCTCTATGCCGGAACCGGCGCAGTCGGTATTGAGGCGCTGAGCCGAGGCGCGCGGATGGTGCGCTTCGTCGAGTCATCCAAAGCAGCGGCCGACCTGATTGCCGCGAATTTGAAGTCGTTGGGGATTGTGAGCGGGTTCCAGATCGTCAAGGCCGATGCTGGAAGAGCCTTGCGGCAATTGGAGCTATCGGGGAATGTTGCCGATTTTGTGTTTCTCGATCCGCCCTACTCGATGCAAGAGGAGTACGCAAAGACGCTGGCGGCGCTGGCGCAATCGAAGTTGCTGGGCGAGCGCAGCGTGGTGATCGCGGAACACGAGAAGAGATTCGATCCAGGAGAAGCGTTTCCACTGCGGCGCTATCGCAAGCTTGTGCAGGGAGATGCGGCGCTGAGCTTCTATCGGCGATCGTGTGGGTTGAATGGGGAACAAAGGTGAAGCGCCTTCGGACGGTGTTAAGGTTCGCAATTACGGGAATGGTGATTGGCCTCCTGATGGGTTCGCTGCTTTCACTCGTCTCAGGGAACCCGTTTGTCATTTGGATGATTGGATCGATCGTAGCGGTGGTCGGTATCGTGCTGGGATCGTCCATCGCAATGATTGAATAGCTACAGGTTGCGAGCCGCAGGCTTCAACCTTAGAGCAGCCCTAGTGAGATTCACGGGCCTGCTCGAAGCCCGAAGCTCGCAGCTGTCTCTGCGGCCCCAGTCGTTATAATCGAAACGCATGGCTAACTTTCCACCGGTTGACGAACAACTGGCATATATCAAGAAGGGCGCGGCGGAGATCGTCAAGGAATCCGAACTGCGCTTAAAACTCGAACGCTCGCTCGCATCGGGCAAGCCGCTGCGGGTGAAGGCGGGCTTCGACCCGACAGCGCCCGATCTGCACCTGGGGCACACCGTTCTGCTGCGCAAGCTGAAACATTTTCAGGATCTCGGACACACGGTCATCTTCCTCATCGGAGATTTCACCGGGATGATCGGCGATCCGACGGGGCGCTCGGCGACGCGCCCTCCACTGACGCGGGAGCAGATTGCGGAGAACGCGGAGACTTACAAGGCGCAGGTTTTCAAAATTCTCAGCCCGGGAAAAACCGTGGTCGACTTCAACAGCCGCTGGTTCTCGAAATTTTCGGCCGAGGACTTCATACGATTGATGGCGAAGTACACGGTCTCGCAGATGCTGGAGCGCGAGGACTTCCACAAGCGTTTCCATGAAGAGAAGCCCATTGCCATGCACGAACTGCTGTATCCGCTGGCGCAGGGATACGACTCGGTCGCGCTCGAAGCCGACGTGGAACTCGGCGGCACCGATCAGAAATTCAATCTGCTGGTAGGCCGCGAGTTGCAGCGCGCGTACGGGCAGGAATCGCAGGTGGTGCTGACCACGCCGATTCTCGAGGGTCTCGACGGCGTCAACAAAATGTCGAAGTCGCTGGGCAATGCGATTGGAATTCACGAGCCGCCGCTTGAGATGTACGGCAAAGTGATGTCGATTTCGGATGAGATGATGTGGAGGTATTACGAGCTGCTGACGGATGTGCGGATGGAGCAGATCGCGCAGATGAAAACCGATGCCGCCAGTGGGAAGGCGCATCCGATGGCACTGAAGAAAGAGCTGGCACGGTCAATTGTGTCCGATTTTCACTCGGCGGAAGCGGCAAGCAAGGCGGCGGACGATTGGGCTAAGCAGTTTCAGAAAAGCGGTGTACCCGAGAACTTGGAGTGCATTGATATTGATCTGGCCGATGTTGTTTACGAAGGACGGGGGGGCGGTGCAGCCAGGGTTATCGGTAATGGCGATAAGCATATGTTGCGCCTCGACAGACTTGTCCGTGAAGCCGGACTCGCGAGCTCAAACCGAGAAGCAGCCACGAAGATTAAGAGCGGGGCAGTGGGAATTAACGGTGAGAACGTCGGTGCGGATGAGCTATTCGTACACATGCCCGCCAACCTTTACATTATCCTTCGTTTGGGTCGGCACATGAGGAAAGTACGAATCATTGTTCCAGAACCTCGGCAATAACTGCGTAGGACAGTTACCTTGGTTTTTGATCTCTTCGTAAAGACTCCCACGGCAGCACGGACGGCGTCTGCTCTCGACTCCGCAATTCCGCCCGCTTCGCGATCGGGATTGCTGCGCTCAGGATGACAGGCTTCAGGTGTTGATCAGTGATGGCATCTTCTTATGCCACTCCGTCGCCTGCTCGTAGGCATGTGCGGCTTGTAGTACCACGTCCTCCCGCCACGGAGCCGCGGCTAGTTGCAGGCCAATCGGCAGGCCATCTTTTGTAAATCCGCACGGCACAGAGATCGTAGGATTTCCCCAGACGTTAAAAGGCCGCGTGTTGCGCAGCATCATCAACTCCTGCGTACGCAGGGTGTCGGGGTGCTCGCGGAGATCTGCAATCGCCGCCGGCGGGATTGGAACCGCCGGCGTCAGCAGCATGTCCACTTCCTCGAATATTTTTCGGATGGCGTGACGGCTTGCCTGGAGGTCGCGGCTGGCGCGCAAAGCCTGGGGTGCGGAGATTTTCGCTCCCGATTGGATACGCGCTAACGTTGCGGGTTGGTAGAGCTCCGATGAAGTGGCCAGGAATTGCTCGTGATAGGCATACGATTCGGCGCTCGAGAGCGTGCGGTCGGTGGAGACTTCGAGTTTGACCTCGCGAATTTCCGCGTGGAGTTCGCGAAAAATCTCGATCGCTTTTTCAATGGCAGCGGCGACTTCGGAATGGACATCTTCGAAGAGAAATTCCCTGTCGACGCCAACACGCAGCCCTGATGGACGCTGCGCGATAGCGCGCACGAAATCAGCCATCGGCGCGTCGATGCTGGCGGGATCGGACGGGTCGTAGCCTGCCAGCACTTGCAGCATCAAGGCCGCGTCATAGACCGAGCCTGCGATCGGTCCGACGTGATCGTAAGACCATGACAAGGGAATCACTCCTCGGGCGCTGACGCGGCCGTAAGTTGGCTTGAGCCCGACGACTCCGCAATAAGCGGCGGGCAGGCGGATGGACCCGGCGGTGTCGGTGCCAACGGCGGCGAAGCCCAAGCCAGCAGCGACGCTGGCGGCCGAACCTCCGGAGGAGCCGCCAGTAATACGCGTCGTGTCCCAGGGATTGTGAATCTCACCAAAGAAACTGATCATCGAACTGCCGCCGTAGGCGAACTCGTGCAGATTCTGTTTGCCGAGGATAATGGCTCCGGCAGCGCGCAGGCGGCGGACGACTTCGGCGTCTTCGGTGGGAATTCGATCTTTGAAAACCCCGCTGGCCGCAGTGGTCCGGGTGCCGGCGGTATCGAGAATGTCTTTGAGTCCGATCGGGATGCCGTGCAGCGGGCCGAGGTAGTTACCGCTGTGGATTTCCTGCTCGGCGCGTCGCGCCTGATCGAGAGCCGCGTCGGCGAGGACGGTGATGAAGGCGTTGAGTTGCGGGTTGAGGCTTTCGATGCGCGCCAGGCAATCGCGGGTGAGTTCTACGGGAGAGATGGAGCGATCGCGAATTTGCCGGCTTAATTGCTGAATTGTCGGACGCACATGATCCTCGGCAGATCGAACAGATTCTACAGGTTGCAGGCAAAATTTATTGCCTCCAATAGCAATTAGCGCTGCTGAGCGCAGCACGCTGGCGAACTGTTCTGCTACAGAAATGCGCGGGCGTGAGATGCGGTAAGCCGCGTCTCTACCCGGTGGCCGGCGACGCGCCTTGCTTGCAGAGTACGACCAGGCTGTCGAGCGCATCCTTGGTCAAAAAAGTGACAGCTTCATAAAGAGCGGCTTCGGATAACTCGGACGACTTGCCGATGAGATTCATCGTCATGCGCACGCGAGTGCCGCCTTTGAGATCGGGACCAAAGGAAACGTGTTGTTCGGCGGTCACGCCCAGAGCGTGGTTGAGCAGGCTAATCGCTCGCGGGGCGCTGATCGAGGTTACAACCGCTGAAATGGTGGTTGGGACGGGCCGAACGACGACATAACGCACTCGGCTGCCCACTTGCCAGGGCTTGCCCTCAAACCATAGGATTTGGTCGTAAATTCCGCGGTGGAGCAGGCGTTCGAAATTCTGAAAGGCCAGGAACGCCGCATCGACCGGAACCGGGACGGTAACCGAGTATTCGACGCGCGACAGCATCGAACCCTCCCCACGTGGCCGCGATTATGCACCGATCCGGAGCGGAAGGCAAGGCTGGTCGTTCGACCGACGAACATTCGACGGACGAACATTCGCCCGTTCCAGGTCGAGCAACTTACGCTTGAGGTCGAGACCGCCGCCGTAACCGCACAGCGAGCCGCTCGATGCGATCACGCGATGGCACGGCACGACGATAGCGACGGGGTTCCGGTTATTCGACATGCCGACGGCGCGGTAGGCGTGCGGATGGCCGATCGCTTCAGCGATGTCGCGGTAGCTACGGGTCTGGCCGTACGGAATTTCGAGCAGCGCGCGCCAGCAGGCGAGTTGGAAATCGGTTCCACGAAGATCAAGCGGAAAGGAAAAATCGCGCCGCTTACCCGCGAAGTATTCGTCGAGTTCGCGGAGATAGGGTAAGAGGACTGCTTTGGACTCTTGCAGTTCGATCGCACTCGGATTCAGCCTCTGCACGCGGGCTTCGAATTCAAGCCGCACCAAGCCTTTTGTGGAAGCGGCAAAAAAGAGTGGGCCCGCCGGCGAAGGCGCGCGGAAGTAGAACAGCTTTTCCATAACGCGTTGCAGGATAGCACGATCTGGGGTGTGGAAGAGTTATCCCCTCACCCCACAAACAAAAAAGGCCTCCCGCTTTCGCGAGAGGCTTTTCAGGGGAGGATATTCCTACTTCTGTTGTGGTTGTTCCTGCGTCGTCGTGCCGGTCGAAGCGAGCTGCTCCAGGTTATTCTTCAGGAGGCTGACTTCAACGCGCCCGCCGGTGATGCGCTTGGGCTTTGCTTCGCCCGTCGAGACCGGGGCATTGCCCATGCCGACCAGATAAATCCGGTAGATGGGAATGTCGTGGTTCAGCGCCAGGTAGCGGACGACCGACTCGGCCATTTTCTGCGAAGTCGCGATTGCCACCTGTCCATGACCGGATGCGAAACCCTGCACTTCGACTACGTAGCCGCGCTGGTCCTTCAGCGGGGTGGCCATTTCATCGAGCGCGTTCTTGGCCTTTTCGCTCAGCACGGTCTGTCCCGGCTTGAAAAGGATTTCGGTCTGAGTCGTCGGCTGGTACTGATCGATGTTGGTGACCACCTGCTCGACCGTGTTCAGGCGTGTATTTGCTTGTTGCGCGGTCTGCTGAGCGGCCTGCGCTTTGTTGCCGGCATCGATGGCATGTTGGTCGGCCTCATTGGCCTTGGCCGAAGCCAGCTGGATTCCTTGTTGCGCGCGCGCATCGGTATCTTTGATCGCCTTGCTGTTCGCGGCCGTCAGCTCATCGAGTTCGTTGATGCGATCGCGGATCGGCTGCGTCTGGCGCGCTACATATTTCTTGCGCGCAAACGGGTTCAGATGTCCCCAGAAGCCTTCGCGAGTCTCCGGCTGTAAGGGTTCTTTGCCGGTCGCGGTCTGAGCCGCGGGTTGGGACGATGAAGATTGTGACGAGGATGACTGACTCGTAGCAGGTTGCGTCTGGGCGGTGGAATTGTCTTGCGCAAACACTGGCACCACCAGAACCATGGCTAGCAGCAGCGCGAAGAGGGTACGGTTATTCATTTTTAACTTCCTCCAAATCGGGAATAGGGAGCCATTCCCAGCGCCTTCCGGCGCGATTTTTATTGCGTCATTTAACAAATTGCGTAGTCTTTCTTGCGTATCTTCGGAGACAATAAGGGACGCAATGGTTGCCTCAAAAAATTGCCCCAAAAAGCGCGCCTTGCAAGGCCGCCCGGTCGTCCGGGGCTGCCTTTCTATAAACAGTTTGCGTGCCAAATGCCCGGGAACGCCCCGAGAAATACAAGTGCTTTGTTTTCAGAGATATTGTACCCTACTCGCTCCCAGCGGCCGGCACCGTTTGGCGGTAATTTTGGCGGAACTGATATAAAAACTGCGTGCCGGGGAGGTTTTCCTTTGTGGTCGTCTTCTTCATCGTCCTCTTGGTCATCGCAACCAGGAAGCCCTTGACAAACAGGAACAAAACTACCCGCGAGATCATCCACATACAATATGCGACGGGCTAATATGCGCCAAAGACAAAGATCGTTAGTCCTGCTTCCTTTGATATTGGCCTTTCTGGTTTATACCGATTTTGCCCATGCCGAGAAAACTCGTTTCGATCTCACGCAACTGAAAGCGCCGCCGGGATTCCACATTTCCGTTTTCGCCCAAGAAGTGGACGGCGCCCGCATGCTGATCTTCAGCCCGGGCGGCGTGCTGCTGGCGAGCGAATCGGGCAAGGGCAAAGTGGTCGCGCTACCCGATCCAAAACACGCGGGCAAGGCGGCGCGAATGGTAACGGTTCTTGCCGGCCTGAATGAGCCGCACGGGCTCGCGTTTTATGAAGGCAAGTTATACGTTGCCGAGAACGACAAGCTTCGCCGCTATGACTGGGACGAGGCGAACCTGCGGGCATCGAATCCGGTCAAGCTCGCCGATCTGCCTGGTGGCGGAGGCCACTCAACCCGCAGCATCTTGTTTCACGGCGGCAAGATGTATGTCTCCGCCGGGTCGAGTTGCAACGCCTGCATCGAAAAAGATCCACGGCGCGCGACCGTGATGGAATTCAATCCCGATGGCAGCGGCCAGAAGATCTTCGCCAAGGGTCTGCGCAATGCGGTCGGGCTGGCGGTGAATCCCAAGACCGAAACAGTGTGGGTCACAGTGAACGGGCGCGACTGGCTCGGCGACGATTTGCCGCCCGAGACGATTTATGATCTGGGTAAAGACGGCGGCGATGGGGGCTGGCCCTATTGCTATGGCGATCGCGTGCCCGATTCGAATTTCACCAAGCCGGGAGACAATCGCTGCCAGAGTGTGCTCGAACCCAAAGTGCAGATGCAGGCGCACTCCGCTCCGCTGGGATTGGCGTTCTATCAAGGGTCGCGATTTCCCGCCGAGTACCGCAACAATATCTTCGTCGCATTTCACGGATCGTGGAATCGCAGCGTGCCGACGGGCTACAAAGTTGTCCGCGTGAAGCTCGACGACAAAGGGCAGCCCATAGGCGGCGCGGAAGATTTCATTACCGGGTGGCTGGCGCCGGGCGAGAAGCAAAAAGGCCGCTGGATGGGGCGTCCGGTAGGGATAGTGTTTGGCAGCGACGGGACCATGTATTTGAGCGACGATGCTGAGGGCGCGATTTACCGGATCACGTATAGCAAGTAGCTTGTCCAACCC
>JBAWFQ010000051.1:0-6503 GCA_049592035.1 Terriglobales bacterium
GTAAAACTCCAAACGCCACTCCATGCTTCATCTCAGACCACCCGAGTTTCTTGACATCCAGGAATTCAGGCTTTCGGAAGAACCATTGTGTTCCTCGCACGAGTGCGGGAGCAAAAGCGACGATCACCAAGGGAGGAAGCACCCGCCATCGCGACGCGAACGTCAGCGCCACCAAGAATACCAACTGAGCCATGAGGAAGAACCTCCCTCGATCAAATTTCTCGGAGAAGGTAGCGGCACGGGCAGCACGGATGCGGAGTTGGACGAAGTGAATCTGGTTGCCCGCGAAGATCCAGTTCGCCGCCCACAAAACGAACGCTCGCTCATCTAGCCGTCCGGTGCCGACATAGTAAGCTGCCGGCGCAGTGCAGGTGAGGCCAACTGTACCCACCAGTTGCGCCGCCATTCGCGCCTTACGACCGAACTTCCGAAGAACCGCCTGGGCCACAAATGCAAATGCCGTTGCCGCTCCGAGAAACAACAACTTTGAGTTTCGACCGTTCCACATCAGCCCGGTCAGACAAGCTACGGATACGATGCCGAGACAAACGGACGCAATCAGTGCTGTCCAGCGTTCTCCTGATGTATGAGCGATCAGTAAGCCCGTACCGGTAAGGCTTTCGAGCGGTGTCCGAAGCCAAAATAAAGACAGCGTGGCCGCCGTGAACACAAGCAGGGGCCAAGCCCGATGGGCCGAAGCAAACCCCGCGGCAACGCCAGTGAACAGGGGAACAAGCAGCAACCCCCAGGCACCATGCTCACGCGGAACTATCAGCGCTCGCCTGTGGGCCCGCTGAGCTGCACTGCCAGCTTCAGTGTTCTCGGTCATAGCTCTTTCGTAGTTCGGGACGGGATCTTGTTTCATCACAAGGTTACGGACGCGAATGAACCAAGCACATGACTTTTGTCACACTGCTACGCATATTTGGCTGCCAGAGCGCGGGTGAGGGACTGAACCGCAGGGGAATCAGCCCTCACGCTTCTGTTGTCTTTAGGTGTCTTTCGAACGTTATCGCGTAAAATCGACGCCATGCCGACAGAGCAGGAATCTGCCTCGCTCACTGTACTGAAAGCTGTATCTATTTTCTCCGGTTTGTCGGAACAGGAATTCGCGTTCCTGACTTCACGAGCAGAATCACAGTCAGAATCAGACCGAGAATCGCTCCGGAGAGAACCTTGTTGGTTCGTTAGTCTAGCTAATCTGCCCTAAATGCGCGCTGTTGTGTGCAAACCGCGTCCATCGTAGGCAAGGGAAGCCAGCTCAACATCGAGGAGGTTGGACCTGTATGGCGCCGTGGCGGGAGCGGTTCACAAAAGGCACGCCCGTGGGGTGGCGACAGGCCGAGGCGTTCTATTCTTCGAAGCAGGGGCCACCCTCATGACCATGCTCCTGATGCTCCTTGATGGTGCGACTCAGCCGAGAATACGCGACCTGCAAGGAACTTCTTTCCTGCTCGGTGAGGTCTGGTTTCTCGAGCGCGGTAAGAATGTCAACGAATTCCGCTTCCAGTTCCTCAAGCTCTGCACAGAGCATAGAAACCTCCGTTTCCTCCTGAGTCGTCACGGAGATGGCTTCCAAAATAGACTGGGCACGAGTGCTGGATCTCTCGGCAAGAGGGCGATCCCGCGATTACGCAGCGACTCTTGCCATGAGTTCCTTCCTTCCCAACCCTAAGATGCCGTGTTTCTTCGCTACTTTCTTGAATGCTTCAATGGCGGCATCCAGATGATGTTTCTCGTGCGCCGCCGACAATTGCGTACGAATGCGAGCTTGCCCCTTGGGCACGACCGGGAAGAAGAATCCAATCGCATAAACGCCTTCGTCAAAAAGATCACGCGCGAAGTCTTGTGCCAGTTTGGCATCGTAGAACATCACCGGCACAATCGGTGTATCCCCTTCCTTCAGATCAAAACCAGCGTCCTTGAGCAAGCCGCGCCAGTACCGGGCGTTCCACTCTAGCCTGTCGCGGCCATCGGTGGAGGCGCTGATCAAGTCCAGTACCTTGAGTGCACCGGCCACGATCACTGGCGCCACGGCGTTAGAAAAAAGATAAGGACGCGCTCGCTGGCGGCACATCTCCACCAGTTCACGGCGCCCGCTGACGCATCCTCCGGAAGCGCCGCCCAGCGCTTTTCCGAGCGTCGTAGTAATTACATCGACCTTGCCGAACACGCCGCAGTGCTCGTGCGTTCCACGTCCGGTTTTGCCCATGAAGCCGGTAGCGTGCGAGTCATCCACGAAGACCATGGCGTTGTATTTTTCCGCCAGCGCGACGATTTCGGCGAGCTTAACGGTATCGCCATCCATCGAGAAGACGCCGTCCGTGATTACCATGCGCGACCGCTTGTCCTGATGTTCTTGCAGCTTCTCCTCAAGATGGGCCATGTCGGAATGCTTGTAGGTGTCCTGCATTGCCTTGCAGAGTCGCATTCCATCCACAATCGAGGCGTGGACGAGCCGGTCGGCAATCATCACGTCCTGCTCATTCAAGCAGGCCTCGAAAAATCCGGCGTTTGCGTCCATGCAGGATGGAAAGAGCAAGGTATCTTCGGTGCCGAGGAACGCGGTCAGGCGATTCTCCAACTCCCGGTGAATGTCTTGCGTGCCGCAAATGAAACGCACCGACGACATGCCGTAACCGCGCGCGTCCAACCCGGCGTGCGCGGCGGCAATGACCTCGGGATGGCTGGAGAGTCCGAGGTAATTGTTCGCGCAAATATTGATGCACTTCCTGGTGGCCGAGCCCACAGGAAACTCCACTTCAATTTCCGACGACTGCGGCGAGTGGATATAGCGCTCCTGTTTGAACAGGCCCGCACCTTTGATTCCATCAAGATCGGTTTGATAGCGTTGGCGAAGTATATCGGCAAAAGCCATGACGCACCTCGACGTAAGTTTTTTCAGTAAGTACCCAAGCTGGACCGGGATCCAGAGTCGGGTCCCGGTAGCCCGGCACCATTTACCCCTTGACGACCTCTACCTTCTGGAAACGTCGCACTAACCCCACGATGCGCTCGACGGTGTCGAAAGCCTCGGGAGTGGCGCATTCGTCGGGAATGTCAATCGCGTACTTCTTCTCCAGAAAACGCAGCAAAGACACCATGGAAAACGAATCGACAATGCCGCCGGAAATCAGCGGTGTAGTCTCGGTGATGGTTCGCTCGTCTCCTTCTTCCAGGTATTCCCGCGTGATGTAATCGCGAACTACTTGGGTGATTTCGTCCATAGCCGTCCTCTTTGGTTTTTAGTCTTCCATGATGGTGGAAAGATCGCCAACGGGCTCATGGAACTCCTTGCAGCGGAGGACGCGGCGCACGATCTTGCCGCTGCGTGTTTTGGGCAACGAGTCCACGAACTCGATTTCCTGGGGCATGGCTAGCGGCGACAGCCGCTTGCGAATATGGTTCATGATTTCCAGTTCAAGGTCATCAGACGGTTGAAAACCATGCTTCACGGTCACGTACGCTTTCACAACTTCCATGTTGACGGGATCGGGTTTCGCTACAGCGGCAGACTCGGCGACGGCCGGGCAATCGAGCAGCGCCGATTCGATTTCGAAGGGACCAACCAGGTGCCCGCCCGTGTTGATGACATCATCATCGCGCCCCATGAACCAGAAATAGCCATCCGCGTCGATAGAAGCGCGGTCGCCACACAGGTACCATCCGTTCTTGAATTTCGACTGGTATCCGGCGTCATTGTTCCAATAGCCGCGAATCTGCGACGGCCAGCCTGGCCGCAGCGCAATCAGACCTGTTGCAGCGGCCCGATTTACGGGTTCGTACGTCTTCGCGTCGAGCACCGTTGCAGTGATTCCCGGAAACGGCTTGCCCATCGATCCGGGCTTGATCGCCATCCCAGGAAAGTTCGTAATTACGATGCAGCCAGTTTCGGTCTGCCAGAACGTGTCGTGGAAAGGTTTTCCGAAGACCTCTCGCGACCAGATCACGGCCTCGGGGTTCAACGGTTCGCCCACGCTCGCCAAATGGCGCAAGCTGGAGAGATCATGCTTGCGGACGATTTCCGCTCCCTCTTTCATAAGCAGGCGGATGGCAGTTGGCGCCGAATACCAGACGGTAACGCGGTACTTTTCGATGAACTCGTACCATTTTTCAGCGTTAAAGCCGGAGTCCAGAACTGCTTGTGTAATCCCGTTTGCCCAGGGCCCGATGATGCCGTAGGACGTGCCGGTTACCCAACCCGGGTCGGCATTGCACCAATAAATGTCGTCGGGTCGAAGATCGAGAACCCATTTCGCGGTGAGATATTGCGAAACAATCGAGTAGTGAACGTGCTGCGCGCCTTTGGGCTGACCCGTGGTGCCGGAGGTGTAGTGCAAAACCGACGGAGATTCGGCTTTTGTCGGGTAGATTGCGAAGTGCTCGACGGGCGGCGCTTGTTCCATCATGAAAGCAGTCTCGCGTTCCTGTAGAGACGCCTGGGGCACATCCACGACGATGCAGTGCCGCAAGTTCGGGAGCTGTTCCCGGATCTTGCGGATCTTGTGGAGATGTTTCTTCTGCGTGACGATGGCCGACGTGCCCGCGTCCTTGAGCCGCACACAAAGGGATTCGTCGCCAAAAGCGGAAAAGAGTGGCTGAGCGACCGCGCCTGTCTTCAGGATGCCCAGAAATCCGATGTACAGCTCGGGTACCCGGTCGAGAAAAAGGCATACGCGCTCGCCGGGTTGAATTCCCTGGCTGGCAAGGAAATTGGCGATGGTGTTGGAGTAGACACGAAGATCGTTATAGGTGAAGCGCCTCTGGTTGCCCTGATAGTCTTCCCAGAGCAGGGCCGGCTTCTGAGCCAGTCCAATTTGGCACAGGCGATCACTGCACATCCAGCCGATGTTAATCACATCGCCCGACAGATAGCCGAGCTCGCGCTCGGCGATCGCCCAATCGAAATCGGCGTTGAGTTGCTCGTAGGAAGGCGGGACTTTCATGGGCTTGTCCCCTGGCCAGCGTCCGTCCGGCAACTTTCAGGTTCACCACCAAGCCAGCCGTATACTTGGAAACGGCAGCAACGGGTAAATCAACCCGGGCACATGCTACTCCTGTCTTCGGCGGTTCGCTGTGACCTTTGTCAATCCCTGCTGTGACGCAGCGGACCTAGCAGTGTGACAGGCCAGGACGACCACCAGCGACCACGGGCTTGAAAGAGCGGCAAGCGACCGGTGTTTTGATGCGTCAACCAAAGACCGACCCTACCGATGAGGGTCGCGATTTAGCGGATTCCTTCCGGCCCAGGATCGCTCCGCGCCGGGCTCACGGATTTGTCCGACCCCGTTGGCTCCGCAGATTAGTGTTGCAAAATCCCGAGCTCACTCACAATCCCATCGGGTGCCCCGAATGGGCAGCGCGGTCTCCGTCGTACGCTTACGCATCATAATAAGTATGGACGAAAAGCAAACGTCCGCTCCCCCATCGACGCTGAACCCCGCTAAATGGGCTGCTCAGTTGGTGGCTGCCGTAATTCTGGCCGAGGGGATCTGGGGATTGCTTGCTTCTCTCACCAGCAACTTAGTCGTGCCGCTGCTGGCTAGGGTGATGGATGGAGACCCTCAGTCTCCGTCGTACCTCGGCAAGGGTGAGTTGAACGTTCCAGGACTGTTCAAGTCGTTTTTGACACTTTGCCTTGCAGGAATTGTGTTTATCCTGCTGTACGGCTGGTCACAGAGGAAACCCGCGCCGGTACGAGTGAAAATGATGCGGGTGCCCAAGAAGGTTTCGCAACCGACTGCCGGACCGCTTTCCATTATCGCTCCTCCAGAGCCAGTTCCCGTCCCGACCCAAACAGTGGTAACTCCGCCCCCAGCACCGCACATTTCGCAGACACCCGTTTCCCTGCCTCCGGTGTCGGCACCGCAGCAGTCGAAACCAACGCCACCGGCGGTTGTAGTCCCAGCCAAGCCAGCGAAGCCCCAGCCTCCCAAAGAGGTCTACTACAACATTGTCGGGGAGCCCATTAATCCGACTGAGGACAAATAGGCGCATCCTGCGAAGTCACCTCAATTGGCGTAACATCGCGATTACACTCATCATCCCATCGGATTGATCGTCCTGAGCGCCGGGTGAAATCCACGGCTGGGGCAGGTTTTGGAGAGCTCTGCCTTAATCCTGCCCGAATTTTCCGCGCCTTGAGTTGATTCCCGCATCACGGCGAGATTCACCGGCGCGGGCGAGATGGCAGCTTCAAGGCCTGCAGCAGGGACTGAAAGTCCGCGGGCGGTTCGCAATCAATGGATACGTTTTGTCCCGACCGTGGATGAGCAAACTCAAGATGAGCGGCATGCAGAGCGACTCGCGAAATACGTCGCTCCGACGCCTCTTCGGGATGGTACTTTCTGTCGCCGATGACTGGATGGCCGAGCGCCGAAAGCTGCACCCGGATCTGGTTCTGCAACCCTGTCACCAGCGCGACTCGGACAAGCGAAGCGCCGCGCAGCAGGCGCTCGACCGAATAGCGAAGTTCAGCACGGGTTGCTTTCGGGTCGCGCTCC
>JBAWFQ010000052.1:0-8821 GCA_049592035.1 Terriglobales bacterium
AGCAGCAGGTGCTCGGTTCCAATATGTTTGTGCGAAAGGCGCTCCGCTTCTTCCGAAGCGTAAGCCAGCACGCGCTTGCATTCATTGCTCAGGGGAAGATCGACCGACGTGGAAACCTTTTCCCGGATCGTGGTATGCCCTTCGATCTGCTTCCGGATCGATTCCACCGACGCATGCGAGCGCAGAAAACGATTAGTCAGAGCCTTATCTTCGCGCAGCAATCCGAGCAAAAGGTGCTCGGTCTCGATATAAGGGGATCCAAACTGGCTGGCCTCATACCGCGCAAAAAAGATGACGCGCCTGGCTTTCTCCGTATAGCGTTCGAACATATACTCGTTCCCCCGAGTTTCTGCGGAGGCGAACCCCTCCGCCAAACCCATGACCCTACTTCATTATGCATTCATATCGCCTAATCTCCCAAGCGATATTCGCCTTGTAGTAACCGGAGCCGTCTTACCTTCGGGTACTGTTATGTTTCAACCTTCCAACTTTCGTTTCCTGCAACTCTCTTTCAACCTTTCGTGCTCTGCCTTTGGTCACGCCGGAAGCGACTCGGGCGAAAGTTCCTCTATTTTGCCCTGATCGAGCCGCAAAACCCTATGGCACCGTCGTGCAAAGGCCAGATTATGCGTGGCGATCAGAGAGGTCAATTGATGCTCGCGGTGCAAGCGCGCGACCAATTCAAAAACCAACTCTCCGGTGCGGCCATCGAGATCGCCGGTAGGCTCGTCGGCCAGCAAGACTTGCGGCTGCGTGATGAGCGCCCGCGCCAGCGCCAGCCGTTGCTGTTCGCCGCCAGACAGTTCGCCGGAACGATGATGTCCGCGCGACTCGAGTCCCACCTCGCGCAACCACCGCGAAGCTTCCTGCTTGGCTGCAGACAGGGCTTGCCCACGCGTCAGCAGCGGCATGGCGACATTCTCCAGGGCGGTGAACTCCGGCAGCAGGTAGTGAAACTGCCATACGTAGCCGATTTCGCGGTTACGAAACTCGGCGGCGGCATCCTCGGAAAGCTCATTCACTTGGGAGTTGGCGCAGTATACGGCACCAGCCGACGGACGATCAAGCGCCGCCATGATGTGCAATAAGGTACTCTTTCCCGCACCCGATTGGCCGACGATGGCGAGCATGGTTCCCTTGGCGACCTCAAAAGACAGATTCTCAAAGAGCACCAGTTCGGCTTCGCCTGAGCGAAACCTCTTACTTAACCCTTCGACCCTCAGCAGAGGATCTTGAGCTATTGGATGCAAACTTGCCCTCCTAAGGATCAGCGCCGCCTCCAGTTGCTACCGGAGAAGGCGGTGGTTAATCGATTAGACCCCGATCCAGTAGACCTGATCCATTAGATCATGTTCCATTAGACCCTGATCATTAGACCCTGATCATCAGACCCTGATCGTGCAGACCACGATCTGAGAACGAGGAGGAACAACCTGTTGTCGCGATTGTGCTTGCGAAAACCAGGTATGCAAAAACTGTATACCTCTGGAAAACAAGTGCAATGTGACCGTGGTCACTGATGGCTGCGGCGTGTGAACATTGCTGCGACCGGGGCGCTTCGGCTCTGCTCAGGGCAGACTCCGGCCGGTCACCACAGAACAGTTATTCGTAGCGCAAGGCCTCCGCCGGCAAAATGCGCGCCGCCGACCACGACGGATAAATCGTGGCCACAAAAGAAATCCCAATCGAGACCACGGCCACGATCACGCCATCCATCAGGCGCGGCGCGAAGGGCACGTAGTCAATCGAATAGACCTCGGGCGACAGGGAAATGAAGTGGTAGTATCCGCCCGCCCACGAAATCGCGTAACCAATCACCAGTCCAATTGCCGTGCCGATCACGCCTATCAAAACGCCCTGCGCGATGAACACGCGTCGTATCTGCGCCTTCTTCGTTCCCAGCGACATGAGGACGGCAATGTCTTTTGTTTTTTCCATGACCATCATGATCAGCGAGATCAAAATGTTGAGCGCGGCGACGAAGACAATCAGACCGATGGTGATGAAGGTCACGACGCGCTCCAGGCGCAGCGCGCGGAATAGAGGCTTGTTTTGCTCCATCCAACTGGTGGCCATGAAGCCGTGGCTTGCTGAGGAAAGATCGGCAGCTTGTTCGAGGGCGCGAGCGACGCTGCCCGCCTGATAGATATCGTCGATCTTGAATTGGATGACCGAGATTACATCGCCCAAGCCAAACAGCTCCTGCGCGTCGGCCAGCCGGATGAACGCCCAGGAAGAATCGTAATCGTAGAAGCCAGAGTTGAAAATTCCTTTGACATGAAAGCGAATGTACTTCGGAACCATGCCAAACGGCGTGAGCTCTCCCTGCGGAGAGGTGACCAGCACGACGGAGCCGACGGTCGCGCCCAGTTCGTCCGCCATGTCTTTGCCGAGAATGATGGGAGGCATCGCCGCGACGCGCCGCTGCACTCCGGCGAGGTCGTCGGGGGATTCTGCTGGCGTGGCACCCCTGTCCGCGGCGGCGGGCGAGACGCCCGCGGTGACAGCCGGCGAGGACGCCGGCGCTACGCTTGGTATCTCTGCGTCCAGCGTCGCCGCCGATCCGAGCGTAACCGAGTTCAGCAGATCGCTGACTTTGCGCTCATACTGTGGCAACATCCCTTTCAGTACTGCGCCGCGGGCTCGCGGGCCGCGCGAGATCAGAACCTGCTCGTAAATCGCCGGAGCGGCTGCCACTACGTGCGGCTGCTTCGACAACTTCTCGAGCAGCGGACGCCAATCGTGAATGCCGTCGCTTTCCACTCGCAGCAAACTGATGTGCGCCGTCGAACCCAGCAGCCGCGCCTGCAAATCCTGGCGAAAGCCGTTGTTGATGGCCAGCGCGACAATCAGCGAAGCAACGCCTGCGGCCACTCCTAGAATGGAAATGCCCGTGATGACGCCGATGAACGCCTGGCGGCGTTTGGCCCGAAGGTAGCGGGTTGCGATGAAAAGCTCGAAGCGCATGAGGAGCGGCTGTCAGCTCTCAGTTATCAGCTTTCAGTTAAGTCGGATTATATCGACTGGGCAGGAAAGATTCTTTACGGCTTGGTGGGCTCATGATCGTAAGGCTCGTAGCGCACGGTCTTTGGATACAGGCGCGGATGGAAATAATCCGTGCAGCGATATCCCGGCTCCCCGTCCAATCGAATCTGGCCCCGAACCCCAAGGAAACCGAAACGCTCTTCACATCTGCCAGAAATCACGGAGAGGGCCAAGCGACGAACACGCTCCAGTAATTCGTCAACATCTCCATTCAACTCAAACGTGGTGCCGCTACCGAAAAACACATCAATGAGGGAGGGCACGCCATCCTCGGTATGGGCGCCGAACTGGGCGGCGCGCGGGTTTGTTGGCGTCAGCCGGATTATCGTCCCATCATCCTTCTGGGTGCGCTTAGACTCCAGTGTTGCAGTTCGTTCGGGAAGGCTGTCAAGCAACTCCTGAAACAATTTCAGCAGGCGACCGCTCTCGTCGGCACTCTTGGTAATCGAGATCATGAATGGAGTTTCGGCAGTATGGCTGGGACGTTACCTTCGTAGTCACGATACTCTTGACCAAACCGCTTTTCCAACTCCGCATCCTCCATCCGAATCATTACCGCTCCTGTGACCACGGCGAGCGCCGTTAGCCCCCAGCAGACGGCGAGACCGGTTCCCACGCTCCATGCCAGCATCTCGCAGAGATGCGCCAGGTACACTGGGTGCCGCACTCGGGAACGGATTCCATCCGTTACCAGCCGCTGCTCGCGATTTCCGCCGTGAATTTCCGGCACTCCGCCCAGTTGCTTCGCGCTGAAATTCTTTCCGGATTGCGAATAGAGGTAGAGCCCGGAAAGAAACAACGGAGCCGCCGCAGCCCAAGCCCAGTCCGATCGATAGAGCAAGACGTCCCGCCAGCGCCTGGTGACCAGCGCAACCACGACCCACATTGTTATCCACGCGGGTAACAGTAAGAGGTATGGAGACCGCTGCCGCGCACGCCACCTCTCGGCAAAGGGATGAATCGTCAGCCAGAAGGCGGGGATGGTCGAATAGGCGACGCAGGCCAGCCATCCGACGATTTGCAGGTAATGAAACATGAGGCTTGGTGATGAAATCTTAGCAGCGTCGCGGTCGATCCGGGCTGAGAGTTGGACGGGCCACGATGGAATCGGCGGCAGTGGAATCCCACCCTAACGTCGCAAAAGGCGCGACGTTAGGATGGGGCACCCTCCAAGTTGCTTTGTGGCTGGGCGAATGTCAGACTGTTTCGTGCGCTGAACTTATCCGGGAGTTGATGAAATGCGAGAACTTACTATCCAGAGAGCTATGACGTTAGTTGCGGTCGCCGGATTGGCGTTGTCAGCTTCGGGCCAGGTCGCGAGCCAGCCTGCGCGGAGCCACGCGTCCGTAACGGCGGAAACCAATGTGCGGGCCGCAAAAATGCCGTACACCGCGGAGTATAAGATCACGCATGTGCAAACGCTAGCCGACGGAACCACCATCACCCGAGAGACCACCGAAGTAAAAGCGCTGGACTCGCAGGGCCGCCGGATGACCGCAACGACCATCACGTCGGGAGTCCGGGCGCCGCAAACCCATGTCGTAGTCTATGATCCTGTAGGCCGAACCCAAACCTCCTGGCACTCTCCGGGTAAGATCGCGCACGTATTTAAGATGTCCACCGCAGAGGCGGAACATACTTGCTCGAGAATGATGAGAGACGATGTTTCGGTGGTCAGTGGCCCGAAGTCGAAAATCACATCGGAGAATTTAGGGACAGAGTCGATCCAAGGCGTTGAAGCGCGTGGACGCCGGTACACCACGACGATTCCCGCAGGTGCGGCGGGCAACGATGCGCCCTTGGTCAGCACTTCGGAGATATGGACGGCCCTTACCGTTGGCTTGAATGGACTATTGGTGCGCGACGTAAGGGACGATCCCCGCTCAGGCAAGACGAACCGCGAGTTGACAAGTCTGAGCCAAAGCGAGCCGGATGCGGCGACATTCCAGCCGCCTGAGGGTTACGAGATCGTGACCAAGGAGTCGTCCGCGTGCCCGGACGAAACAACCGCTGAAGCAACGACCAGGTCTACGACGTCGAAGTAAAGCCGGGCGTCTGGGGCTTACGCACCACCCAACGCCGTTGCTTCCTGCTACTCTTCTTTACGAATGTCTCCCATTGTGATCAGTATGCTGCTGGGGTTGACGGCGGCGGGCGCGAATGTGTTCGGCGGCGCCATCATTGTCCAAAGGAATTGGGAACGCTCTTATCTGCGCTACTTCGTCGCGCTTGGCGCTGGTTTCATGCTGGCTACGGCGCTGGTCGAGATGGTGCCGGAGAGCATCAAACTGCGCGGCCCTTACGCCGGCTTTCTCATCCTTGGTGGATACCTGCTCGTCCATTTCTTCGAGCACACCGTCACCCCGCATTTCCACTTTGGAGAAGAGACGCACGCCGATGAGTTTGTGCACGCTCACAAGGGATACTCGGTGCTGATCGGGTTGCTGATTCATACGTTTTTCGATGGCATTGCGATCGCATCGGGCTTTCTAGTTTCCCCGGCGCTCGGCTGGATCATCTTCGTAGCAGTTTTTCTGCATAAGATTCCGGAGGGATTCACCATTTCGTCGGTGATGCTGGCCAGTGGACGAAGCCGCGCGTTCGCCTGGGGAGCGTCGGTGGCGCTGGGCGCGGCCACTGTGGCTGGAGTCATGACAATGGCTGTGTTCCGGCACGAGGTGAGCTTCGGATTGCCGCTGTCAGCGGGCGTTACGATTTACGTGGCTGCGTCGGATTTGATCCCGGAAGTGAATAAGGAGCCGGGGGTGAAGATGGCGCTACTGGTGTTTGTCGGGGCGGCTTGCATGTTTTTGCTGGACCGGTTTTTTCACGTGCATTAGAGGGTATCGGCGGTCAACCAACAAGTCGCGCGGCGTTACTCGCAGGAATGAAAGATTTCTACGTGCTCGACTAGCCGGTCGCAGATCTTGATGCAGGCGTCGCGCAACTCTTTCCGGGTAGCCGAGTCCCCTCCCGCTGTGAGCATGGTGGAGGTCCCGTGGCAGAGCAGGAACAATGTGTCGACGATCTGGCCGTAATGTTCGGGCTGGCCGCCAAAACGTGCGGCCAGTTGCGCCAACACCCAAACACGTCCGGGGCGTGGACGACCGGGTCCGATCAACTCGGGCCACGACAAGCGGAGCAACTCGTACTCGTGCGGATTTGCCTCGGCAAAGGCCAAATGCCGCCGGTACACCTCCTCTATGCATGTGGACCGGAATAGCTCGGCATGCAGTTCGGCCTGGAAGCGCAAACCCAGCGCCAGGCGGATTGCTTCTTTGTTTCGAAATCGCTTGTAAACCGTTGGCGTGGTGGTGCCGGCTGCCCGCGCCACCTCCCGCAACGTAAGCCCCTTCTCACCGTGTTCCCGCCACAAATGGCGGGCGGCCGTCAGGATGCGTTCTTCCAACTGTTTATCGGGAATCGGGGGCACAGGATTTTGCTCCGAGATTCAACATGTTTATACACTGTACAGCACAATTCCGGAAACGTTAAGTTCCAAAACTAGATCCCTGTTAATCTATCTATAATATTGATTGTAAATGCTATATATCACAATCACGATGCTCCGGGCATCTCTCGCTAACGGATTATATTTGACAACGTAAAACTAACAATGTTAAAGTATAAAGAATTCTTGAAGTCGGGCCTTCCCCACCCTCCCCCCGAGGAGTTCATATTGAGGAGTGCATTGAGATGTTGTCATGGAGTAAAGGCGACGACCGCGTCGCCATCATGCAAATGAACGCAGAGCTGCGGAACGCTCAGCTGGAGCTATTGAGCGCGGAGTGCGCGAAGGACCGGCTTCGGATGCGCTTTTCGGCAGAAGATATTGCCTGCTATGGCGAGCGGGACGTATTGCGCAAGGCCGTGGCGTCGGCCACTGCGTTAAAGGACTACTACAGCTTGATTGCCCAACAAGTCTGCGACCCGGCTTCCATTGTCTCGCCGCGAGCCTCCGCATTTCCGGAAGAAAAAGTAGCTGCCGCAATTGATCTTGTGCGTAAGTACCTTCGAGACAAACGAAAGGAATACAGTCCCCAAGGGGTGCCGCTCAACGCGGACCGGTGCAGTACGATGAAGCCTTTCTTTTCCCCCAATCTACTGGCGGGAGTCCTCATGGTCGAACTGCGAAATCAGTGGGTTCCCAATCCGCCCTTCTATACAGAGGCAAAGGCTCTGGGCTTTACGAACCTGCCCGAACTCACACACATGGCTTCTTTGACTTTCGAAGATGTCATTGTCTTCCCCAGTGAAATCACAAAGCGGCGCTTGTTTCACGCGCTGGTGCATGCGGTACAGTTCTCGGTCTTACAGTTCGAGCGCTATACCGAGCTTTTCGTTCGAGGTTTCTTGCGAACACGCTCCCACGTCAGCGTGCCCCTGGAAATGCACGCATTCAGCCTCGAGTCAAAATTCGCCGAGAATCCGGATGTGCCGTTCTCCGTCGACGAAATGGTGAGGCTTTGGGAGCGCCAGGGCCGCTATTGAGGCTCCTTGCGCGGTTCCCATTACTCCGAACAGATCGTGTCCACTGAGTACTGGGAACTCCTTATCCGCTGTGCCTGATATGCATCACATCTCCGTCCTGTACGATGTAGTCCTTGCCTTCAAGCCGCAGCGTGCCTTTGGCGCGGGCATTCGCTTCCGAACCCGCTTCCAGTAATTGATCCCAGCGAATTGTTTCTGCGCGGATGAAGTGCTTTTCGAGGTCGGAGTGAATGGCGCCGGCGCCGTTCTGGGCGCGCGTGTTCACTGGAATTGTCCACGCACGGCATTCATCTTCGCCGGCTGTGAAGAACGAAATCAGCCCCAGCAGGTGATAGCTCTTGCGGATCAGGCGTGAGAGGCCGCTTTCGGTCAACCCATAGCTGCCTAGAAATTCGGCCGCGTCTTCGTCGCTCATCTCCGCCAGTTCGGCTTCGACTTTGCCGCAGATGGCGCTGGCTCCAGCATTCGGACGCGCGGCCACTTCGGTCAGCTTATATTTTTCCACCGCCGCTTCGAGGTCTTTGCCCAACGCCGTGCTCTCGCCGATGTTGAGCACGTAGAGCATCGGCTTCTCGCTTAGAAACATGAAGCCTCTTATTCGCTTTTTGTCGTCGGGCGACATCTCCATTTCGCGCAGCGGCTTTTCGGCTTCGATCTGGGCTTTGGCTTTGATCAGCAGCTCGTTTTCTTTTTCCAGCTCGGGCGTCTTCATCTTCTTCAGGTCTTTTTCGAGGCGCTCCAGTCGTTTTTCGATCTGGCCTAGGTCGCTCACCATGAGATCGAATTCGACATTCTTGATGTCGCGTAGGGGATCGATCGGGCCGACGTGCGGAATCTCATCGCTTTCAAATGCGCGGAGAACGTGGATGAGCGCATCCACCTGGCGCAAATGGCCAATGTAGGCGGTCTCTTTCAGCGCATCCTGGCCAATGGCGCCAACGTCGACGTATTCAACCGAAGCGTGAGTCAGCTTTTTCGGGTTGTAGAGCGTGGCCAGTTTGTCGAGGCGTTCGTCGGGCACCTTCGCGACTCCGATGTGGGCCTCGCGCGGATTTGCAAACGCGTGCTCGGAAAGATTTGCCTTGGTCAGAATGCGAAATAAAGATGTCTTGCCGACCTGCGGCAGACCGATGATGCCAGATTTCATAGGGGCAGCTCTCAGCTCTCAGTTATCAGCTCTCAGTGCAAGCAAAAGAATAAATCATTGTGGGCGATACGCGGTTCGATCGGTGCTTCGTTTGTGCAGCGAGTTGGGGTGGCCGGGCGGGGACGCCCGGCGCTCCAC
>JBAWFQ010000053.1:0-3604 GCA_049592035.1 Terriglobales bacterium
GATGAACGCGCAGGGCGAAGATGTGGTTTCGGGCGTGCGCACTCCGGTTCCGATCCTCGAACTGCAGAAGATCATGCCCGAGGTCTACAACCAGCTCCGAGAAATCACCACCCGCTTGGAGAAGCACTACCGCGACATGCAGGATTTCGAATTTACGATCCAGGATGGCAAGCTCTACATGCTGCAAACCCGCAACGGCAAGCGTACTGGCCGAGCCGCGGTGCGAGTAGCGATTCAGATGGTCGAAGAAGGACTGATTACCAAGGAGGAAGCGATCTTCCGTGTCGAACCGAACCAGCTCTACGACTTTCTCGTCCCAGGGCTGGATGAGAAGAGCACAAAAGTGGAAGTGCTGGCGACCGGATTGCCGGCGTCACCGGGCGCCGCGGTAGGACAGATAGTTTTTACCGCCGAAGAAGCGGTGGTAAAGGCCGGGCATGGCGCAAAGAAAAATCCTGTGATCCTGGTACGCGCGGAAACAACTCCGGAAGATATCCAGGGCATGGAGGTCGCCGCCGGCATTTTGACCTCGCGCGGTGGCATGACCAGCCACGCCGCCGTGGTCACTCGCGGCATGGGCAAATGCTGCGTCGCGGGTGCGGGCGACATTCAAGTCGACGAGCGCGCCCGGGAAATGCGCGTCAAGGGGCAGACATTTAAAGAAGGAGATTGGATCTCGCTCGACGGCACCAGCGGGCGCGTAATCAAGGGGAAGCTGAACACGCTGGAGCCCTCGGCCGACGATGTGGACCTGCAGAAACTCATGGGCTGGGCAGAGCCGTTCCGTAAAATCGGCGTGCGCGCGAACGCCGACATTCCACGCGACGCCATTCAGGCGCGCTCTTTTGGCGCCGAAGGCATCGGTCTTTGCCGCACCGAGCACATGTTCTTCGCCCATGACCGAATCCCGCACATGCGCGCCATGATTCTTGCCGGCAACGAGAAAGACCGGCGCGCCGCACTGAAGAGACTCCTGCCCTATCAAAGAAAAGATTTCGAGGGTCTCTTCAAGGCGATGGATGGATTGCCGGTAACCATCCGTACGCTGGATCCGCCGCTGCACGAGTTTCTGCCGAAGCGCGAGCAGCTCATGGTTGCCATTGCCAGCCTGCCCAGTGCTGGGACTAAAGAGAAAAAAGCTCTGGTCGAGGAGTACAGCGAGTACGGAGCGAAAGGCGTCGCCGATCTGAAGAAAGTTCTGCCCGAACTGCTGGCGCGTGTGGAAGAGTTGCATGAATTCAATCCAATGCTGGGGCTGCGCGGATGCCGCTTGGGGATCACCTATCCGGAGATCACGGAGATGCAGGCGCGAGCCATTTTTGAAGCGGCCGTGGCCGTGGAGAAGCAAGGCATCAAGACCCACGCGGAAGTGATGATCCCGCTGGTCTCCACTCTGAAAGAGATGGCGAACCAGGCGGCGGTTGTCCGGCGCGTGGCGGAAGAAGTGTTTAAAGAGAAGGGAAAGCACGTGCACTACTTGGTGGGCACCATGATTGAGCTACCCCGCGCTTGCCTGGTTGCGGGCGAGATTGCCAAGGAAGCGGAATTCTTCTCGTTTGGCACGAACGACCTGACCCAGACCACGTTCGGCTTCTCACGCGATGATGTGAACAAGATCCTAACGTCCTATCTGGCGGAAGGAATTCTGAAGCAGGATCCGTTCGCTGCGATCGACCAGGAAGGCGTGGGCGAACTGGTGCGGATCGGCATTGAACGTGGCCGCAAGACACGTCCCAATCTGGAGGTGGGCATTTGCGGCGAGCACGGCGGCGAACCATCGTCGGTGGAGTTCTGCCACAAGGTCGGAATGGATTATGTTTCGTGCTCTCCGTTCCGTGTGCTCACCGCGAGACTTGCAGCGGCTCAAGCGGCAGCCAGCGAAAAGTTGCAGATTGACAGCGGCCGAACCAAGTGATCAACACAGAGGCCGCAGAGATAAATCGCGCCGAGGTCGCTGAGAAAAACAGAAAGAGACTCAATGCGATCAGCGGGAAGATTGTTGATGCGGCCCTGCGCGTTCACGCTGTTCTGGGGCCGGGTCTTCTCGAAAGCGCTTATGAAGTATGCTTAACTCACGAACTACGGAAACGGGGATTGCACTTAGAAACGCAATTCCCCTTGCCCGTAGTCCAGGTGATATTGCAGTTTTAGAATTTAGCGCGGCAAGTTGGAATTGACGGCGGCAAAAAGCAGGTCCTTCGCTCCGCTCAGGATGACAATGGTTTGGGATTATCCTAACTGAGACGCTGCCTTATCTGGATCAGTTGACTTTCTGCAACCGGTTAATAAGCTTCTGAGCCAGATTCTCCTCCGACTCCGACCAAAGCAGCCGCCCCGTAGCTCCCGCATTCTTTTCGACCAGAGCGGTAAATTCCACCAACTTCTGCACGTTGCTGCGGATGTTCCGTTCCGCCTCCCCGGTCAACGAGACTTCCTCATGCAGAAACGAAGTATCCAACCCGAAGTCAATTTGAATATGCCCGGCCGATTCCGCCGCGCCCTCCTCAAATTCCAAGCCATGCGCAGTCAGCCGCACCAGCGTGGGCTCCAACGCCCATTGCTCCGCTCCTACCGGAGGCGTCCACAAATCCCAGTACGCCTCAAAAATGTAAGCGTAGTCGTCATGCAGAAACTCAGCGACCTCCGCCACCGCTTCTTCCGGCGCAACTCCAGGACGAAACCGCCGCTCCAGAATAGTGGGCTCGCTCCACGAAACCGGTTGGATCGCCAGGTAAGTCACCCCGCCCCGCGCCGGAGAAAACGGAATTTGCCGCAGCACGCTGACCGTTCGCGGCAGAATCTCTGGCTCATCGAAGCTGGGAAACCACACGCTCAAGTAAAGCGAATCGGCCATGGATTCTATTCTAAACTCCGCGCGGTTGTGGTTCCGAGTGTAGTTCGATGACCGATTTGTGAGCGCCCAGTTTTGACGCGGCAAAAGCACCCTGTTACTATGAAGTTTGGCTGCCAGCAATCATCTCACCTAGAAAAGTCCCCGTCGTCTAGCCTGGCCTAGGACATCGCCCTTTCACGGCGGTAACGCGGGTTCAAATCCCGCCGGGGACGCCAAACACCTAATTTATTCTCAACGGGTTAACTTCGACTTTCGCCGCAGAGCGCCGCAAAAACATTTCCACGGTGCGCTCTACGGCTGTTCGTTGGTCTTGTGGAACCACGTGCGCGTAGCGCGCCAGCATTCGCAAGTCGGAGTGACCTAGCTGCTGCTGTACCACTCGCGCGGACGCGCCTTCCTGCATCAGTGCGGTGCCTAGGCCATGCCGGAAAGCATGGAAGCCACCACGGGGAATCCCCAGCCGCTCACGTATCGGGTGCATGATGTCCCGGCGCACATAGCAACTGGTGATCGGTTGCCCCTTGGCGTTCGCGAATAGCAACCCAAACGCGTTGGGCTTCCACCGGACTCGGTATTCTTTCAGCATGTCCACCAGCACCGGCGGTAACGGTAAATCACGGTTGCTCGATTTCGATTTCACCGTTAGCAGTTTTCCGCACCAGTTGCTTTGCTTCACGCGCAGCACGCCAGCCGGAAGGTCGATGTTTTCCCAGGCGACGCCCACAGCTTCGCTCGCACGCAGTCCCAGAT
>JBAWFQ010000054.1:0-6501 GCA_049592035.1 Terriglobales bacterium
AAGGGCATCATTTTACCCTTCCGCGGAGCGCTTGGCACAGTTCACTACAGCCTAGGTACTGGTGCAGTTTGAAGCGGCTTTGTAAGGGCACGACTTCACAGGCTGCGGAAAAACTCCTGATTTCTGCACGGACGGGAAGGGCACGAGTTCCACTAGTGCCGTAACTGCCACTTAATCAACGGCGGCTTCCAGCCGCTGGGGGAATGCTGCCATGCAAAACACTTTTTCCGCAACCTTTACTCGTGCCGCTAAGCCGCTGAAAATAGGTTCACGCTTCAGTGCCTGAGGTGTGCTTCTGCCCCCCCGCGACCACTTTTTCCGCGCCCTCCTAGTGCATCATCCAAGTCGATGCCGCAACAAGAACGCCGGCCGTCGCCATCAGCAGCCCAAGATGCCAGAATATGCGCCCTCCCGACAGCAATGTAATCGAGGTGACCACCAGCGCGATCTCCAGGAAGACTTCGCCGAGATCGAAGCGGTTGGCTTTCCGGTTGGTGAGCGCGAATTCCCCCTCGAGTTCGTGCCCTTCCGCCTCCAGTTTTTTCTTGTCCTCTTTATAAGCCGCAACTTCGGCGCGAACTTTCTCCTCAAACTTGGCCGTACCTTCGGCGTCCTTGGACGTGACCACGCCCGCCAGATCGGCGAATAATTCGTCGTTGTGCAAGCGAATATTCTTGGCCTGGAAGTAGGCCCACTTGTCGGTAACCTGGTTCTGCAAAATGATTTCTTCCGTATGCGTGCGATGGCCAAGCAGAGACACCGTAGCCACCAGCACCGCCAGCACTGCCATGGTAAGGGTGACCGGTGCGAGATCGGGATGTTCCCGCGCGTGTTCGGCGTGTTCGTGCAATTCGCTTAGTTCTTCGCTCATGTAGTGGAGCTCTCCTTGGGAGTTCTCAGTTGCGACTTCTCAATTCGCAGTAAACAGGCGCCTTTCTGAGAACTGAGAACCGGGAACTGAGAACTGCATTGGGCTACGAGGATAACCCAACTTGTCTATTCTCCCATTACCTTAATGATGACCCGTTTGTCGCGTTGCCCGTCGAACTCGGCGTAGAAAATCTGCTGCCAAGGGCCGAAGTCGAGTTTCCCGTTGGTGACCGGAACGACGACTTCGTGATGGATGATCAAAGATTTAAGGTGAGCGTCCCCGTTATCCTCGCCCGTCTGGTGATGCAAGTAGTTCTCGCGAAAAGGAGCCAGTGTTTCGAGCCAGGCGTCGATATCCTTAATAAGCCCGCTCTCGTTGTCATTAACGTAAACCCCGGCAGTAATGTGCATGGCGGAGACCAGAATCATCCCGTCCTTGATTCCAGACTTCTTAAGCGCGCTCTCCACCTGCGGAGTCAGGTGGACGTAGGCGCGCTTGGTTTTCGTGTGCAGGGTAAGGTATTCGGTGTGGAATTTCATGGTTTCTATCTTAATCACAAAGGTTTCCTCTGTGCCCCCTGTGGTGATCGCTTTTGACGGAGGGCCGGGAGCAATACAAAAGGGTCGCCGGGTGGCGGGTGCGCCACTTCTCGTGCTTTTCGAGAAGTGGCCCGCCAAACACAGCCGACACTTCTCCACTCGCTCTTTCGCCTCTGACCTTCCTCAAGCTAGGTCCCACCAGGGTTTAAAAGTGATTATGTAAAGCACCCGGACGACGACAGCGACAATAAGGATTATGAGCGGGCGCCAATCCCACGACTTTTGAGGTCGGTCGTGTTTTTCTTCAATTATTTTCGAAATGGAAATGACTGTTGTCATTCTTGGCCGACTTGGGAGTCAATCAATATTGTGCACTCGTGAGGCCACAGAGCAGTAGTGATGAGGGACACGATGGTGTGTGACGTTCTGCCGGGTGCGCCATCGATAAGAGCGAAGGTGCTGTCAAGGACAAAAATATCCTGTGCCGTGCCGAGGCACCGCTGGGCTTGCCAGAGAGGTTGAGGACCAAGGCTCTGGAAATCTCACGCGGAATCATTTTCCGGCGGAGCCTAATCGTTCCACCACCCATCGATTCGGCCTGACCCTCTACCAACCCAACCGGCGTTGCTGACTCCCCCGCCGCTCTGCTACTTTGAATGGTTTCCCGTTCCCTGTCTGCTGACCTAGTTGACTACTAAGTGGGGTGAGACCTAAATGCCGGCCATCAAATTCCGTGGTGTGGACTTCATCGACTTTGACACCCTGCTCAATGACGATGAGCGCCTGGTGCGCTCGACCGCGCGCCAGTTCATCGAAGACAATCTCATCCCCATCATTGAGGAGTGCAACCGCGCCGGCCGTTTTCCGCGCGAGCTCGTCAAACCCATGGCCGACTTGGGATTCTTCGGCGCGTCATTGAACGGCTACGGTTGCGCCGGCATGTCAAATGTGGAGTACGGCCTGGTCACGCAGGAACTGGAACGCGGAGATTCCGGCGTGCGCTCGTTCGTCAGCGTGCAATCGGCGCTGGTGATGTATCCGATTTACACCTTCGGGTCAGACGAGCAGAAAAATACCTGGCTGCCCGCCATGCAAAAAGGCGAAAAGCTCGGCTGCTTCGGATTGACCGAACCCGACTTCGGATCGAATCCGGGAGGCATGAGGACGCGCGCTCGCAAAGTTGGCAAAGAATACGTGCTGAACGGCGAAAAGATGTGGATCACGTCAGGCACCATCGCCGACGTGGCCGTGATCTGGGCGAAGGTGCAAGACGAAGCCGAAGCCGATCGCGGACGGGAAACGATACGCGGATTTCTAGTCGAAACCGATCGCCCCGGATTCAAGGCCGACAACATTCACGGCAAGTGGTCGCTGCGAGCGTCGGTGACGTCAGGCTTGTCGCTGCAGGATGTGCGCATCCCCGAGTCGAACCTGTTGCCGGGATCGGGCGGGTTAAAATCTCCGCTGATGTGCCTGAACCAGGCGCGCTACGGCATCGCGTGGGGCGCGGTCGGCGCGGCAATGGCCTGCTACGACTGCGCACTGCAATATTCGTTGTTGCGAAAACAATTCCGTGATCAGCCCATAGCCTCCCATCAACTGGTACAGGAAAAACTCGCCTGGATGATCAACGAAATCACGAAAGCGCAGTTGCTCGTGCTGCAAGTCGGCCGCTTGAAAGATGCCGGCAAAGTGCAGCACCAGCACATCTCGATGGCGAAGAGAAACAACGTCTGGATGGCGCTCGAGTGCGCCCGTATGTCACGAGACATTCTTGGAGCGAATGGCGTGGCCGATGATTACCCCATCATGAGGCATCTGATGAACCTCGAAAGCGTGAAAACCTACGAGGGGACGCACGATATACACACACTGATTATTGGGGCTAGCGTAACGGGGATCGACGCGTTCTAGAGCTCCTCCCGATTCAAGAAAGTTGTTGACATCTTCGCAGATTGCGAACTAAGATGTTCGCAGAATGCGAAGTGTGCGCGTAAAGTAACATGCATGTCATCAGCCGCAAGAAGCTCAAGGAAGCCGCGGCACGACATGGTGACCTCGAGGGGCCGCTTGAAGCGTGGTTTCGCATTGCAAAAAAGGCTGAGTGGAAAAATCTGGCAGATGTTCGGAAGACTTTTTCGAGTGCGGATGCCGTCGGCAAGCGGACGGTTTTTAACATTAAAGGCAATCAATACCGGCTGATCACGGAGATCAATTATATTTTCATGCGAATCTACATCCGCCACGTTTTGACGCACGCCGAGTATGACCGGGGAGGTTGGAAATCATGAGTGCAACCGCAGCTCGATCCGAATACGCCGCGTTGCTTTCCAGCACTTTGCCTGCTGTCATTCGCAGCGAGGCGGAGAACGAACGCTACACCGCCCTACTAGAGGAACTAGACCGCAAAGGTAGTCGGATGACGGCAGCCGAGCGCCGTATGGCTGAACTCCTGACCTTGCTGATTGAAGACTTTGAAGAGAAACACTACGCGCTCAAGACATCCAGCCCCGTGGACGTGCTCAACGAACTGGTGCGCGCAAATAATCTGAAACAGAAAGACCTGCTGGACGTTTTCGGCACGCCCAGCATCGTCTCCGAAATTCTTCACGGCAAGCGGCAACTCACCACGGAGCACATACGCCGTCTTAGCCGGCGCTTCCATGTTTCTCCCGAAGTTTTTATCTAATAATGCCGGGGGACAGGAGTGTCCGCTCCAACTCACCCGTACAACTCCGTCAGCAATTCATACGCTCGCCGCAGGTGCGGAATTACGATGCTGCCACCTACCACCAGCGACACGTTGATGGCTTCTTCCTGTTCGGCGCGGGTCGCGCCCAGGCGATAGGACTGAATCACGTGATAGTTGATGCAGTCGTCGCAACGCAAGCAGGCAGAGGCGACTAGTCCCATCAATTCCTTGTATTTTGCCGGCAAAGCGCTTTCCAGGTAGGCATTGTGATCCAGGTTGTAAAAGCGCTTGACGAGAAAGTTGTCAGCTTTGTGGACGTTGTCATTCAGACGGTTACGGTTGTCCAGAAAACGGCGGGCTATTTCGCTTTTTTCCGCTACTTGCTTCTCAGAAACGAGATAGGTGGGTTCCTTGCGGTCCTTGGTCGTGGGTTCCGTGGGCATTGGTTCAGTGGTCATGGGGAAAGATTAGCAGACGGATTGCCGCCCCGGAGGCTAGGGGGGCCGTGTGATGCTTGCCCTTCCATCTCTCGCCCGAAGGGGATATATTCCTAGGTCGCATTTGTTAGGAGGAATTCATGGCCACTCAAACCCGTCCCGAACCGCACGCCAAGAGATTCGGGGAAAACATTGAAAGCGATCTGGCACTGGAATTTCTGCGTGTGGTGGAAAACGCGGCCATCGAGTCGGCGCGCACCATGGGCCAAGGCGACCGTCCGTTGAGCGACCAGGTCGCGACCGAAGCCATGCGCAAGACCATGGACACGGTCCCGATGCACGGCACGATCGTGATCGGCGAGGGCGAGCGCGACGATGCTCCCATGCTTTACATCGGCGAGCAGGTGGGTGGTCCGTATCCGGACGGACGCGACGTTCCGCAGATCGATATCGCCGTCGATCCGCTGGAAGGCACCAACCTCTGCGCCACCGGCGCGCCGGGCGCGATCACGGTGCTGGCGGCTTCGGAAAAGGGTGGCTTGCTGCACGCTCCCGACTGCTACATGGAAAAAATCGTGGTCGGACCATCGTGCAAGAACGCGGTGGAACTCGACGCTCCGGTGGCCGTCAACCTGAAAAATATCGCGCGTCGTCTGCATCGCGGCGTGGAGGATCTGGTGGTGATCGTGCTCGACCGTCCGCGGCACGAGAAACTGATTTCCGATATTCGGAAGGCGGGTGCGCGCATCAAGCTGATAGGCGACGGCGATCTCTCGGCGGGTATTGCCGCGGCCGTGATCGGAACCGGAGTGCACGCGGTGATGGGCTCTGGCGGCGCTCCGGAAGGCGTGATCACGGCGGCTGCGATCCGCTGCCTGAACGGATACATGCAAGGGCGCCTGGTGATCGACAAGCCGGAACTGGAAGAGCGCATTGCCAAGATGGGGATTCGAGACAAGAACAAAATCTATGAGGCGGAAGACCTTGCCCCGGGGAAACAGATGATTTTCGCTGCCACGGGCGTGACCGAAGGCGCGCTGCTGAAGGGCGTCCGATTCTTTGGCGAAGGCACGCGGACTTCTTCGGTGATTCTGACTTTGAAGACAGGTCGGGTGCGGTTTATCGAGAGCATCCACTTGGATAAGGGGCCGGATGTGCGGGTGCGGTTCTCGTAGGCAGCATTTAGGTCTGGGGTTACGGCCGGTGATGCGTCAGGTGATGCGTCAGAAGATAAACGGCGCCGGATATCGAAATAACTGTGAGCAGCGAGCCTACCTTGTGAAGGGTGAGTAATTCGTCGCTTCTCGGCTTACCAAGACTTAGGAAACTGCCCGAAATAATCAGGGCCAGAAAAGACAACCCGCCCGCGATCACGCCAGTTAGTTCGAGGCTGGTGAACTGCAGCCCTCGGTGCAGGTGACGAATGGTCACCACGGCGCAAAACAAGAGCGCAAATGCCATCAGCTTATGGACCGCGGAGATCCCACTGGCAAGTGGTTTCCCGGAAGGCCTGGGATCGCTGAGCCGGAGATCTCGGCTCATCCAAAGACCAGAAACGAGAACTCCTAAAAGGAGGAGTCCGGTGACCACGACGATGGATGCGTGAGCTCTCACTCGATCCTGCCTCCCCAATCATAACTCGTGGCCCCAGACGGCGGTGCCCCACTCATTATTACCCGCTTTCTTTTGCCCACAACTCCGGCTGATCGGGTTCCCGGAATTGTATGTACCATTTTGTATGTCATAGCGGGAAATGTCGAAAAAGCAGAACGTAACCGACAAAAATCTGGACCGCTTGACATGGCTTTTAATGATTAAATGGCTTTAGCATATTTAGCGGTAAGTTTTGTGAGATCGTAGCCATATAATAAGCAGCATGCCTTGATGCCTTCTCCGCTCGGCGATTTCACTCGGTAACTCAGTTTTTCTCCGTCCCCTTTCGCTGTCTGCTCGCATTTGACG
>JBAWFQ010000055.1:0-26753 GCA_049592035.1 Terriglobales bacterium
CTATTGGCTCGCCATCGCCGTCTCCATCGGAGCCGAGATGGTCGCCTCCGCCACTTACATGCAACTCTGGCTTCCGCGCGTGCCCGCCATGGTCTGGGTCTTCACCTTTTCCGCCTTTCTTCTATCCATCAATTTTCTCGGGGTTCACAGCTTCGGACGCTTCGAATTCTGGTTTGCCATGATCAAGGCCGTCGTCATCGTCACCTTCATCGCCATCGGCGCCGCCCTGCTCCTCACCGGACGAGTCGCTCCCCAATACACCGCCCACGGCGGATTCTTTCCCCTCGGACCCGCCGCCCCGCTCCTCGCCATCACCTTCGCCCTCTACACCTTCGGCGGCGTCGAATACGTTGCCGTGACCTCCGGAGAATCCACTTCCCCCGCAGCCGTAGCCCGCGCCGCGCGCATGACTTTTCTAACCCTCACCTTCCTTTATCTCGGAGCCATCACCATCCTCGTCGGCGTCATGCCCTGGAACCGCGCCGGTGCCGCCGAAAGCCCCTTCGTCACCGTTTTCCGCTCCGTCAGCCTCCCCGGCGCCGCTCACTTCATGAATTTCGTAGTTCTGACCGCCGCTCTCTCCGGAGCCAACGCCGCCCTCTACATCTCGTCCCGTATGATCTTCTCGCTAGCCCGCACCGGATGGGCTCCCCGCGGGCTGGGACGCCTCAACGCCAAAGGCTCTCCGACCCCGGCCGTCCTCGTTTCTTCCTACGGAATCATCGTCGCCCTCGTGCTCGAGCGCTGGGCTCCCGCCAAAGCCTTTGAGTACATCCTCCGCGGTGCCTTATTCGGCATGATGCTCGCCTGGATCGTGTCGCTAGCCGCTCACATCTCTTTCCGCCGCCGTCTCACCGCCGCCCAGACCGCCGATATTCCCGCCCGCTCGCCTCTAGGCAAATGGGGATCGATCATCGGCTTAGTCGCGGTCCTCGCCTCGACCGCCAAAACCTGGTGGGACTCCCGCGTCAACCTGATCGTGGGCCTGACCTTCCTCATCGCCCTAACCATCGTTTACTTCCTCCTTCGTCCCAACGCGCAGCAGAAAGACCCCTAGAGACCCAAATCGGGAAAATTCGCGCCTCCGCCCCACGACCCGCCGCCCCAATTTGTATTGATAATTTTCATTTTTTTGATATATGCTCTACTGGTTTCGGGCCCATCTGAACGGCGGGACGATTCCGGACTTCCCTACCTGTGCGACTTCCTGTCGCGACTAGTTCCCGGCCGTTTTGTTCCCCCGAAGCGAAGGAGCAGCCGTGATTTCCACCAGAAAATTTACCGTAATTCCAGGCAGTGAACGTCAATCCGTCCGTGGTGCCCGCCTGATCCACAATTCGCATCCGGACCAAACCATTGAAGTCTCCGTACGCATTCGCTCCAAATCGGAGGCCAAGCGAGAAGAACTCAAGAGCGCCTTGGCAAAACCTGGTTTCAAGCACATGTCGCGCGCCGAGTTCGAGAAAGCCCACGGCGCCGATCCTGCCGATCTGGACCAAATCAAAAAATTTGCCCACGAATTCGGCCTAAAAGTTCACGAAACCGGCACCGAACTCGCGCGCCGCACCGTAATGCTTTCAGGCACCGTCGCCAATCTCCAAAAAGCTTTCAACGTGGAACTCAAAGAGTACAGTCACCCCAAGGGAAATTTCCGTGGCCGAGTCGGCACCATCAGCGTGCCCACCGAATACGCCGACATCATCACCGGAGTGTTTGGCCTCGACAATCGCCCCCAGGCCGAACCGCATTTCCGGCGCCTGCTGCAGCCCGACAAGCATAAGCATAAAACCGCTGCCTCCGACGTCTCCTACGATCCCAACCAGGTAGCGCAAATTTACGACTACCCCCCGGGCGACGGCACCAGTCAGTGCATTGGCCTCATCGAGCTAGGCGGAGGCTTTCAACTCAACGACCTGAGCCACTATTTCAGCTCGCTCCATATCAACCTGCCGCAAGTCATCTCCGTCTCAGTCGACGGAGGCAAGAATAGTCCCAGCACTCCCGACAGCGCCGACGGCGAAGTGATGCTCGACATTGAAGTAGCGGGCGCGATCGCTCCCGCCGCGAAGATTGCCGTCTATTTTGCTCCCAACACCGACCGGGGTTTTCTGGACGCCATCACCACCGCCGTCCACGACACTACAAACCAGCCCTCAGTCATTTCCATAAGCTGGGGATCGGCCGAGTCCACCTGGACCACCCAAGCTATGACCAATTTCGACGAAGCCTTCCAAGCGGCCGCGGCCATGGGTGTCACCGTCTGCGTCGCCGCCGGAGACAATGGCTCTTCCGACGGAGTCAATGACGGAAGCAACCACGTCGATTTCCCCGCGTCCGACCCATTCGTACTCGGCTGCGGTGGTACGACGCTGCAAACCTCGAACGAACAAATTGTCAGCGAAACCGTCTGGGACGACCTGCCGAATGGAGGAGCAACCGGTGGCGGAGTAAGCGATGTCTTCCCGCTCCCAACCTGGCAAGAAGGTTTCAACGTTCCCGCGCCCACCATTCAAGGCGGTGGACGAGGCGTCCCCGACGTCTCCGGCGATGCCGATCCCAACACCGGCTACAACATCCTCGTCGATGGCGACAGTGTGGTGGAAGGCGGCACCAGTGCGGTTGCGCCGTTATGGGCGGCTCTGGTGGCGCGCATCAATCAACAGATGGGGAAGCCGATCGGTTTCCTGAACCCGTTAATCTACGCGCAAGCCGTGGAAGCCTCCGGATTCCACGACATTACCCAAGGCAACAATGGCGCCTTCAGCGCCGGTCCAGGATGGGATCCATGTACCGGCCTGGGCAGTCCCGATGGCGTCCCATTAGAGGCAGCGCTGACCGGAACCTCAGCCGCAACATCCGGCATCCACGCAACCTCATCCACGCGGCCGCGCAAATCCAAAGAATCCGCAGCCTAACCAACAGCCGGGTGCCCCACCCTAACGTCGTGTTTTTCGACGTCAGGGTGGGATTCCACGGAAGTCGACAGGATGGGATTTGTTCATTCTGCTGAAGTGATCCCGGCGCACGCCGCACGGATTACAATGTCCCAATGTCCGACGACCTTCTCCGCTACCGCTCCGAGTTTCCCATCCTGGAGCGCACCAACTACATGATCTCCAACTCCCTCGGAGCTATGCCGCGCGCCGTTTATGACGCGCTCCACGCCTACGCCGACATCTGGGCCACGCGCGGGGTTCGCGCCTGGGAAGAGCGCTGGTGGATGCTGGCTCCCGAAGTAGGCGACGAACTCGGCGCTCTGATGAACGCGCCCAAAGATTCCGTCTCTCTGCATCAGAACGTCACCACCTGTCAGGCGATAGTCGCATCCTGTTTCGATTTCACCGGCCAGCGTAACAAAGTCGTCTATAGCGACATGAACTTTCCGTCCGTCATGTATTTCTGGGAAGCCCAGCGCCAGCTCGGCGTGCAGGTGCACATGGTCAAAACCGACGATGGCATCACCGTTCCCACCGATCGCCTGCTCGATGCCATCGACGACCACACTCTGATTGTTCCCATCTCTCATGTGATCTTTCGCAGTTCCTACGTTAACGACGCCAAAGCCATCATCGACAAAGCGCACAAAGTTGGAGCCCACGTTGTTCTAGACACGTATCAATCTCTGGGCACCGTGCCCGTAGACATCCAGTCGCTCAACGCCGATTTCGCCTGCGGAGGCGTCCTGAAGTGGCTCTGCGGCGGCCCTGGCGTAGCCTATCTCTACGTTCGACCCGACCTGGGCAAGAAACTCGAGCCAAAGCTTACGGGATGGTTCGCGCATGAAAATTCTTTCGAATTTTCGACCGGGCCCATCCGTTACGCCGATCCTCCCCTCCGCTTCATGAACGGAACCACGCACATTCCCGCCATCGAAGCCGCCCGTCCCGGTTTGAAAATCATTCAGGAAGTTGGAATCGAAAAAATCCGCGAGAAATCCAAACGCCAGACCGCACGCCTGATCGAAATCGCCGACCACCACGGATGGCGCGTCAACACTCCCCGCAATCCCGAGCAGCGCGGAGGCACCGTCTCCATCGACATGCCCGATTCCCAGCCCGTAAGCCGGGAATTACTAGCCCGCAACATCCTGGTAGACTGGCGTCCCAAAGCCGGAGTCCGTTTCTCCCCGCACTTCTACAACACCGACGCCGAAATAGACGCCGCCCTGGCCGCCGTAGCCGACATTCTGAAAACGCGAGCAGTGACCGCATGACTACTGTAGAGACGAGGCTTGCCTCGTCTCGCCCGCCGCGGCACCGCGGGCGCCGCGTTTCGTAACGTTACTTCCGTGACGCCACCGTCGCTGCTTCCTGTGCCATTCTCGAAATCGCTTCGCATATCCTCATATCAGGTCCCGCGAGCAAAAAGCACCGTGATCCGCTGCCTGTCCCTCTTCATCCCGATCAACTACCTCACGATTCTTTCGTTGGTTGCTATGGCCTGCGGTTTGTACTTTTTCTTCCGCGGATTCCATCTCCTCGCCCGCAAGCGCCTATTGCTAGCCACGCCCACGTCCAAGATTCAGAGCGCTGTCCTGGGACCGGTCGAGGTGACTGGAACCGCCGTCGGCCCTTACACCCTATCCGCGCCCATCACCGGCAAGCCTTGCTTTCTCTATCGAACCGTCGCCTGGCAGCTGCGCAACACCAAGAAGCAGGAATGGGAGAAGGTTGCCGATGAAACTCTGCACCTGCTGTTCTTCATCGAGGACTCCACCGCTCAGTTGTTAATCGAACCGCTAGGAGCCGATCTCGACCTGCATCACGACTTTCAAGAAGAATACGAAGCATCGTTTTTCTCGTTGAACATGGAGGGCGTTCCGCCGCGCCTTAGCGTTTTTCTCTCGCGTCATGGCATCTTTTCCGGACGCCGCTTGCGCATCGAAGAAAGCTTGATCAAGCCCGGAGACACGCTCTTCGCCGCCGGAACCCTCACCGAAAATCCAGGCGTTCAGGTGCGCCCCTTCTCGCCGCACAGCGAATCTCCGCGCGACTCCGCGTCAGACACTTCTTCGGAGCCGATTCCGGCCCCCCAGATCATCCGTCTTAAAGGTGGCCCGACTCATTCCACGGTTCAAGAAATGACCCAGCAGGAAAGAATTGCGGCCGCGCTCACGCTCGCCGGTATCGCGAAACCAGAAGCGTGGTCTGCTGCCGGAGTCCCGTATCAACGTGCGGCCATCGATGAAAACTCGTCACCCGCACCCGCAAGCGCCCATTCCGAAACAAGCCTGCGCGAAGCCTCCGGCTTCGATCTCACTCCGCCCTTCGTCTTAATGAAGGGCGCCAATGATCCAGCGTTGGTGATCTCTTTCCGCAGCCAAAAGGAAATCGCGATTGCGCTCGCCTGGAAATCCTCCGCCATGATCTGGGGAGGCGTCGCCATCACCCTGCTCGGCCTCTACATGCTGCTGGCACGGGTTACAACGCTGTAGCGGAAGGGTCTTGGCTCGAAGCTCGCAGCTCGTAGCGCCGGTTCGCAAACGCAGCACAAGCCAGTAGCTAACTGCTAAACGCCCCGCGTGCGAGCCACTAATTTAGAATGTCTTTTGTGACCGAATCCGTCCGGATCGGAATTCTCGGCGATTTCAATCCCGAATTCCGTTCCCATCACGCGACCAACGATGCGCTCCAGCATGCGGCCCGGAAGCTCCAGCTCAAAGTGGAATCGACCTGGCTTTCCACGCCGTCATTGCTCGAACCCGGAGCCGCCGCCATCCTAGATTCCTTCGATGGTCTGTTTGGCTCGGCGGGCAGCCCCTACAAGAGTTTCGACGGGATGCTCAAAGGCATCGAGTTTGCCCGCGTCCACGACCGGCCATATCTCGGCACCTGCTCGGGTTTTCAGTACGCGCTCATCGAGTGCGCCCGCAACGTGCTCGGCGTTCGCGATGCCACCACTGCCGAAGAAGATCCGCACGCCAAAAACATCGTCATCTATCCCGTAGCCTGCGCCGTTCCCAACCGTGACCCGAAGGCCCCCAAGCTCTCCGGGAAAGTCAGTCAGATCCGCCTCCGTCCCGGCTCCTATCTCGCGGCGTTCTACGGCAAGGAAATGATCGAAGAAGAATTTTTCTGCAACTACGAACTCAATCCCGAGTTCGAATGGATGGCGATGGAAGCCGGCTTTCCAGTCGTGGCCCGCGGCTCCCAGGAAGAATGCCGCGCCATCGAATCGCCCGCCCACCTGTTTTTCATTGCGACGTTATTCCAGCCGCAACTCTCGTCGCGCGAAGACAGCCCCCACCCGCTGATCATGGCCTTCGTCCAGCATGTCGCCGACTTCCGCCGCAAACGGTTAGACGACTCGATTCTGGCGTGAAGCTGCCAGCCGCAATCTCTCGGCAGCGTGACCGCGCTCTAACCCACCTCCACCAGTCCATAGCTAAGCGCCCAGCGCGCCCGCATTTCCCGCAGCGAGGCATCGATCTCTCCCTTCGAGATTTCCGAATTCGGTCCGGAGATCACCCACGCGGCCTCGCGTTTGGCCGCTTCCAGTAGTTGCCGGTCGCGGATTATGTTGGCCACGCGGAAACTCGGAATCCCCGCCTGCTTCGTCCCAAAGAATTCCCCCGGTCCGCGCAGTTCGAGATCGAGTTCCGCGATCTGGAACCCGTCATTCGACCGCACCATCGCGTCAAGACGGCGCTCGCCTTCCTCGGAGACTTTGCCACCGCGCATCAGCACACAATATGATTTCGCCGCGCCGCGTCCAATGCGTCCGCGCAACTGGTGAAGCTGCGCTAATCCAAAACGGTCGGCGTGCTCAATCACCATCACCGTCGCATTCGGAACGTCGACGCCAACCTCGATCACCGTGGTGGCCACCAGAATTTCGATCTTGCCCGCCTGAAATTCGCGCATCACGTGTTCTTTTTCGTCCGCATCCAGCCGGCCATGCAGCAATCCGACGTGAAGATCGGGAAAAATCTTCTCGCGTAACTCCCGATGCATCTGTTGCGCGGCCTTAAGTTCCCGTTCTTCGTTCTCCTCAATCACCGGATAAACGACGTAAGCCTGATGTCCAGCGGCGACCTGCTTGCGGACAAAATCCCAAACTTCGGAGGAGCGTTCATCGGGCACCGAGCGGGTGACAACCGGAGTGCGTCCCGGAGGAAGTTCGTCAAGCACCGAAACATCAAGATCGCCGTAAAGAGTAAGCGCCAAAGTCCGAGGTATAGGAGTAGCTGTCATCACCAACACATCAGGTTCCGGTTCAGCGTTGGAACCAGTGGAGCGCCGGGCGTCCCCGCCCGGCAGGACGGGGCGAAGCCCTGTCCCCACACCAGGCGCGTCGGTTTTCTTCATCAGCTTCAGCCGTTGCATCACGCCGAAGCGGTGCTGCTCATCCACCACCACCAACCCGAGTTTTTCAAATTCCACGCGATCCTGAATCAGCGCGTGCGTCCCAATCACCAGTTGCGCGTTGCCTTGTGCAATGTGGCGCCGCACGTCGCGTTTCCGGTCTTGCTCGAGCGAGCCCGTCAGCAGCACGATGCGGTATCCAGCGCGTTCCAGAATCTGCCGCGCGGAAAAATAATGTTGCTGCGCGAGAATCTCCGTCGGCGCCATCAACGCCACCTGATATCCGTTTTCAATAGCGATGATCGCGGCTTGAAAAGCCACAATCGTTTTCCCTGAGCCCACGTCGCCCTGCAACAGACGCCGCATGGGAGAAGGCGTCTGCATGTCGCTGGCGATTTCTTTCAGCACGCGCTTCTGCGCCGCCGTCGGATGAAACGGCAATATCTTCTTTATAGCCTCGCGAACCCCGTCGTTCAGCGCAAAAGCAATCCCGGTCTGCGCCTTCTGTTCGCGGCGCTTCAGCTCCAGCCCAAGCTCGATGAAAAACAATTCATCGAAGATCATCCGGATGTGCGCCGCCGTGCGCGACGATTGCAAGTCGGCAAAACTCTCGCCCGCATCCGGCCAATGCACCTTCCACAACGCTTCCCGCGGAGAAACCAGGCTAAGATGCGCGCGCACTGCAGCCGGAATGGGATCGCTAAGATCGGGATTCAGATTTTCCAGCGCCCAGCGGATAATGCGCCGGAACCACCGCGGCGTAAGCTTCCCCTGCCCGGTCGATTCGTAGATCGGAACAATCCGTCCAATCTCAAGCGAGGCCGCCGTTTTTTTCTCGGCTTCATCCGCGCCGCCCTCTTCGTAGATGTCGCCAAGAATCTCGAATTGCGGCTGTACGATCTGCAGTCCACCATCGCGGTCCTCTTCGACCTTGCCGTAGAGCGCCACCATCTGCCCGGCCTGAAAGCGGTCCTGAAGATAGGCGGCATTGAACCAGATACACTTCAGACGCGAGCGCCCCTGCCCGACCGTGAGTTGGAAGATAGGCATGCGCCGCGTGCGAAACAGTCCCGAGTTGCGGACTTCGGCGACCACCGCCGCCATTTCTCCGGCCCGCAGTTCGGCCACCGACCGCGGGTTCAACCGGTCTTCGTAGCGAAAGGGAAGGTAGTGCAGCAGGTCGTCAACCGTCGTGAGGCCCTTGGCGGCAAGCACTTCAGCCAACCGCGGGCCGATGCCTTTCACATACTGCACTGGAGTAGACGGTTCCAGCATCTCAAAGAATGTTAGCAGCATGAAGAATAATGCTGAACCAATGAAGATGAAGAATTTTCTCGATGCGCTTCTGGCCGTGCTTGCGGGCAACGCAATTTACTATCTGCTCATGCCGCATCTGCCGCCGGTCGCGCGCCACAGGTTTTTTCAGGAGGACTGGGGTCTGCTGCTGGATTTCGCCATCTGCGGGGCGATCTTCGCGGCCTTGAAGTATGCCAGGCGGCATGAAACATGATGACCCCAGGTTGTGGAGCGATGGGCGTCCGTGCCCGTCCAGTTGGGCGGAAGCCCGGCGACAATGCTGGCAATAATGCGGAAATCGCCCCTAGTCCCCGCCAGCTGTCTTTTGCAGGCTGTTCTTCGCGATGGCTGCGGCCGCGATCTGCGCCACATCAAGCAGTTCCGGTGGATCAGCCGTGGCCGCCGCCAATCCATCGCGCAGCATCGAATTGCAGAACGGGCAAGCCGCGGCGACCACCTGAGCGCCCGTAGCCAGCAACTCCTCCGCGCGCTCCCGGTTGACGCGCTTGCCAGACTCTTCTCCCAGAAACATCAACCCGCCGCCGCCGCCGCAGCAGAAGCCCCGTTCGCGCGCCCGCGGCGGATCCACCACGTTCCCGAAGCGCGCGATCACGTCCCGAGGTTGGTCATAGACGCCGCGATAACGCCCCAGGTAGCAAGCATCATGAAATACCATGCTCCCCTGCGCCGCGGTATCGAGCGGAAGTTTGTCGCGAAACCGTGCCAGCAGTTCCGTGTGGTGCTCGATCGCAACGTTCCCGCCGTGCTCCTTCCAATCCACTCCAATCGTGCGCACGCAGTGTGGGCAAATCGAAACCATCTTCTTCGCGCCGCTTTCGCGGATTTGTTCCAGGTTTCCCTGCGCCAATTCGCCGAACAGATAATCGTTGCCCAGCCGCCGCACCGGATCGCCGTTGCACTTCTCCTGCTTCAGCACGCCGAAGCTGATGCCCAAATAACGCAGCACCTCGACCAGCGCGAGCAGAATCTTCCGCCCATTCGGGTCATACGATCCCAGGCATCCCATCCACAGGCAGTACTCCTGTGTCCCGTCGAAGTACGGCAGGCTGTTCTTCGCGATAAATTTTTCGCGTTCCGACGCCGGGAAACCCAGCGCATTGCCGTGGCGCTCGAGCGTGACGAACAGTTCGCCGCCATGACTGTTGTCCCACTTGCCGGTGTTCACCGCGCCTCGCCGCAGACCTACGATCAGCGGCAGGTGCTGAATCCCCACCGGACACTGGAACTCGCAGGCTCCGCAGGTCGTGCACTGGAAAGCCGCCTCCATCGAAAGGTGCTTGCCCAGCAGCGGCTCGCTGCTCTTCGGTCCGAACTCCTGCAGGTAATGCCGCGTGCCCAAAATAATCTCTTTCGGATTGAGAATCTTCCCCGTGTTGTTAGCCGGGCAGTGTTCGGTGCAGCGCCCACACTCGACGCAAGTAAAGGCCTGCAGACTGGCAATCCGCGTCAGGTCCTTGCCGGTGTCGAGGCCGAAATCCTCGTCGCCTACGAGCGGCGGAATGCGGCTGAAGCCGTCGCGCTCCAGAAACACCGTCACCGGACTCAGCACCAGATGCATGTGCTTAGTGCCGGGAATCAGCGGCAGAAAAACCAGCAACACAATGGTGTGCGCCCACCACAGCGTCCAACCTGCCACGCCACCTTCCGGAATCCAGAACCTCGCCAGATAGGTGATCATCAAAGCGAAAATCAAAAACGCGATCAGGCCCGATTCCGGAGACAAGGGCTCAAGCCACTTTGGCCGGATGACAAACCGGCGAAAGGCCAGTGCGGCGATCGACACCGCCACCGCCACCGCGAACACGCCGGCAAACACAAAATAAAACCGCGAGAAGCCGCCGTCCGACAGAAATCCCAGGCCGAATCCTTGGGCGAAATGATTAACCGTCACCAGCGCGAAAACGCAGAAGCCCCAGAACACGAAGGCATGTGCCAGTCCGGGCAACGGCCTCTGGCCAATCACCAGTCCCTGCCCAAACACCTCCCAGAGCACTCTGCGGATGCGCGGGCCAATCGGCCGCAGCTGGAAGTCGGCGTCCGGCTTCGATGCCAGAATCGTGCGCAGTGCCGCGCCAAATTTCCGCCAAAACAGAAACAGCGAAACGCAGATAGCAATGAGCAGGACGACTCGTCCCGGCCAGTTCATACAGGCATGCCTCCAGACGACCCAACAGTCTAACTTAGCCGGACTTTCCCAGAGGCGAAAAACAGCGACGCGAAAACAACCCGGCAAGTGCCGCCGCGGCGTTTCTTGCGTGTATCTTAGGGGTCTTTGCAATTAATGACTTCGTTCACTGCTCGATCCTCCGCATCAGGTGTATACTTCTCAGGTATTTTTTGCAGTCACCCGGCTACGACCGGGCACGGCGCACATCGTCATTTTTTATAATGCTCCGTGCATAGAACGCTGGCGCAGGGCCCTTCATTTCATTCGCCCTGAACGGTCGGCGGGGGCGGGAATCGCTTGCGATACCTTCCCCGAGAGAGGTCTTACTCGTGGACGTAGTGTTCATCCGCTTTCTCTTTGTCCTTATCGTCGGTGTTATCTGCTTTCTTATCCGGCCCTTTGGCCTGCCCCCAAACTTTGCGGCAGTTGTCGGTCTGGTAATCGGCGCCGCCATCGTTGTATTCGAGTGGCGCTTGCGCGAGATGAGCCTCAAGCGTCTGATTGGCGCCGCCATTGGCAGCGTGCTCGGCATTATTGGCGCGTACCTTTTCGCTCTCGTGCTCGGCAACAGCATCCCCTCCAGCCCAACCCGGGGCTTCCTGCAGATCATGGTCATGCTGATCATGGCTTACGTCGGATTAACTGTCGGAGCCAATAAGGGCGACCTGCTCAATCTGGCCGCGCTTGGCGGCATCTTCGGCGGCGAAAAGTCGGGCAAAAAGGTTTACAAGATCCTCGATACCAGCGTCATTATCGACGGCCGCATTGCCGACATCGCCGAGACTGGCTTCCTTGATGGCCTCATCGTCATTCCCCAGTTCGTGCTCCGCGAATTGCAACTGGTGGCCGATTCCGCCGACTCGCTCAAACGCAATCGCGGACGCCGCGGCCTCGACATCCTGCAGCGTCTCCAGAAAACCGCCTCCGTGCAAATCCAGATCGTGGAAGACGATTTCCCCACCGTCCGCGAAGTCGACATGAAGCTCATTGAACTTGCGAAATTGTATGAAGGCAAGATCCTCACCAACGATTTCAATCTCAACAAAGTCGCCCAGTTACAGGGTGTAGCCGTGCTCAACATCAACGAACTGGCCAACTCCCTCAAGCCCATCGTTCTGCCCGGCGAGATCATGCGCGTATTTATCCTGAAAGAAGGCAAGGAGTACAACCAAGGCGTCGCCTATCTCGATGACGGCACCATGGTAGTTGTGGACAACGCGCGCAAGATGATCGGCAAGACCATCGATATCTCGGTGACATCAGTCTTGCAGACCACCGCCGGCAAGATGATCTTCGGCAAATGGGATGAACGCGGCACGGGCCACCGCGATTCAAAATCGCCGCCGCCGGTCTCCGCGGCCCCGGTCTCAGGAACCACTGCCGTCCCCTCTGATCCAACACGAAAGACGACTTCCGCCTTGGCCGATCGGCCAGTCGAGTAGCCTCTGGGACCAAAGTAACAACCTCCGAGTAGCGAACGTGCTTGCATCCACAGGGATAGGAGGCGTACCATCCACCGCCAGAGACCCTTATAGGGAATCCAGATAAAACTGAAACTTTGGAGGCAAGGAATGAAGCGTCTTTTCGCAGGGCTATGTGTATTGGCCCTGTTGTCCTTGGTGGCGCCGCTTGGAGCAGCGGCCGCTGAAACCAGGACTGCAGGTCCCTATTACGACATCAGCAAGGAAGTCACCCTCCATGGCACGGTGTCGAGCGTGCTCACGAAACCCTCAAAGGGAATGATCATGGGTTCCCACCTCTTGATCCAAACTGGTGTCGGTCCGCTGGATGCCAGCCTGGGGAGATTCGGTCTGCAAGGCCGGGGTGCTCTCTCCGTCGAGAAAGGCAACCAGGTTGAAGTCACCGGCGTCATGAAGACGCTGCACGGCAAGCAAGTGTTTATCACCCGTACCGTGACAGTAAACGGCCACGCCTATACGATGCGCAACGAACATGGGATTTCGATGTCGCCGCAGGCACGTGAACGCGCCAGCGAAAAGACTGCCCACAAGGGGGTGTGGCTATGAACCGTAAAGCTTACTTGAGCATCCTTCTTGCTTTGGTTTTCGTGGCCTTTGCTTTCTTGACAGGCTGCAGTTCGGGCAACTCCAAGACCGCGACGGGCACCACCTATGTGTTCTATCTGAGCGGTCAGGAAGCTATCGATGACGGGCCGAATTTTTACACCGTCGCCGGGGCGGTGACCATCGACTCAGCAGGCAACGTCACTGCCGGCGAGGAAGACTATAACGACGGTTTCGCAGACGATGGCGGAATCTTGGACGCCCCAACGCCAATCTCGGCTGGTACGCTCACTGTGGATTCTTCAACCGGTCAGGGGACACTCGCGCTGACGGTCGGCGACACGAATCTGGGGGTCGGCGGCGTCGAAACGCTCGCCATCCAGTTTGCGAATGCCAACCACGCGCTGATCAACCAATTTGATGGGTCGGCCACATCCAGCGGTAGCCTCGACTTGCAGTCCTCAACCAGCGCTCCCGGAAACTTTGCCTTCACCTTTTCGGGCGTTGACACCGGCTACGCCCCAATCGCAATCGGGGGCATAGTCACCGTCGGCAGCGGTGCCATCAATGGCGTGTTCGATGTTAATGATGATGGAGATATCTTTACCGACCAAACCCTTACGACCGGAACCGTGACTTCGACCGACGCCTTCGGGCGGGGCACGATCACCGGCACCCAACTGGCAGGCACTATTGCCTACTACGTTGTTGGTCCCGAAGCGGTCAGGCTCATCAGCGATGATAACGACGCCGCCGGCGTCGGCTCGGCGTTCGGCCAGGGAACTGCCACTTTCACCAATGCGTCCCTCGTCAACTCGGTTTTCGCTGTTGGAGGCAACGCGTGGGGCGTTATTTCCGGCATGGCGGGCCAGTTCGCTACCAGCAACACAGGAGCCGATCCTGCTAACTTCGCGGGCGTTGGGGAAGACAACGAATTAGAAAACGGCGTCTTCACCGGGCTGGCTGCTACGTTTGCAGGCACCTATACTGTGCAGGACTCCGGGGTCAACGGGTATGGCTCCATGTCGATTACGTCCGGCTTCGGAGACGCCGACTTTTGGGGCGTCTACATGACCGATCCGGCCCTCAACTTGAGCGATCCCAATAACACGTCTGGCGGAGGAGGCGCTCTTGTCATTGACTTGAGCGACACCGAGGTTCTTCCCGGCGTCTCAGGTGTCCTGATTCCGCAAACCGACACCTCCACCGCCGACTTCAACGGCAATTATGCTGTTGGATGGCAGGATTTCAACTTCTACTCGGAGGATTGCAGCCTTTGCGAGTTTGACGTGGTTGCGCAGGGATCGGTTACGGCCGCCTCCAGCAATGCGTTGAGCTTCACCGGAGACGTCAGCGATCCGTTCAATACGCTGGGCTTCGCGACCGCCGGAGAGTATACCGGAGCCACCCTTACCGGAACTCCGGCTGCGGACGAGGTCAACGTGGGGCGGTATTCCTTGTTATCGGCGAATGAGAATCCGCTAGGGGCCACAGTCAATGGCGAATCGGGATTCTTCGACACGACCATCTATCAGGCGAGTGCCGGACAGTTGTTCTGGCTAAACGTTGTAGGAGTCGAGGAAGAAGACGCTGGTGTATTCCTCGGACCCCTTGAACAGCAGGGGTCTTTAACCGGGATACCCGCCGTGCAAAAATCCATGGCGAAATCCCCCCAAGCCCAGAAACGATAACTCTAACCGGGAAAGGGGCACAGCCGATCCGGCTGTGCCCTTTCCTCATTTCAAGCAGCCACCGCCCGGTGGTCGTTAAGCCGATCGCAGCTTCACCTCACCCTCATGCCAAATCCTGTATACTGATCGCCCCTATGAAGGTGTTTGTCATCGTTCCGGCCGCTGGACTGGGCACACGCATGGCTCCGCCCTCGACCGCCAAATCCAAAAAAAAAGCGCCCACAAAACAATTCAAAGAACTCGGCGGCGTGCCCATTCTCGTCCACACGCTGCGTAAATTCGCCGCCACGCCGGCCGTCTATGAAATCATCGTCGCCCTGCGTCCCGACGAAATTGCCGGCTTTCGCGCCCAGCTCGAAAAGCAGTACCCGGAAATCCTGACGAAGCGTCTGCAACTGGTCGAAGGCGGCGAGCATCGCCAGGACTCCGTGGCCAGCGCCCTGACCCATCTCGCGGCCGATCCCGCCGCCGATCCTGATGACATCGTGCTCGTGCACGATGCCGTTCGCCCGTTCGTGACTCCGGAGATTATTAGCCATGTCATCGAAGCCGCGCACAAGCATGGAGCCGCCATCGCCGGTTTGCCCGCCGTAGACACTGTGAAGCAGGTGGAAAGAACCGCGGAAGGCGCGCTCATCAAAACCACCATCCCGCGAGCCAGCATAGTGATGGCGCAAACCCCGCAGGGTTTTCGCTACAGTATCCTGAAAAAAGCCTTTGCGGATGCCCTGGCTGACGGCTTCCTCGGTACCGACGAAGCTTCTCTGATCGAGCGCGCCGGCCTCCCGGTAGTAGTGATAATGGGTTCGCCGCGTAATCTGAAAATCACCACCCCCGCCGACATGCAATTGGCGGAGTTCTACCTGAAAACCGAAGCCCAGTAGCCAGTTCGACTTGTTTCGTATCAGGGCATCGCTTTAGCGATGTCATAAGTTCGGAAACTCAAACGCCCCTTTAGGGGCTGACCGGAATCAGACTTGAAACCTGAAATGCGCATCGGCTCCGGCTGGGACTCGCACGAATTCAAGCCCGGCATCCCGCTAAAAATCGGAGGCATAACTCTGCCTCACCACCAGGGCCTCGGAGGCCATTCCGACGGCGACGTCCTGCTCCACGCCATCACCGACGCCCTGCTCGGCGCGATCGCCGGCCCCGACATAGGAGCCCTCTTTCCGCCCTCCGATCCGCAGTGGAAAAATGCCGACTCCGCCGTCTTTCTGCGGGAAGCCTTGGAGCGCCTCAAAACCGCAGGCTATGAACTCGTAAACTTGGATTCCACGCTCATCCTGTCCGCTCCAAAAATCGGCCCTCATGCGGAAACGATTCGCCAACAAGTAGCCAAGTTGTGCGGAATTTCCCCAGACTGTGTAGGCATCAAAGCGAAAACGCCAGAAGGCATAGGCACGGAAAAAGCCGCGATAGCCAGTGCCGTGGTTTTGCTGAAACGCCGTTAATGGTCGGTGGAGCGCCTAAGCTCTGCCGCTAGCTCCGCATGCTTTGCCCGCGCCGCCGCAATGAACGCGTGGAAGATTGCCTGCGCCGACTCCGCCACTTCCGGTCCGTCGTTTACGCTCCGCTCCGGATGCCATTGCACCGCCAGCACAAAATGTCCGGGAGCGGTTCCTTCCAGAGCTTCGACGACCCCATCCTCCGCTGATCGCGCCACTACCCGCAGCCCCTCGCCCGGAGCGTCCGCCGACTGATGGTGCGAAGAATTCACCGCCAAAGTGTTTCCGCTTTCACCAGCCGCCCCCACAATCTCCGCCAGCCGCGATTTCGGCTCGATCGTCACCGTGTGCGCATTGGCCACGGTGCGCCCTGGGCTGTGATTAATCTTCGAATCGACGATCGCCGACGCAATATCCTGCACCAGCGTTCCCGACCGATAGACATTGAGCGACTGCAGTCCGTAGCAAATGCACAGCACCGGCTTGTGTAGTTTGTAGGCGTCGTCCAGCAGCACTTTATCCACCACGTCTCGTTTGCCGTCCGCGGGGGCCGTCTTCTCGTGGCGAGTCGCGCCGTATTTCTGCGGATCGACATCCGCCCGGCTGCCCGGCAGCAGAACCGCGTCGCAGCCCTCTATCTGCTTCATCACCTGGGCCGGCGTCAGTTCCAATTCAATCCGCACCGCCTCTCCTCCCGCCATGCGCACTGCTTCTTCATACCTAGGCAGCGAGCGCTCAACATACTCGCCGTCGCCGGAATGAGGCACAGGAATAGCAATCCGCGGCGTTGTAGTAGTCATCTCATCCATCTCATCTCACCCAAACGCAGCCAGTGGAGCGCCGGGAGTCCTCGCGCCCGGCCACCACGATTCATCGCGCGCTCTCAACTCACCCGCTCGATCCCCGCCAGTGTTTTCCGCTGCCGATAGTTGCGAATCTCCATCCCCAGCGACAGCGCCAGCACGATCGCACCCGCCGTAATTGCGAACGGAAACGCGATGTGCCGATAAGCAAACGTCAGGTTCGGCGCAACGTGCTTCACCTGCGAATACACCACCGTCCCCAGAATACTGAGCAGTAGCGCGACCGCGAACGACAGCAGCGTAAAAAGAAACGTCATCGCGAACACGCGCACCGGAATCCCGATCCAGCGCGGCCCCTCGGAACCCTTTTTCCTCATGTGTCTAAATTACACCATCGGTCCCAACCGTCGCGACTGGCAGCGCGCGACCCGCGAGGTGCCGCTTCAACGCGCATGCGGTATCATTCTGCACGGTAGTTTTCCAACTAAAAGGGGTGCTGTCCAATGTCACCACGGAAGCTGGTGGTTCTGTTGTTGCTGGCCATAGGTGTTTCTGTTCCGGCGATTGCGCAGACTGCGGTTGCTCCCGCTCCGATCGCGCAGAATGCGAGCCCGGCGCTGAGCATTCCGAATACAACGTTAGCGGTTAACTCGCCGACGCCACTTTCTCAGCGCGTCGTGCACTACGAGATCAATGCCAAATACGATCCCAAGACGCACGGTCTCGACGCCGAAGAAACTCTTACCTACCACAATCTCACCGGCCAAGCCTTAGACACTTTCCCTTTTCATCTTTATCTCAACGCCTTTCAGCCTACTTCTACCTGGATCCGCGAGACCAAGCGAGATGGCACGCGTGACACATCCTTCGAAAAGTGGGACAGCAAGAACTACGGCTCGGATGAAATCAAGCGTTTCGAGGTCGTCGGACAAGGCGATCTAACCTCGCAACTAAAGTTCATTCAACCCGAAGACGGCAACAAAGACGATAAGACCGTCGTCCAGGTTCATCTGCCGCAGCCGATTCACCCCGACGGCTATGTCCAATTCAAGATCGTTTTTCACGATCAGTTCCCGCAAACCCTGGAGCGTACTGGCTGGAAGCGCGATTTCCTGCTCGCCGGCCAATGGTTCCCCAAAGTCGGCGTGTGGTGGCATGGAGCCTGGAACTGTCATCAGTTCCACGGCGCCACCGAATTTTTCGCCGACTTCGGCGTCTATGACGTGAAGATCACCGTCCCTCAGTTTGAGACCGTGGGCGCGTCCGGCATTGAAGTGAGCAACGTCAACAATCCAGATGGCACCAAAAGCGTCAGCTACCACGCCGATGACGTCCACGAATTCGCCTGGACCGCGAGTCCTCACTACAAGGTTTATACCGACAATTTTCAGGGAAGCATGGGACCGGTCAAGCTGAACATCATGATGCAGCCCGCGCACCTCGACCAGGAAGAGCGCCACGCGCGCATCCTGAAGCAGAGTCTCGATCACTTCGAGCGCTGGTACGGCCCCTATCCCTACAAAACGCTAACCTTGGTTGATCCCGAAGCTGGCTCAGCGGCGGAAGGTATGGAGTATCCCACCTTTATCACCGGCGGCACGACCTGGTGGATGCTCAAGGGCCTCTATCTGCCTGAACTGGTGGTCGAACACGAATTCGGTCACCAGTATTGGTACGGGATGGTTGCCACCAACGAGTTTGAAGATGCCTGGATGGATGAGGGCATCAACAGCTACACCGAAGTCAAGGTTCTCGACGACATTCTCGGGCCGCGCACCTCGATCATGAATCAGTGGGGAGTGACGATGGGCGAACGAGAGCAGCAGAGATTCTCTTACATCGGATCGGCCGATCTCGACCCAATCGCGCAAAACGGATGGGACTACGCGAACTACGGTTCCTACGGCGGAATCACGTACGGCAAAACTGCCTCCGTCCTGCTTACGCTGGAAGGCATCATCGGCGAAGATACCATGCGCCGGGCGATGCATACCTACTTCATGCGTTACCGATTCACCCATCCCACCAAGGAAGATTTTCTAAAAACTATCGAGGAAGTCTCCGGCAAAGACTTGCGCTGGTACCTCAACCCCGCGTTCTATGGCACGCAGGTGCTCGACTATGCCGTGCAGAAAGTCGACTCCACGCCCGTCGACTGGTACAAGGAAAAATTCAAAGAGAAGAAGGGCGAGACGGAGTATCAGTCCGAAGTGATCATCCAGCGTAAGGGAGACTTCATCTTTCCCGTCGACATCGCCATCGCCTTCGACAACGGCGAAAAGGTCCGTGAACATTGGGACGGCGGCGACATCATGCACCGCTGGATTCGCTATACTTACCAGAAGAAGGCCAAGGTCGAGACCGTGGAAATCGATCCCGACCGCAAAATCCAGATCGACCGCAACAACTTTAACAACAGCACCCGCGCTGAGCCCGATGGCAAGCCGACCCGCAAACTAACTAACTATTGGACTTTCGTATCCCAATTCTTTGCCCAGCTTCTAGCCTGGTGGATGGTATAGGAGCTCGTGGTGCGAGGGCACGCAAACCAGGTTCGTATCAGGGCACGCCTTCAGGCGTGCCGCGAGTGCGCGAGTATCAGCGCGCCTTCAGGCGGTGCATTCCCAGCTTCACCACTGGCGTATAGGAGCGAAATCGATGAGTAACAAACCAAGCCTTCTTTCGAGCGGAGCCGCCATCGCGCGCCGCAACAAGCGCTATGTGATCTGGTTTTTTATCCTGAACTTCGTTTTGGCTTCAGTAGGAGCGGCCGCCTTCCGTCTGCACGCCGCCAGCCTGCTCGACAACAGCCTCTATGCTGACGGCCTACTCCACGGCTTCGACTTGAGCGTCTACCTGGAAATGGTGACCCGCCCCGAGTTCGGTCCGGTGCAGGCGAGCGCAGCGCCGGCGACGGCATTGGCGGTTTTATTCTTCGTGCTGACTTTGATATTTCTGCCCGGCGTGTTTCTCGGCTATGCGTCCAGTTACCGCATCTCGCGCGAAGATTTCTTCCGCGCCTGCGGTAAAAATCTGTGGCGCTTCGTCCGTCTGACGATTTTATTCGCCATCGTGGCGGGTATAGTGGCGGGAATTTTGGGCGGAATTGAGAGCGCCCTGGCCAAGGTTGCCAATGAGAAATCCTCCTACGAGAAGCTCCCCTTCTACATTCAGTTGATCGGATCAACGATAATCTTCCTCGCGCTCACGAAGATCCGCATCTGGTTCGACCTGGCCGAAGTGGACGTAGTAATCGCCGACCAGCGAGCCGTCCGCAAGTCGCTCGGCAAAGCGCGCCGTCAAACTCGCGGCCATCGCCTCCGTTTGTTTGGCGCGTATGTGGCGATCTCGATTGTCGCACTGCTGGTACTGGCAATCGGCCTGGTGATTTGGAACGTAGCAGTCCCGTCAGCCAGCTTGGTGGGAGCGTTTCTAATCGCGCAGTTGATCCTCTTGCTCCTGTTAGCCGCGCGCTTCTGGCAGCGCGCCGTAGCGGTATCCTTTTACACGGCGGCGACGGTTGAAGTTCCGGTAGAAACCAGGCCAGCGCCGGTCACTCTGATAACGGCGGCAGAAGCCCCGCCAGCCGGAGGTATCTAGGAAGTACAAGCGGACAAGGTGTAAAGGGTTTCCCTGTGTTCCTTCCCCTCTGCATCTCTGTGTCCCCTGTGGTGAGGCCCTTTTCTTCGAGTGCGAGCCTAGTCGCTGCACGCGCATAAGCTACAATACCGTCATGTCACAGACCGCCTCCGCGATTGTCCGCAGCCCCGCGGAAATCGTGCAAAGCAACCCGGTTTCACAAGCTGCCAACGGAATCTGCTATGCCCGCTCGGGTGAAATCACCATTGCCGACAACGATCTCGAGCGCATGATCGCCGCCGTCCCCAGCCCGGTAGCCGCCGCCCTTACCCGCAAAGCGTATTACTTCGTCCCCCTAACCGTTTCCCAAGGCGACGAGACCGTCATTGCCGATCGTTACGACGTTGCCCTCAGCGACAATGCCGTTTGCCATCGCAACCTGAATCTCGGCGACGCCCAGTGTGTCTTCATCTCCACCCGCCTGATGGACGACAAATTTTCCGTAGCCTTCGAGTTCTACATCAACGTCGGCCACGCGCTAGTCGAACGCGCCGGTGTCTCCCAGAATTTCGCCGACCTGGTCTGGCAGCAAGCCGAGTCCGGTGTGCGCGGCGAAACTTCACTCGATGCCTGGGAGGCCCGCAAGTTAGCCACCGCCAATGGTCCCGACGCGGAGAAATTCAAAACCGACTATCTCGCCGCCAGCTTCGCCGATGCGATTTCGATCTACCTGCTGTCGCTCTACCTCGATGTCGATTACCACGATCTGCGCGAGCGCGACTATCCGCTGCTAGCGCCCACTCCCATGGCCGAGCGCTTGCGCAAGATCGCCGAAATCTTCCCCCCGAATCCAGGATTCGAGTTCAACATCTACTATCGGCGCCGCGCCTGAAACTATCCGGTGGAGAGCCGGGCGTCCTCGCCTGGCCTGCATTCTGCGGCGAGAACTACTTGCTCGATAGCACAAACTGATTCCCGTCGGCATCCTTGAAAATCGACGACGTTCCCCACGCCTCTTTCTTCGGATCAACCGCAAATTCCACTCCTTTGGACTTCATCGTCTTGGCCGTGGCAAACACATCATCCGTCCAGAACGTGACCGGCTGAAATCCGCCGATGCGGTCTTCATGACCCTCCGGGGTAAACAGAACAATCTGCGATTCGGCGCCCGGGATGCCCAGCTCAATCCAGCGTTGCGCTCCAAAGGGCTGGTCGGTCATCACGCGAAAGCCAAGCTTTTCGGTGTAGAACTTCAAGGCGCGATCCTGATCGCGAGTCGGTACGCAAGCAAACTTGATGCCACGAATCATTTTCAATCTCCTCCAAAAAGTAGTGAAGCAAAAGTAGTGAAGCGGTCTGAGAATAAGAAAGCGCGCGCCCGGATGCAATCGCCTATTTAATGCTATATTTGCAGTCGGTATAGCATGGTTTCGCTCGATGATTTCGCTCCATGATTCCGAGAGATGATTCCAATCGACGACTACGTAATCGACGTCCTGATGCGCGACCTCGTCGGCCACGACCGCCGCGTGGTCAGCTTTCTGGTCTACCTGTGGTTCACCGGAGAACAGCGAAAAGGAAACGTGGTCGAGGCCAGCTACCGGCAGATTGCCGAGTCCATCGGAGTGTCCAAGAGTTCAGCGCAATCCGCCGTCGCCTGGCTTCTCAAGCGGAAGTTGCTCGCCTCAAGCAAGAAAACGGTCACCGCTACGCCGCGCTACAAAGTGCTGACTCCCTGGCGCGATCACGAAACCCGCTCCCGAAGCCGAGCCTAGCCACAAAAAAATCAAGGCCACAAAAAAAATCAGGGGCCGTGTGTGGGATCGGCCCCTGTTCCACGAGATTCAACTCATCCCCACGGTGCCGTTAGCCCCGTATAATCGCCCACTACTTTGGCGTCGCAAGGCGCGTTGAGCTCGTCGAATCCGTTGCCAGCGACCGCAATCTGTCCCTGGCTGAAAACGATATTCCCCTTAAAACCGAGTCCGGAGACCACGACCCGGTAGCTAGAAATCTAGACCAGTGGCCCTCGCCGAGTTGTCAATAAACTGTCACTTTTTTGTCAATTAACAAGCAGGGATTCAGCGCTGATTGAGGAAAAACGACCGGGCTTTTCGAGCCGCGGGTGCCCCATCCTTGCGCGTTTTTTGGGCAAGAGCGGGATTCCACGGTAGCGTCGAGCTACGGATTTTGCATTTGCACTTGCTTTTGGGTGGCGCAGCGCTTCAATGCTGCGGTATCTGAGTGTTCTCACCGCCGGCTTTACAGTTTTCTGAAAAACTCGGTTGCGCTGCTCGGCCCCTGAAGGGACATCTCAATTTAGAGGAATTTAGGCATCGCTAAAGCGATGCCCTGATACGAAACGCGAGTTTTTCAGCAATCTGTTTAGCCACTGATGGCGACCGCGACACGCAGCGTCCCCACACCTCGCACACGCGCACCTCGGTGCACTTGGCGGCCACAGAGGTTACAGCTTATGCTGAAAGTACGTTGAAAGGCTCAGGTTCCGTTTGCCGATGATTTCGCTTCGTCTCTATTCGCTGGCGCTGGCCACGGCAGGCGTCGCCCTCGCCAGCTATGCGCTTCTACGACGCAAGCCCAAGCATGCCAAGGATATTGAACTCGAGCGCCGCACCTGGCTGAATACCGTCGGCCGCATCACCGACGGCACCGTGATTGACGTCCAGGAAATCACGACCGCCGCCGACCGTCCCGCCACCATGCTGATCTACCAGTACGACGTAGCCGGTGTATCTTACGAGGCCTCGCAGGACGTCACCTACCTGCGCCAGTGGATCAATCTGCATTCCTGTCGCCTGGGCCTGCCAACCTCGGTAAAGTACGACGCTCGCAACCCCGGAAATTCCATGGTGATTGCCGAAGGCTGGATGGGGTTGCGCCAATAAGATGCCTTGTTGGTGGAGAGCCGGACGTCCCCGCACGGCCGGCTAGGACCTCAAGATGTATGCGTGAAACAACCTAGTCAGAAGACCCCAAAACAAGTAGACAACCTGCACGGTTGCCAATCCGACCCAGATTCGTTGCCGAATCCGCGAACGGCGCAGGTCGCGCAGCAAGTCGGCGGCCGTCGGCTCCTTGACCAGAGCCTGCACCAGAGCATCCTCTTTCATCGGCGGTGGCGCCACCGGTTGCAGATTGACCGTCCTCGCATCCGCCGTTTTCGGCTTATCGGGATAAAACACCTTGGGCGTGTCCACCACTTCCGACCACGACGGCAGCAGGATCCATGACTTCGGAATGATGTCCAGAATCGGCTTCGACGTTAATTGCAGAGCTGGCTGTGTTTCCGGCGCCACCCGATCCGCCAGATTCCGCAGCAGCGATCCCCACCAGAAGTGGCTAAGTTGATCGGTGATCAGTTCCCCTACATCGACGGGCTGCGATTCCAACTCCAGGGGCGGCAGAGTTTCCGGCGAAAGCACATCTCCGATGTTGGTAAACACGGTGCGAAACCAAGGCAGCCGCAGACGCTCGCCGAGCGGCAGTCCGACATTCACCGGCCGTGAGGTGAGCGCGAGCGGGGGAAGCTTTTCCGGGGCGAACGTATCCCGCAGATTGCCGGCCAGGGACCGCCAAAGCGGCTGCGTCAAGCTTGTAGGCGGTAGCAAATCCAGTGGCACATCCACCTCTGCCGCCGTAGACGACGGGTCAGAATACCAACTTTCGGCGGCATTGGAGCGATAACTCATAAGTACCACGGTTCACGTAGGGACGGGCGCCCTCGCCCGTCCAGCCGAGCGAAGCTCAGCACAATCTATCAATCTTAGATGCCCCACCCCGCTTCTGTCACGCGCCTTTACGCAGCTTTACCAGCCAATTTACCGAATGATTGAATTGTTGAGTCATCAAGCAATGCTCAATATGTCTCAATCGTCTCAATCATTCAATGTCTCAATGATTCATCTTCCCCATTAGTACATGGCCTTTGATGCCGTTGAGACCGTTCCCGCGCTCAAGCACAATCAAAATTTGACCTGCGAAACTTGAATTCAGAAATTGGTGAAACTGGATTGAGCGGCCAAGCGACAGCCAAAACGAAACAGCGCCTGCGTCGTTTCTCCCGTTATCGTTTTGACGTCCGCATTCAGGCTTCGGTGTTTCGCGATGGCCGCACCACCACCTGCTGGGGACGAACCAACGAACTCGGCCAGGACGGCATTGGCGCGACTCTCAGCGGCGAATTACAGTCGGGCGAGGTTGTTTCCCTGCAGTTCCCCATACCCCTCGAGCCCTACGCCATCAATCTGCGAGCCGTCGTGCGTTACAGCGATGGACTGCGCTGCGGATTCGAATTTCTCATACTGACCGACGAGCAAAAACTGACCCTGCGCCAGGTCTGTGTGGTCTTGGCGAATAACCCCTGACCCACTTTTCTTGCGGGTTTTCCACCTGTAGCTCAATTACCCCAGTAACTACCAGACAACCGCCAAGCCCGCTTAACATCACAGTATCGTCAGCGCATTATGGAAAAGGATTGCAAGGGGGAGAAGATCGCCCCGCCAGCCACTTCAACCGATCCGCCACCGCTGAAGCCGCCGATTCCTCCGGTGCCCGGTGAGCCCGTTGCCCAAATCTCCATTCCCATTTCCAATCCTGTTTCAGCCCCCACACCCAACAACGGCCATGCCGTCGATGTTCACCATTCCGATGTCCACCATTCAGTAGAGAAGGCCTACTTCGAACAGCTCATCGAAAACGCTCCGGAAGCGATCAGCATTATCGACCATAACGTACGCATTGTCCGGGTGAATGGCGAATTCACCCGAGTATTCGGCTTTACCGCGGCTGAGGCGGTGGGCAAACGTCTCGACGAGCTCATCGTGCCCCCCGATCGTTATGCGGAAACCGCGTGGATCGCCGAGTGCATCAAGACCCAAAATAAGCTCTCCCTCGAGACCCGCCGCCAGCGCAAAGATGGCTCGCTGATCGAGGTCTTGCTCTCCACCGCGCCCGTGACCGTGAACGGCCAAAGAGTTGGAGCCTACGCATCCTATCGCGATATCACCGAGCAGAAGCGCGCCGAAGAGTTGAATGCCGCGCTCTACGCCATCGCCGCCCGGAGCCAGTCCGCTGAGGATCTGCAATCGTTTTTTGCCGCCATTCACAACATCGTCGGTCAGTTGATGAATGCGCGCAATTTCTACATCGCCCTCTACGATCCGCAGTCCCAGTTGTTAAGCTTTCCCTATTTCGTCGATGAGCAGGATCCTACCCCGGCCCCTAGACCTCTCACCCGCGGTCTGACCGAATACGTCCTGCGATCCGGCGACCCCCTGCTCGCGACCCCGTCAGTCTTTGAGGACCTTCTGCGCCGCGGCGAAGTGGAATTGATCGGCGCTCCCTCCGTCGACTGGCTCGGCGTTCCCCTGAAAAGCGGCACAGCGTGCATCGGAGTATTAGTCGTCCAGAGCTACCATGAAAACGTCCGCTTCGGGGATCGTGATCGCGAGATTCTGAAGTTTGTTTCCCAGCAACTGGCCGCCGCCATCGAGCACAAGCGCTATGAAGAAGCCCTCCGCCGTTCCGAATCCCGCTCTCGCTCGCTGATTTTGAGTGCCGCCTTCGGCATTTGCCGCTGCACCCTCAGCGGTAAATTCCTGGATGTAAATCCGGCTCTCATCGCCATGCTCGGCCATCAATCGATCGAAGATCTTCTCCGCTTGGACGCCAAGCGCGAGGTCTTCATGAGCCCCCAGGGTTTGGACCGGCTCGCCGAGGACTATCGCCGCACCGGAAGCCTGAATGGCGTGGAAGTCCAATGGAAGCGCAAAGACGGCCAAGTTATCATCGTGCGGCTCAGTGGCTGTGCCGCCACCAGCACCGATGAGCCGGAAGAAGTCCTGGAGTTGATCGCCGAAGACATCACCGACCGCCGTCAACTCGAAGAACAACTCCGCCAGGCGCAAAAAATGGACGCCGTCGGCCGCTTGGCCGGTGGCGTTGCCCACGACTTCAACAACCTGCTTATGGTCATTAACGGATACACCGAGGTGTTGCTGGAACAGGTGGAAAAGGGCGGCGATATGTACAACAAGGTGCAGTCCATCCAGCAGGCAGCCGACCGCGCCGCGACCCTCACTCGCCAGTTGCTGGCCTTCAGCCGCAAGCAACTCCTCGAACTCAAAGTCATCGATGTCAACACCGTCGTCGGTGACATGGAGCGTCTCCTGCGCCCTCTCATTGGCGAAAACATTGAATTGATCACCCGGCTCTCCACCCAAACCGGCCACACCCGCGCTGACGCCGGCCAGCTCGAACAGGTCATCATGAACCTGGTAGTCAACGCCAAGGATGCCATGCCCGAAGGCGGCAAGCTGACCTTGCAGAGCGCCGACGTGACCGTGCGCCCAGGTTTCAGCGAACACCGTTTTATCCAGCCTGGACGCTACGCCGTGATCT
>JBAWFQ010000056.1:0-2398 GCA_049592035.1 Terriglobales bacterium
GATCTCCGTCTCGCGGTGCATAATGCGTGTCGTAAAGCGGCACAATTTGAAGGTCCGCGCGCCCGCAGGCCTGCAGGTAATAGGCCATGCTCATCGGTCTTGCGGTTGCTACCGTCGCCGCAGCGGGGGCGAACGGGCAAACCTGTTGCGCCACCTCGCGCGTGTCAAACTCGGACACCTCATCCGGTGCAAAGTAGCGTGCGATGTTCTGTTTCTCTCCGCCAATTGAGTTCAGGTAGAACGAATAGTAGGGCGCCCAAGACTGCAATTCAAGGAGCGGCCATCCCAGCAAAAAGACGGCGGCAAGACCCACAAGGGCCTGGGACAGGACTTTTCCTTTCGCGGCCTTCAGTGTTTGTTGAACCGCATATCCGCCTGCCAGGTAGAGGAAGGGCAGGAGCGGAAGTGAATATCGGATCCACTTCGCTCCGCTGACAGACAGCCCGACTAATTGAACCACGCCCAGCGACAGAAAAAAACACGACGCAAGTGTTCGGCGATCTCGCAGAAGCAGGGCGGAGCCAACAAGGACGGCGATGAGGATTGGAATCGGTGTCTTTACCAGCACCAGCCAGAGATAGTAGAACCATGGCACTCCGGCAAGCAGACGCGAGGGGAAGTTCATATATAGCCTGCCGTCGAAATCGTAGCCACTGTGCTTGATCCCGTTATGATGGAGCCAATGCACGATGGCATCGAAGTTAGCCGGGGAGAGAATGACCGGGTTCACCACAACAAAGGCAAGGAACATCACGAGGAAAAACCGTGTGTAGCTGAATTGAGACGGCTTGCGGTTCAGTCCCATTTTTCCGGCAAGAAACCAGGCAAGTGAATTCAAGCCAAGAAGGTGAAGAATGTACTGCGAGGCAAGACTCAGGCCAAAGCCGATTGCGCTCAGGTCGTACCATCGCCGCGCAGTGCGGCCCGCATCTGCCTGTTGGGCGCGACAGTAGAAATAACAAGCCAGTAGGGTGAAGAACGTGAGCGGCGTTTCCTCCTTCGTAAGCCGATTCAACGACACTGGCAAGGGCGCAACTGCCCAGAAGAAACTCGCCGCAAAAGACCCGGCAACACCCATCATTCGACGGCAAAGCAAATAAAGGATTGCGGTGCTGGCAGCACCCAACAGCACGTTGGGCAGACGAAGCCAGCCCTCGGGGTTTAGCGAAGACCAGCCATGCATCGCGGCCACTCGGCCCCATCGTTCACCCGCTGTCAAACTAGCCCAAGCCAGCATCTTCGGCAGCATCGGGTGCTCGCTATTGACGCCGGCAAAGTGTCCGTGTCGATACTCTTGAACAGCCGCCCATTTTGCCACCTCATCCTCGGACAGGCTGTTAAAGTCGACGCGGTAGAGGCGAACTGAGAATGCCAGGACCGTCAGCAGGAGTACAAGCACGGCTTCCCGATACCGGCCAACGCAACGATATTGAACCTCAGTCAGCACAGATGCTCCGGGTTGCGGCGCCAACGCGATTGCATGATTGCTGTCTCGATCGACCTCGTCGCGTGCTCATGAACCCACCTCCGACGTAAGGGGAACCCTCAGGTTGGCCTGCAGATCACGTACCTCAGATACGGCGTAAGGTCTCCGCGCAGATCGATTGAAGTACTGCCACACTTCCAACTCCCCGAGAAGTCCGAGCGCTACCAATTGGAGCCCCACCAGGATCAGCACCGCCGCAAAGACTAACAGCAACCCGTGTTGCTGCACGACGTCGGTCTGTGTAACGAGCTTCCATACCAGCAGCCAGAGTGCAACCGCCGATCCGAGAGCCATGTTGATGACGCCCAGCCGGCCGAAGAAGTGGAGAGGGCGCGACATGTAGCGCAGCAGAAATCGGATCGTCATGAGATCGAAAAATACCCGGAACGTACGAGAAATGTTGTAGTGCGATTCGCCGTGCTTCCGATGATTGTTTTGAATGGGTATTTCACAGATCGAGGCTCCGTAGGCCGAAGCCAAAGCCGGAATGAAACGGTGCATTTCGCCATAGAGCGGTAGTTGCCGCAGCAGGTCGCCCCGGTACGCCTTGAAGGTGGTCCCAAAGTCGTGGATGTTGACGCCGCTGAGCTTGGCCATAAGCCAATTGGCACAGCGGGAAGGGATCTTCCGGAGCAATAAATTGTCGATGCGGTGGCTGCGCCACCCACTCACGATGTCGTAGCCCTCTTCGATCTTTGCCAGAAAGACTGGGATCTCTGCTGGATCATGTTGAAGATCGCCATCCATAGCGATCACATATTCGCCAGTGCTGTGCGCGAACCCAGCAGCGAGCGCTGCGGTCTGGCCGAAGTTTCGACGCAGCCGAACGGCGACTACATGAGGGTCGATTTCGGCGAGTTCCTTCAGCAACTTGTAAGTAAGATCCCTGCTGCCATCATCGACAAAGACGAA
>JBAWFQ010000057.1:0-25535 GCA_049592035.1 Terriglobales bacterium
ACCCAAACCGTAACTTCACCCACGCTGGCCGCGCAGATTCGCGATTATCTCGCGGCGAATCCGCAGGCAAAGTGGCATGTCTACGAGCCGATCAACCGCGACAACGTTTACGAAGGCGCGAAACTGGCGTTCGGCGAGCCGGTCGACACGCGCTACGACTTGTCGAAAGCCGACGTAATAGTTTCGCTCGATGCCGACTTCCTCTACGCGGGATTCCCCGGTTCGGCGCGCTACACGCGCGATTTCGCAGCACGGCGCAATCCTGATGCGAACATGAACCGGCTGTACGTGATCGAGAGCACACCGAGTTCGACGGGGATGAAAGCGGATCACAGAGTGCCGATGAAGGCTCTGGAGGTTGAGAGCTTCGCCCGTGGTCTGGCCAATAAGCTCGGGGTGAACGCTGGTGAAGGCGCTGGAGTTCAATATCAACACCTCACTGGCCCTATCTCCAAGGACCTGCTCGGGCACAAGGGCTCAAGTCTCGTCATTGCCGGTGATCATCAGCCACCGGCGGTTCACGCGTTTGCACATGCAATCAATGAAGCGCTGGGCAATGCTGGTAAGACGGCGTTGTACACCGAACCGGTGGATGCTAATCCGGTGAACCGCAACGAGTCGCTGCACTCGCTTGTCGAAGACATTCGCGCCGGCAAAGTTGACCTGCTCCTGATTCTCGGTGGAAATCCGGCTTATGACGCGCCAGCTGAACTGGAATTTGCTTCGGCTTTGAAGTCGAACGCGGCCGGTCTGAAGGTATTTCTAGGGTCTCATCGAAATGAGACGGCGGAACTTTGCCAGTGGCATGTTCCTGAAGCGCATTACCTCGAATCGTGGAGCGACGCTCGTGCCTATGACGGAACGGTCAGCATTATTCAGCCGCTCATCGAACCTCTCTACGGCGGCAGGAGCGCACACGAGATCATCGCGACTCTCGCTGGACAATCGGGCGCTGGTCACGATCTCGTTCAGCAATACTGGCAAAAACAGCACACTGGCGTGGACTTTGACGCCTTCTGGCGCAAGTCGCTGAACGATGGATGGGTGACAGGCACGACGTCCTCGCCAAAACAAGTGGCCCTGAGGCCAGCCTACCAGGCCTCGTCCAAACCCGCAGAGGATATGTTCTATACGCTGGCGGTCCCGCGTGATATCGAGCTCAACTTCCGCCGCGACCCGTCGATTTACGACGGCCGCTTCTCGAATAACGGCTGGTTGCAGGAGCTCCCAAAGCCGCTTACCAAGCTGACTTGGGATAACCCGATCATGATCGGCCCGGCGATGGCCGAGCGCCTGAAGCTGAATTTCAAAGACGTTGCCGAGCTCGAATTCAACGGGAAAAAAGTCAAAGGAGCAGTCTGGATTCAAGCTGGACATCCCGACAACTCGATCACTGTTTTCCTCGGCTACGGACGCACCCGTGCCGGCCGCATTGGCTCTGGCACCGGCTTCGATGTTTATCCGCTGCGCACTCGGCAGGCTCCGTGGTTTGCGGACGGCGCGAAACTCACTCCTACCGGCGAGACTTACGAACTTGCCAGCACGCAGGGCTATCAGTCGATGGAAACACCGGACGGCAGCGAGCGTCCGCTGGTGCAGGAGCGCAGTCTGGAGGAGTACAAGAAAGAACCGAATTTCGCGAAAGAAGGCGAGCCGCCGCCGGAGTTGACGCTCTATAAGCCTCCTGTCGATTATTCCAAGGAAATGTACTCCTGGGGCATGGCGATCGACCTGAACGCGTGCGTCGGATGCAATAACTGTATCGTCGCGTGCCAGTCGGAAAACAATATCGCCGTCGTCGGCAAGGAGCAGACTCTCCGGGGCCGTCACATGCACTGGCTGCGTGTGGACGCCTATTACAATGGCCCACGCGAAAATCCCAAAGGCTTCTTCCAGCCTGTGCCCTGCATGCAGTGCGAGAATGCGCCCTGCGAACTGGTTTGTCCTGTGCAGGCGACCATTCACAGCACCGAAGGCTTGAACGACATGGTGTACAACCGCTGCGTGGGCACGCGCTATTGCTCGAACAACTGCCCCTATAAGGTACGGCGGTTTAATTTCCTGCTTTTCCAGGACTGGGAGACGCCGCAGTTCAAGCTTATGCGCAATCCGGATGTGACCGTGCGCAGCCGCGGCGTCATGGAAAAATGTACTTACTGCGTCCAGCGCATCAGCGAAAAACGCATCGACACGGAAACTGCGTCCGTGCGCGAAGGCAAAGACATCCGCATCGGCGATGATCTGCAAACCGCCTGCCAGCAGTCGTGTCCGGCGAATGCGATCGTTTTTGGCAACCTCAACGATCCGAACAGTTTGGTCAATAAGTGGAAAGCGCAGACAAGAAACTACTCCCTGCTGGGAGAATTGAATACGCGGCCGCGGACGACATATCTCGCGGAAGTCCGCAATCCTAACCCCGAGTTAGAACGAAGTTAGAGAGCAAGTCAGAAGCGTCGAAGGCATAAGTGGAGCGCAAGTAAGGCAAATGGCTACCAACACGCAAATACCCGTGGCAGACAGGCGAGTGCCGGTAATCGCGCCGGGCTATACCTTCTCCACCATTACCGAGAAGATCAGCGCCATTGTGCTGAGCCGCCCTGTATCTCTGGGATGGATTGCTGGCTTCCTGATCGTCTTCGGAATGTTGAATATGCTCGCGCTCGCCCTCGGGTATCTGTTCGTTAAGGGCGTTGGAATCTGGGGCATCAATATCCCTATCGGTTGGGGATTCGCCATCGTCAACTTTGTCTGGTGGATCGGCATTGGCCACGCGGGCACGCTGATTTCGGCAATCCTTGCGCTTCTGCGCCAGACTTGGCGTAACTCCATCAACCGCTTCGCCGAAGCCATGACGCTGTTTGCCGTGGCCTGCGCCGGAACCTTCCCCCTCGCCCACATGGGCCGTCCGTGGCTTTTTTACTGGATGTTCCCGTATCCCAACACCATGCGTTACTGGCCGAACTTCCGCAGCCCGCTGGTCTGGGATGTGTTTGCGGTTTCGACTTACTTCACAATTTCACTGGTGTTTTGGTTTGTAGGATTGATTCCCGATTTCGCCACCATGCGCGATAAGGCTGAGACTAAGTGGGTGCAACGCATCTATGGATTGCTCGCCATGGGATGGCGCGGTTCCGCCAAGCATTGGCATCGTTATGAGACGGCCTACTTACTTCTTGCCGGACTCGCGACGCCGCTGGTTCTTTCCGTGCACACGGTCGTAAGCTTCGATTTTGCCGTCGGCATCGTCCCAGGCTGGCACACCACCATCTTCCCTCCATACTTTGTCGCGGGCGCCATCTATTCCGGTTTCGCCATGGTGCTTTGTCTGGCGATCCCCATCCGTGCCATCTACAAGTTGGAAGACTTCATCACCATGCGGCATCTCGAAACCTCGGCCAAGGTAATGCTGGCCACCGGCCTTATCGTGGCCTACGGGTATGGCATGGAAGCGTTCATGGGCTGGTATAGCGGAAACCAATTCGATTCGTTTCTGCTCTGGAACCGCCTGCACGGCCCGTATAAGTTCTTTTACGCGGCACTCTTGGCGTGCAACATCGGTATTCCCCAAGTTCTGTGGCTGAAGAAATTCCGCGTCTCTACCGGTTGGCTCTGGCTCATCTCGTTCGTCGTGCTCGTCGGCATGTGGTTGGAGCGCTTTATTATCATTGTGGTCAGCTTGAGCCGCGACTTCCTGAATTCTTCGTGGGGCATGTACTACCCAACCAAGTGGGACTGGATGACGTTTGGCGGCACCATCGGATTGTTCCTGACGGGTATGTGGTTGTTCGTACGCATCCTGCCCATGATCTCCATCTTCGAAATGCGCACCCTGTTGCCAGAGGCGCACGTGCACGAAGAGGCGGAGGTGAAGCAGTAATCATGACAACTTCAACTTCAACCCGCGACGCTTCAATTTACGGATTGATGGCTGAGTTCGATTCCGCCCAGGAACTCATGAATGCCGCTCACAGGACGCACGAAGCCGGCTACCACGAGATCGACGCCTATAGCCCGTTCCCCATCGAAGGACTTGCCGAGGCCATCGGCTTTCACAAAAATAGAGTGCCGCTGGTAGTCCTCCTCGGAGGTCTCTTCGGCGGAATCTCCGCCTACGCGCTGCAGTATTGGGTGGCTGCGATCACCTATCCAGTCAACGTCGGCGGACGCCCCTTTCATTCCTGGCCATCATTCATCATCGTGACCTTCGAGCTGACAATTCTCTTCGGTGGACTTTCCGCTGCCATCGGCATGATTGCACTGAATGGCCTCCCGATGCCGTATCACCCGGTCTTCAACGTGCCCGAATTCGCCAAATGCTCGGAAAATAAATTTTTCCTGGTCGTGTTCTCCAGCGACCCGAAGTATGATCCGGCTGCGACCCGCTTGTTTCTCAACGGCCTTGCGCCCCGCATGATCGCGGAGGTGCCGAGCTAGACATGCGTGCCGCTCGCAATCTCCGCAAGCTTTTGCCCGCGCTGCTGGCGCTAGTCGCCATGACTGCCGGATGCCGCATCGATATGCACGTGCAGCCCTACTACCGCCCCATGGCTCAAAGCGACTTTTTCGCCGACGATCGCTCGGCCCGGTTGCCGGTCGAGGGCACTGTCGCACGCGGCGATCTCCACGAAGATACTTATTTCTATACCGGAAAAATCGGCAACGCCCCCGGAAATTATCTGCCGTTCCCGGCGACCGCCGAAGTTCTTGCCCGCGGACGCGAGCGTTTCAACATCAACTGCACTCCGTGTCACGGACGCGTCGGCGACGGCAATGGCTTCATTCCCACGCGCGGATTCCGCCGTCCTCCGTCGTATCACATCGAGCGTTTGCGCCAGGCGCCCATTGGATATTTCTTCGACGTCATGACCAACGGCTACGGCGTCATGCCCGAATACGGCACGCAAGTTGCCCCGCGTGATCGCTGGTGCATCGCCGCTTATATCCGCGCTCTGCAGCTGAGCCAGAACGCGCCGGCGAGCGACATTCCCACGGGACAGAAAGTTCCATCGCTGCCCCCGCAGTTCCGCGATATCGGCAACGGGGCCACGCTGCCCCAGGAAGTGCCCGCGGCACCAGCCGGAGAAGGGGAGCCCAAATGACTACCGCCGCTGGGAAGATGACCAACTTGGACCTGATGTCGCCCCTGGTGGCCCAGACCATGCAACAGCGCTCACTCGTCATTGGCGCAATCGGCGCGGTTGCTTCTGTCGCCGGTGTTTTTCTTGCTTCCGATAGTTTTTATTCCGCCTACCTGACCAGCTTCATGTTCTGGCTCGGCCTTTCGCTCGGATGCATGGCCGTCCTGATGCTCTATCATCTGGTCGGCGGCGCGTGGGGCACGGTGATTCGCCGCATCCTCGAATCGGGCATGATGACGCTGCCCATGATGTTTGTGCTGTTTATTCCGATTCTGCTGAACCTGCCAAAGCTTTATAAGTGGGCCCAGCCCGATCAACTGGCTTCCGATGCTAAGCTCGCGGACATTGCGCACAGCTATCTCAACTTCAACGGCATTCTGATCCGCTACATTTTGTATTTCGCGATCTGGTTCGGAATGGCGTACTTCCTGAATCGCTGGTCGACTGAGCAGGACACGATCGCCGGCCAAAGCACGCTGCGTTTCCGCGCCGTGAGTTCAATTGGACTTGTCATCTACTCGCTCACGATTTCGTTCGCTGTGATCGACTGGGTGATGTCGCTGCAAGCGCGCTGGATCTCAACCATCTACGGTCTGCTGTTCATCGCTGGGGAAGCACTCTCCGCTTTCTGCTTCTGCGTGGTGATCGAGAACTTTCTGGGCAAATACAAGCCGATGTCCAGTTACCTCGACGATACGGAAGTTCACGACCACGGCAAGCTTATGCTTGCATTCGTGATGGTCTGGGCTTATTTCAATTTTTCGCAGTGGCTCATTATCTGGGCCGGAAACCTGCCCGAAGAAATTCCGTGGTACGTGCACCGCATGAACGGTGGATGGGAAACGGTCGGCCTATTCCTGGTAGTGTTTCACTTCGCCGTGCCGTTCGCGCTCTTGCTGTCGCGCCAGTTGAAGCGCAAGGCAGGCAGTCTGGTCTGGATTGCTTCCTGGCTTCTTATCATGCGGATCGTTGATATCTTCTGGCATGTTGAGCCTGCGTTCCATCCGACTTTTCACGTGAGCTGGGTATTTGTTGCGATCCTCGCCGGCATGGGCGGTCTCTGGATGGCTTACTTCTTCCACAATCTGAGAGCGCGCCCGTTGCTGCCAGTCAACGCGCCGCAGACGCTCAGACTTCTGGAGCCGTCGCACGAGTAACGAAATATGGGTAACGGAATATGAGTGACGAAATGATGAATCACGGCCACGAAACCGAGTTCGAACGCGAAGACCTGGGCACGCGCGGCGTCTTCGCCTTCATGATCGGGCTCGCGGTGATTGGCATCGTCATTTACTTCATTATCGTCGGCATGTACTCGTTCCTCGACAACTACGAGCGATCGCAGATGTCGACCGCCAGTCCGCTGGTGACTACGAAGGGAGCGATGTCGCGGGTGGTCACGCAGGCCGACATGGATAAAGCGTTCAAAGATAATGGCGCTCCCATGCTCGAAACCAACGAGCGCGGCCAGTTCAAGGACTTTCTGATCAATCAAGAGGACCAACTCAACAGCTACGGCTGGGTCGACAAAGATGCGGGCGTGGCGCACATTCCCATCCAGCGGGCCATGGATTTGATCGTCCAACAGGGATTGCCTGTGGTTCCGCAGAACAGTGCGGATGCAGCGGCGGGTAAAACGGCGGCGCAGAAATCGGCGGCCGTGAAGCAATAGTAAGACGTGCCGAGCTTTGCTCGGCTGGACGGCCGAGGGCGGCCGTCCCTACGTTGAACCGCTCCGGCCGGATTGCCGGAAAAAGGAAAAAGCAGTGCGCATTAAACGCAGTTTGGCCAATTCGATTACGGCAGCAATTTTCGTGCTGATGCTGGCAGCCGCTCCGCTCTTGGCGCAGGTGCCGCGCGGACCGATCATGGGCGGCGGAATCATGAGTCCGCCTGTGAACCAGCGTCCGCCGGGATTGGAATTCGTCGGCATCGAGCAGCATCTCGACGCCGAAGTCCCCGCTAATCTCGAATTCACCGACGAACTTGGCAACCCGGTCAAACTCGCCGACTACTTTGGTCACGGACGCCCCGTCATCCTCAACCTGGGTTACTACCAGTGCCCCATGCTCTGCAGCGAACTGCTGCAAGGGTTGGTCGGCTCGATGAAGGCATTGACCTTCGACCTCGGCAAAGATTTTGACGTCGTCACGGTCAGCTTCGATCCCCGCGAAACCACCGAAATGGCCGCCGCAAAGAAGCGCGACATGATGAAGCGTTATGGCCGTCCGAACACCGAGCAGGGCTGGCACTTTTTAACCGGCAAGGCTGATCAGATCAATGCGCTGACCAAAGCGGTCGGCTTTCAATTTCAGTTCGATCCAAAGACCGACCAATACGCGCATGCCGCCGCCATCGTAATGCTCACGCCCGACCACCACGTTTCGGGATACTTTTACGGCGTCGAGTTTTCTCCCAAGGATTTGCGCTTGGGGCTGGTGCAGGCTTCGCGGCACAAGATTGGCAACATCGGCGACCAGGTGCTGCTCTACTGCTATCACTACGATCCCAGGACGGGAAAGTACGGCGCCGTCATCAGCAACATATTGAAGCTGGCAGGGCTGGCGACGATGTTGATCCTGGGAACATTTATGTTCGTGATGTTTCGCGTCGACCGCCATTTGAATAAAGGTTCCGGTCCCGGCGCGGCCCACGGTGACTTGAGACGAGTTACATAATTTATGTCGAGCTTTTTACCTTTATGGCCCGATCAGGCCTCGACCATGGCAAGCCAGGTGGATGCGCTCTACATCTATCTGTTGCTGGTTGCCGGCGTCATGACCGCGCTCATCTTTCTCGCCGTCACCGTGCTGGCGATCAAGTATCGTCGCGTGCCCAACCGCGAGGCCCAGCAGATTGAAGGTTCCACCGTCCTCGAAATCGGCTGGTCGGTCATCCCCTTCTTTGTGATGCTGACCTTCTTCATCTGGGGCGCGGTGCTCTATTTCCAGGAACGCACTCCTCCCGCCAATGCGACTGAAGTCTACGTCGTGGCGAAACAATGGATGTGGAAGATCGAACACATGGAGGGGCAGCGCGAGATCAACGAGTTGCACGTTCCTACCGGCCAGAACGTCAAGCTCATCATGACCTCGCAGGACGTGATTCACAGTTTCTTTGTTCCCGCTTTCCGCATTAAACAGGACGTCTTGCCCGGCCGTTACACGACGCTTTGGTTCAAAGCCACCAAACCCGGTCGCTATCATTTGTTCTGCGCCGAATACTGTGGGACGATGCACTCCGGTATGGGCGGCGATATCGTGGTCATGGAGCCGCAGGATTACGCGCAGTGGATGGCGAGCGGCGCGACCGCGCCCCTGCAGGATACCGGCAAAGAATTATTTGCCTCGCTCGGATGCGCCACCTGCCATCGTTTCGACGTGCAGGGACGAGGCCCTAATCTGGCCGGAATCTATAACAAACCGGTCTTGCTCGAAGACGGACGCACGGTGATTGCCGACGACGATTATGTTCGTGAGTCCATCCTCAATCCCACGGCAAAGATCGTGAGTGGTTTCAAGCCCGTGATGCCAACTTTCCAGGGCATCGTCAGCGAAGAACAGTTGAACGCGCTGGTGGCTTATGTCAAATCGTTAAGCCAGCCAGCCCCGGGAAACGCCGGGCTGCAGAATCAGCCCGCCACTTCCCCGGGACAACCCCAGAATGTGCAGGTGCAATAGTCATGGCGAGTAAAGCAGCGAGTCCAGCATTACCGGCGAATCAAGCTCCGAAACTGAACTACCTCAACAACGGGCACACGCTCAGGTCCTGGCTGTTGACCACCGACCACAAGCGCATCGCGATGCTGTACCTGCTTTCGGTGACGGCGTTCTTCTTTCTCGGCGGATTCTTTGCCATGCTCATCCGGCTCGAATTGCTGACCCCGCAGGGCGATCTGATGCAGGCCGACACTTATAACAAAGTCTTCACCATGCACGGCATGATCATGGTGTTTTTCTTTCTCATCCCGGTCGTGCCCGCGGTACTCGGCAATTTCCTCGTGCCGCTGATGATCGGCGCGAAAGATCTCGCCTTCCCGCGCATCAACCTGCTGAGCTGGTATCTCTACATCATCGCAGGGACGCTCTTCCTGCACTGCATGTTGAACGGCGGCGTCGATACCGGGTGGACTTTCTACACGCCCTACAGCACCGTCGGCAGCAATACCAACGTCATTGAAGCGGGGCTCGCGGTCTTCATTGCCGGCTTCTCGTCCATTTTTACCGGACTCAATTTCATCGTCACCATTCACCGCATGCGCGCCCCCGGCATGACCTGGGACCGCCTGCCGCTGTTCATCTGGGCGAACTACGCCACCAGTCTGATCATGATTCTTGGCACGCCGGTCGTCGCCATCACTATCGTGCTCGTGGCCGTCGAGCGTCTCTTCCATCTCGGCATCTTCGATCCCGCGCTGGGCGGAGATCCGCTCCTGTTCCAGCATCTTTTCTGGTTCTATTCCCATCCCGCGGTCTACATCATGATCCTGCCTTCGATGGGAGTGGTCAGCGAACTCATCACCTGCTTTGCCCGCAAGCGCGTATTTGGATACAAGTTCATCGCGCTGTCGAGCATTGCAATCGCCGTCATCGGCTTTCTGGTCTGGGCGCACCACATGTTCGTGGCCGGCATCTCGCTCTATGCCGCCATGATCTTTTCGTTCCTGACCTTCTTCGTAGGCGTGCCCTCAGCCGTCAAGGTTTTCAACTGGACGGCGACTCTCTACAAGGGTTCGATCACGTATGCCACGCCCATGCTCTACGCCTTCGGCTTCATCGGGCTATTCACCATCGGAGGATTGACCGGGCTTTTTCTGGCGACTCTCGGGATCGACGTGCACGTCACCGACACTTACTTTGTGGTCGCTCACTTCCACTACGTCATGGTGGGCGGCGTGCTTATGGGGTTTCTCGGAGGCATGCATTTCTGGTGGCCGAAAATCAGCGGCCGAATGTATCCCGAAGGCTGGGCAAGACTTTCGGCGTTGCTGGTGTTCGTCGGTTTCAACCTGACGTTCTTCCCGCAATTCATTCTCGGCTACGTTGGCATGCCGCGCCGCTACTGGCAGTATCCGCCGGAGTTCCAGGTGCTGAACGTGCTCTCGACCGCCGGCTCCAGCGTGCTCGCCGTCGGCTATCTGCTACCGATGATTTACTTCCTGTGGTCGCTGCGCTACGGCCCGATCGCCACGGACAATCCGTGGAACGCTGCCGGCCTGGAGTGGAAGACCACATCGCCGCCGCCCACTTTTAATTTCGATGAGACTCCCGTGGTCACCTGGGAGGCATACAACTACGACGAGATTCCAGACGTGGAACTGGAGGCTCCCGTTGCCAGATAGCCAAATGACGACGAGCCAAGCCAGCACCGGTTCGACGACCACCATGGAACACGAAGCGCACAATCCGGCGTTGCTGCACCACTTTGCCGACGCTCAGCAGCAGAAGAACGCCGCCTCGCTTGGCATGTGGCTGTTCCTGGTGACGGAAATCATGTTCTTCGGCGGCATGTTCTGCGCTTATCTCGTCTACCGCCTCGCCCACTTCAATGCTTTTGCCGCTGGGAGCCAACAACTCAACATCTGGATGGGAGCGATTAACACTGCCGTCCTGATCGTCAGTTCGGTGACAGTTGTATTGGCAGTGAAAGCTGCGGAAGTGGGCAAGCGCAAATTGCTGACCGGCTACCTTGTGGTTACTGTGCTGCTCGGCCTGACCTTCCTTGTGATAAAGGGTTTTGAGTACAAAGAAAAATTTGAGAAGCACCATGTCCCCGGTCCAACTTTCAACTTCACCGACAAGTTCGATGACAACGGTAAGCAAATCCCGGTCAACCCGAAGGAAGCGGAACTATTTTTCTCTCTCTATTTCGCGATGACCGGCATGCACGCTCTGCACATGATCATCGGCTGCGGTCTTTTTGGAACTCTGGCGGTGCTGGCGTGGAAGGGACATTACACTCCCGCCTACTTCACGCCCATAGAAAATGCGGGTTTGTACTGGCACTTGGTCGATATCATCTGGATTTATCTGTTTCCGTTGTTGTATCTGATCAGCAGGCATTCGTGACGGCAGAAACTTTGAAAACGAGAACTTAAAACTGATTCTGAGGATGGCTATGGTGGAACAGCAACACGAGGTCGGAGGCGATCTTACCGTCGAGCACGAACACACGACCCACTCGCAAGGATTTTACATAGGCATCGGTATTGCCCTGTTAGTCCTGACCGTAACCACAGCGGCCGTCGCCTTCGTCAACCTCGGTCCGTTCAATCCGGTCGTGGCGCTTCTTATCGCTACTATCAAAGCCTCGCTGGTTATCATCTTCTTCATGCACGTCAAAGGCGCGAGCGAGAAGCTGACTGCCGCCGTAGTGGTCTCGGGCTTCTTCTTTCTAGCAATTCTGATCTCGCTATCCCTTGCCGACTACATGACTCGATCCTGGCGGTAAGCTTATTTCTTGCGCCATAGAGTCCGCAATCCCCTTGCGCACAGCGCCCGCTTCCGCGAAGATGTTCTGTGCCCTATGTCGCAAACCGTCGCCCCACCCCCGCCGCGTTCCATGCAACTCGATGCTGCTGCGCTTGAAGCCTCCCTCCGCCGCCACCTTCGCGGAGAAGTCCGCTTCGACACCGGCAGCCGCGCCCTCTACGCCACCGACGGCTCCAACTACCGCCAAGTCCCAATCGGAGTAGTGATCCCTCGCGACAAAGAAGACGTGCTTGCCACGGTTGCCCTGTGCCGCGACCACCACGCTCCCCTGCTCGCCCGCGGGGGAGGCACGTCGCTCGCCGGACAATGTTGCAATGCCGCCGTCATCCTTGATTTTTCGAAATACATGGCGGGCATCCTCGAGATCGACCCCGTGAGCCGCATCGCTCGCGTCGAGCCTGGCGTCGTCCTCGATAATCTTCGTGCCGCCGCTGAGAAGCATCACCTCACGTTTGCGCCCGATCCCGCGACCCACGACCGCTGCACGCTAGGCGGCATGATCGGCAACAACTCGTGCGGTGTGCACTCGATCATGGCCGGCAAAACCGACGATAACATCGAAGCGCTCGAAGTCCTCACCTACGACGGCCAGCGCCTGCACGTCGGCGCAACCAGCGCCGAAGATTTTGACCTTTTTATTCGCGAAGGCGGACGCGGCGCCGAAATCTACTCTGGCCTCAAGTCCCTCGCCGACCGCTACGGCGAGCAGGTTCGCCGCCAGTTCCCCAACATTCCGCGCCGCGTCTCCGGATACAACCTCAATCACCTGCTCCCCGAAAGCGGCTTTCACGTGGCGCGCTCGCTCGTGGGCTCGGAAGGCACTTGCGTCACGATTCTGGAAGCGACGTGCCGCCTCGTCGAAAGTCCTCCAGCGCGCGTGCTGCTCGTCATCGGATGGCCCGATGTCTACATTTGCGCCGATCATGTCCCGCAGATCATGGAGCATCGCCCCATCGGCCTTGAAGGTTTTGATGACATCATGGTCAATGCCAGCCGTCACAAGCGCGTGAACCTCGATGCCATCGCGCTGTTGCCCGAAGGCTGTGGCTGGCTGATGGTTGAATTCGGCGCCGACACCGCCGCCGAGGCCGAAGCCCAGGCGCGCCACTTGATGGAAGTTCTCGATCGCTCCGCAGCTCCGCCCAACATGCAGCTCTTCACCGATGCACGCTTGATGCGCCGCATCTGGGATGTCCGCGAGTCCAGCCTTGGCGTCACGGCGCACGTTCCCGGCGAGCCTCTGCGCTGGGAAGGCTTCGAGGATTCCGCCGTCGGTCCCGATAAACTCGGCGCCTACCTGCGCGACTTGCGCCGGCTGATGCAGGACCATCACTACGACGGTTCGTTCTATGGACACTTCGGCCACGCCTGCGTCCACACACGCATGGACTACGATCTCGAATCGACCGAAGGCATCCGCAAGTTCCGCCAGTTCATGGAAGAAGCGGCCGACCTCGTAGTCCGCTACGGCGGCTCCATCTCCGGAGAGCACGGAGACGGTCAATCCCGCGGCGAACTTCTTCCAAAAATGTTTGGCCCCGAATTGATGCAGGCGTTCCGAGAGTTCAAATCGCTCTGGGATCCCGATTGGAAGATGAACCCCGGCAAGCTCATCAATCCCTATCGGCTCGACGAAAATCTTCGCCTCGGCGCGGGCTACGATCCCTGGCAGCCCGAAACCCATTTCAAATTTCCCGACGACCACGGCAGCCTGGCGGCGGCCACCATGCGCTGCGTAGGAGTCGGCAAATGCCGCCACGATTCCGGCGGAGTCATGTGTCCGAGTTATCGCGTCACGCGTGAGGAAGAACACTCCACCCGCGGACGCGCCCACCTGCTCTGGGAGATGACAAAAGGGGACGTCATCAAAGACGGCTGGCAAAGCGAAGCCGTAAAAGAATCGCTCGACCTCTGCCTGGCCTGCAAAGGCTGCAAAAGCGATTGCCCCGTAGGGGTCGATGTCGCCACCTACAAGGCGGAGTTTCTTTCGCATTACTACCAAACCAATCGGCGTCCGCTGAAGGCCATGGCGCTTTCGAAGATCGACCTGTGGATGAGAGCCGCTTCAAAAATGCCGGGCCTGGTGAACCTGACAACACAACTGCCCGGCCTGCGCGACCTGGCAAAGCTAGCCGCCGGAATCCCAGCCCAGCGCCGCATTCCAGCCTTTGCCCCGCAGACGTTCAAGGATTGGTGGGAACGGCGCGGAGCTTCGCTCCGCGGGACGGACGAGGGCGTCCGTCCCCACGTGAGTGGTGGTAACTCAGTGCTGCTCTGGGCCGACACTTTCAACAACCACTTCCTTCCGTCGACTGCCAAAGCCGCGGCTGAAGTGCTCGAAGCCGCAGGGTTCGACGTCACCGTCCCGCGCGCTCACCTGTGTTGCGGGCGCCCGCTCTACGACGTTGGCATGCTCGACCGCGCCAAGGCTCTGCTCCTCCAGATCATGGACGAGTTACTCCCCGAAATCGAAGCGGCCACGCCCATAGTTGTCCTCGAACCAAGTTGCGCTACCGTCTTTCGCGACGAACTCACGAACCTTTTCCCCAAAGACGAACGCGCGCAAGCCCTGTCGAAGCAAGTCTTCCTGCTCAGCGAATTTCTCGAACAGCGGGCAAATAACGATGCCTTCCCGCTTCCGAAACTCGGGCGCCGCGCGCTGATCCACGGCCATTGTCATCACAAGGCAATCATGAAGATGACCGCCGAAGAAGCCGTTCTGCAACGCATGGGCATCAACTTCACCGCTCCCGCGCCCGGATGCTGCGGTATGGCCGGAGCCTTCGGCTTTGAAAAAGAGAAGTATGAAATCTCGAAAGCCATCGGCGAACTCGAGCTTCTGCCCGCCGTCCGCCAAGCTCCCACCGACTGGCTCATCGTCGCCGACGGTTTCAGTTGCCGCGAGCAGATCGCGCAGGAAACCGACCGCCACGCCTTGCATCTCGCCGAAGTGCTGCAGATGGCGTTGCGCGAAGCCACCGAGACCCCCGAAGGTTTTCCAATGTTCGATCCCATGCCGCTGCACTATCCGGAAGACGCCTGGGTGTGTCCGCATCAGGCCGCGATCGACAAATCCATGAAGCGCACCGGGTTGGCTGTGGCTGGCGTCGCCGCGGGAGCGGCATTGCTTTTAGCATTAGCAAGAAGAAGGTAGCCACGCCAATGGAGAGACGGTAGGGCCAGATGAAGCACTGGTTTTGGAGAACAGCATCAGCGCTAACCCTCGTGGCACTTGGGATGTTGCTCTCTTTCGGCATGTTCGTGGCGTGGATCGTACTCTATCCCGAAGACCAAGATCCCAAGAACATTGATTACGTCCTGTGGAAACACGGATTGAATCAAAACATGAATCTTGATCATGCGATTGCAGGTATGACGCACGACAAAATGGCCCGAGAGGATCGTTAAAGGTATGTCGAAGGAACAACTCAAGAGACGATTCGGCTACATCCACACGCTTGACGAAACACCGAATTATTCAGGCTGCTACGCAGCAACAGGAGGGCTCGGAAGGTGGGGCCAAGGGACGGAGGCGGCATTCTTGAGGAACGGACCATGGATGGTGATTCTCGACAAAGGCAAGGCCGTCGACCTCGTCCTCTGCAGGGGATACTAGGCTACTTTCCCCGCGAGTTCCCCGAACTCCCGCGCACCTCATTCGGCGACAATTCAACCACTCGGCCATCACGCCAAATATAGATCGGTAATCCCAGGCGCGAGTGTTCGTCAATCGCTTTCGCCACGGCAATCTTGAACGCAATCTCTGCTCGCTTGTGGAGAGGCAACCGCAATACGGCTTTTGAAGGCTTGCTCATATGCGACCGTAACGCTTTACCAGCGCGCTATAGGGGCTCTTATTCATTATACGGAGCCTCTTGTCCTTCTCCAATGCGACTACTGTGGGGGTTGCGTCTGAGTTGTCAAATAACGTCCAACTATCCGCCAATCGGCGATAGTGGCCCAGGAAGTTTCGTATCGACCGGCCAAATCGTCGGCGAATCACCGGTTCTGGCACATCGTGCCCGCCTCTCGAAACTCGCTCTCGAACTCGCGATAGGGCAAGATCAACGGTCTTGACCCACAGGAAGAAGATATGGACCTTGTACCCATTGGCCTTCAATTGCCGCAGCAAAGCCATGTAACTTCTTCCCGAGAGCGTTGTCTCGAAAGCAAATGACACGCGCTTCTTAGCAAGCAACCGAATTTCACCGAGCATCATCCTTCCCGCTCGTACAGCGGCAGTCTCGGGGGAAAATGGCGCCATCGCCTGCGCGATTAAGTCGGCATTGACGAAATTCTTGCAGTCCGCGTAGTTCGGAAGAAACTCTCTGGCGAACGTGGTTTTGCCCACACCGTTCGGTCCGGCAATGATGTATAGGTCCATCCAGTTTCTATACTATTCCACGGTGCCGATGGTCGCCGTGCTCTTAGGCCGGGTGTAGGAACGATCTAACAACCAATAAGCAACGTCATTTCAATGACTTGCCGTCCATTTCCCCATCCAGCCCGCTTTCTGTAACAATAGACAACAGACTTTGACAGTAGGCTCTCATGGAAACCGCAAACCCGACCGTCTCAGCTCCAGCCCAATCCGCGGCCGTTGCCCAGAACAAAACCCTGCAAGGGTCGGTGCTGGTGCTGATCCAGTTCGACGTGTGCGAGGAGATCAACCTCGACTCGCTGCGCGACATCTTTGGCGCTCGCCGTCAGGAGGCTAGCTTTAAGCATCCTGCTCCTGGATACGTCCGCTTTCAGCGTCCACCAGTTGTTGAGCCGGTCGAACCGCTGATTCTTGAGAGCGGCGAACGGTTGGACGTCCAGATCAAGTACTACGATTACGGCGTGCTCAGCGTGGTCTTCGAGCTGCCTTTTTCCGGCGATTGGGACACGCTCGTCCGCCTCGCCAGCCGCTGGGTTTGGGACACCGATTTCACCAGCTTCGCCCAGAAGATCGTCAAACAGAAAATCGAGCGCGCTCGGCCCGCGCTGGTGAAGCTTTACGACAGCTGGCTGCATGAAGACTATTTTGTGTTCCACGTGCGCGACATCGCCGGCAGTCCGTCGGCGGCCGAACTGCTTTCAGCCCAAGGTGGACGCATCGCCCAGATCGTACGCGGCGAAAACATGCCGCTCTCCGACGGTGAGCAGCAGGAAATCATGCAGTCGAAGATCTCTTACTATCCGAACGATCTAGCCGTGATCAGCTGGAATGGCGCTTTCCTCTACGACTCTACTGCGGGCGCCGAAACCGTGATTCAACTGCTGGAATACGCTAACTCGCAGTTGCTGGAATTCCGCCACTACGACGAACTGTTGACTCGCGAACTGCAGAGCGTCTACGACTTCATGGAACATGGCTCGATGGGCATCTGGGCGCGCTGGCGCACCGCGAAACGCGCCAGCCGTTTGCATACCGTCCTGCTCGATGTGGACGAACTGACCGAGCGCGCCGACAATGCCATCAAGTTTCTGAGCGACATGTTCTCCGCGCGTCTCTACAAGGTTGCCGCGTCGAAGATCGGTGTGAGCGATTACAAAAACCTGGTCAACCAGAAAGTCCACACTGCCGAAGAACTTTACCGCTTCATGGTCGACCAATTCCACCAAAGCCGAGCGTTCGTGCTGGAATTGATGGTGGTGATCATCCTGATCATCGACTTGATCTGGCTGTTCAAGGGAAGCGCTCCGATCTAGAAGCAGGTCTCAGGTCTCAAGGTTTCAGGGACAGCATCCTGCTCTACGTCGGACGCAAGGACTACTTTTTCGAGCACCAGTACCGGCCGTACGATGAGAGCCGGCGTCCCACTTCTCGAAAGGCGCGAGAAGTGGGGCACCCCCGACTTGGTTAGTTACATAAAAATCAAAATCAACAAGGCAAAATCAAAGTCAAAGGCAGCGGGACCGGAATGTCCGCTCCACACTTGCAGACGCAAAAATGCCCGGGATTCTCTCGAATCCCGGGCACTTGTTGTTACTTAGAGATCGTTTTTTGAGACGATCCGGTAGCGTTACCTAGACGGCGGTAACGTTCTCCGCTTGCCAGCCCTTGGGGCCCTTGGTCACGTCGAACTGCACGGTTTGGCCTTCTTGCAGGCTCTTGAAGCCGCCAGCTTGAATCGCGGAGAAATGCACGAAAACGTCTTCGCCATTTTGACGGCTGATAAAGCCGTAGCCCTTGGCGTCGTTAAACCACTTCACTGTTCCTTGTTCTGCCATTGATGTTCCTATTCTTGTTTCTTGATTGAAATATGCTGAAGGTGATTCGCCGCTGGAGAGGGGGTGACGCTGGTTGGCGGTACCATCCTGCAACTGCTTGTGAGTCAAACTTAGCAAGTACAGTGTAGCACAGGGGGATGGGGAAAGGCTATAAGTTGCTTATGATGGTAGTGGGTGAGTTTGAAAGGTGCGCTCCCTCAGCGGCTAAACAGTTTGCTGAAAAACTCGATTTGCGCTGGTCGGCCCCTAAAGGGGCATCTGATTTCAAACGACCTGCGGTATCGCTAAAGCGATACCCTGATACGAAACTTAGTTTTTCAGCAAACTGTAAAGCCGATTTTGCGCGCTTTCAAAGCAAATTCAAACTAGCCCGCCACGCCCATGATCGCTTTTCTCACTCTTGAACTCCGCATCGAAGCGGCACACTCGCTGAAAGACAAGCGGCAGGTCACGCGCAGCCTCAAAGACCGTCTGCGGGCTTCGTTCAATGTGGCGGTTGCCGAGCTTGACCCTAGCCTGCTTTGGAACACGGCGACTATCGGAGTGGTCAGCGTCTCTCACTCGCGCGATTATCTTGACGGCTTGATGAAGAATGTGGAGCGGGCCGCCACCCGCATCGCCAACAACGCGGGGGCGGAGGTCGTCGATTCGTTCGTGGAATTTCTGTGAAGGAACCGGCTGCGAGCTGCGAGCTACGAGCCGCGAGCCAATCCGTCCGAATCGCGGCTTGTGATCGGAACCCGCAGTTTGCCTCTGTTTCTGATATCCTTACAAGTTTTCTCGTTTTCGGAGTGCGGCTTGGAGCATCGTGGGCAGAAATATCATCGCGGGCGGCTGAGCGAGGCTATTCGCGAAGAGATCGAAACCATCCTGGAAGGCGAGCTGGGCGACCCTCGCATCGGGCTGGCCAGGGTCAGTTCGGTGGTGATGGCGGAGGACGCGCGTTCGGCTCGGGTCATGGTGAGCGTGACCGGGGACGAGGCCGAGGCTGAGCGCACGCTCGAAGGGCTCGCCGCTGCCAGGAATTATGTTCGTCATGAGCTGGCAGAACGGCTGCGGCTGCGACGGCCTCCGGAACTTTATTTTCAGATCGACCGGACGGAGCAATTGGAGAGCCGGGTGGATGAGTTGCTGGCGCGCGAGAAGAAACGCGCTCGCAAGCGGGCTGAGCCAAGCCCCTGAAGACCGTTCTCAGTTCCCGGTTCTCAGTTCTCAGTAAAAGGGCCAAGGGCCAAAGAGCACCTCATGTTGGAGCGGGTGTTGCGGGAAATTCGGGCGCGTGAGCGGTTGGTGGTGACCTCGCACGCCCGGCCTGATGGGGACGGGATCGGCTCTGCGCTTGCCTGTGGCCAGATTCTGCGCATCATGGGGAAAGACGCCGAAGTGGTCATGCACGATGGCGTTCCTCGCATCTACCAACACCTTCCTTTCGCCGATCGCGTCCTGAAGGCCGATACGGTTCCGGCCAACGATGCGGTGGTGTTGCTGGAGTGCGACAGCATCCAGCGCACGCTGCTGGAGGGACTTGATCAATGTTTCCTCATCAACATCGACCATCATGTCAGCGGGCGTAATTTTGCCCAGGTTAATTGGATCGATTCCACGGTGATGGCCACGGCCGAACTGATTTACCGGCTGGCGCGCTTGGCTTGCGTTCCCATTGATCGCGACATTGCCACCTGCCTTTACACGGCGCTCATGACCGACACGGGGTCGTTCATGTTTGAAGGCACCAACGAGCACACTTTCACGGTGGCGCGAGAGTTGGTGCTCGCGGGCGCCGACCCCGCGCATTGCGCGCGTCCTATCTATTTCGGACATTCGACGGCGAAGATGCGTCTGCTGGGCGCGGCGCTTTCCAACCTGCATCGGGAGGGCCCGCTGTCGTGGATTTGGGTGACACAGGAACAGATGCAGCGCTTCGGCGCGCGCGAAGAGGATTGCGAGGGACTGGTGAACTACGCTCTTTCCATGGGCGACGCGCAGGTTGCCATCTTCTTTCGCGAACTTCCCGATCGCCGCTATCGCGTCAGCTTGCGTAGCAAGGGAGAAGTGAATGTCTCCAGCGTGGCCGAGCATTTTGGTGGCGGCGGCCATCGATGCGCCAGCGGGTGTTCGCTCGACGGGCCTCTGGCCGTCGCCGTGTCGCGAGTCGTGGATCGCCTGCTTCGGGAACCTGTAGTGTTGAACGCGAACTCGTCGACTGGTCGTTAGTCGTCGTGGGTCGTTGGTCTTTGGTCGTTAGTCTTTGGTCGTTAGTCTTTGGTCTGTGGTCTTTAGTCGATGGTCGTTCGCTAAGCCGAAACGAAAGATGCAGTCGCGCTCCAGCTAAGCATCCATGAATCAAGGAACGAATTCGCGGACGAATCGACAAAATCGCACTGACGTGTTGCTGCTGGTTGCGTTTTGCGGATTCCTTTTCTTTTATGGGCTCGGCGCTTTTGGCCTGGTCGGCGCAGACGAACCCCGCTACGCGCAAATTGCCCGCGAAATGCTCAATCGCTCCGATTGGGTTACGCCCACGCTTGGAGGCAAGCCGTGGCTGGAAAAGCCGGCGCTGTATTACTGGCAGGCGATGGTGGCGTTTCGCTTCGCCGGCGTTAGCGACCAGACGGCACGGCTGCCGGGCGCGTTTGATGCCGCCATGCTGGTGGCGGCGGTCTACTTTTTTCTGCGGCGCTTTCGCCCGGGCAGCGAACTTGACGGCGCGCTGATTACGGCCAGTTGCGCCGGAGTAGTTGGATTTGCGCACGCAGCTGCTACTGACATGCCGTTGGCCGCGTGCTTTGCGGTCGCACTGCTTGCCTGGTACGCGTGGTACGAAAGCCGCCGGCACAGCTATCTCGTCGCGTTTTATATTTTTCTGGCGCTTGGAACTTTAGCCAAGGGCCCGGTCGCGCCTGCGCTTGCCGCCGCCATCATTTTTCTTTTTCTTGCCGTACGGCGCGACTGGCTAGGCATTTTGCGCACGCTTTGGATCCCCGGCATCGTCCTCTATTTGGCTGTGATGTTGCCTTGGTATATCGCAGTGCAACTGCGCAATCCGGAGTTTTTTCGCTTCTTCATTCTGGAACACAATCTCGCGCGCTTCTCCACCGGCGTCTATCACCACCCACAGCCCTTCTGGTTCTTTCTGCCTGTGTTTTTGCTGGCGATGATGCCGTGGACGATTGTGTTCATCTTTGCCGTCGGTGAACGCGTTCGGCTGATCTGGTCAGAAGGAAGGGAAGCTTTTTCCAGTGCGGAAGATTCCTGGGCGCTGTTTCTTCTTCTCTGGATGCTCGTGCCTATTTTGTTTTTCAGCGCCTCGCACTCTAAGTTGCCGGGGTATATTTTGCCTTCTGTCCCTGCCGGAGCTTTGCTCGTAGCCGAGTATCTGGCTACCCGCAGCGGTGATCAATTCTTTAACGCAGAGGACGCTGAGGTCTCGCGGAGGTCGCGGGACTTACGAAAGCTTTCGCCCGTGTTTGCCGCCGCCCACGGGGTGCTCTGTGGATTGCTGGTCTTTGCTGCTTTTTCCGCGGGCTCTTTCGCCATCAATCGCCATTTGCTGTGGGTGCCTGGAACTTGGGTTGCTGTCGCCATTGCTGCCTTGGTTGCGGTTGGCATCAGCGTGGGGTTGCTCTCTCGCGCCGGATTGCGCCTGTTGAGCCGCGTTACCATGTTTGCCGTCGTGATTAGCGTAGCGGCCGTGATTCGGTTCGCCTCGCCTGCAATTGATGCCACACAATCCGCGCGTCCCATTGCCCGCGATATTCTGGCCTTTTCGCACGAAGCGGTTCCCATCGCGCTCTATCACGTCGATCGCGTGACGCAATATGGGCTGGAGTTTTATCTGGATCGTCAGGCGCAATCCTATGACAAGGGAGATATCCCGGCCGCAGCTCATGTCCTGGTTGCCGCACAAGGTTCGCAAGTGGAAGTTGCGCAACTCGTTCCAGGACGCCGCGTATCATACTTAACCAGCGTCCCGGCGCAGAGGCTGGATTTGTATTGGGTGGGAAAGTGAAGCAAGGTCTCAGGTGTCAGGTCTCAGGAAAGGCCTAACACGGGTAACGGAATCTATCGGCGAGTGCTTTTCCGGAGACCTGACACCTTCTTTCTTTTATGGAAATTCTCGATCTCCGACATTTCTCTTCCGCCGACCTTCGGCCGCTACTGGAGGATGAGATTGCCATGTGGGGCCGGGACCTTGCTTGGGACTACTCCACTTCCGCCGAAATGATCCTGCGCTACATGGATGCCAAGATTCTTCCCGGCTACGCCGCCATTGATCGCGGGAGCATCTTCGGCTACTCCTTTTTTGTTTACGAGCAGAGTAAGGGCGTAATTGGCGACCTTTTCGTGCGCGACTTAGGCCGTGAGAGCGCGCGCGGTCCGGACCGTCATGAGGTCGAAGAACGGTTGCTAACCCACGTGATTGAAACTCTGCAGCAGTCGCCCGGCATCCATCGCGTGGAGGCGCAGTTGCTGGCCCACCACACGGGAGAAGTCGCGCGTCCCTTCCTGCAAACGGGTTTCAGCCGGCATCCGCGCGTGTTCATGAATTTCGAGATTGGACGACATCCACAGGCTCCGCTGCGGACTCTGCCAGCGTTGCCGGCGCAGTTTGAAATTCGTCCGTGGTCGGAGCAGGAATACCAGTCGGCGGCCGCGCTCATTACCGCTGCTTATCGCGGTCACGTCGATTCCGAGATCAACGACCAATACCGCACGCTTACCGGCTCGCTGCGCTTTTTGAACAACATTGTGCGCTTCCCGGGATGCGGCTCGTTTGACGCGCAGGCATCATTCTGCGTCTTCCAGCGGCGCACGCTCGTCGGACTCATCCTGTGCTCGCTGGTGCGGCCCGATGTTGGGCATATCACGCAGGTGTGCGTGCTTCCCGAGTACCGCTCGGCGGGACTGGGCGAAGCCATGCTGGCGGCTTCGACCAGGAATCTGCGCGGGCGCGGAATGCGCTTCATCTCGCTGACCGTGACCGAGGCTAATGACCGGGCGATTGCGCTTTATAAGCGCATCGGGTTTGAATCTACGCGGGTATTTGACGCGTTTGTTTGGGAGGGATGAGGGGAGCAGTCAGCGCTCAACGGTTTGGCGAGGTTCGGGGCCCAAACATCTGAAATTCCCCGCGAGCGCATCGCTGCCGGGCGAGGACGCCCGGCTCTCCCGGTTACGGCCTCCTTGGTTCATTCCTTTCCGAGGGATGCCAGTGGCTTCACGGCCGCAGAAGGTTTTTGGCGATGAAGAAGACGTTGGCTGGGCGCTCGGCCAGGCGGCGCATGAAGTAGGGATACCACTCGGTGCCGAAAGGGATGTAGACGCGCATTCCCCAGCCTTCTTTTACCAGGCTCTGTTGCAGATCGCGGCGAATGCCGTGCAGCATCTGAAATTCGAATGCGTTGCGCGGAATATTCTCGCGCGTGGCAAAGGCCTTGGCCTCGTTGATGATTCTCTCGTCATGCGTCGCCAGGCCATGATAGACGCCGCTCTTCATCAGGATCTTCATCAGCTTCACGTAGCTGGCATCGACCTCGGATTTTTTCTGAAAGGCGATGTCTTCGGGCTCTTTGTAGGCCCCCTTGCAGAGGCGGATGCGGATGCGCTCGGAGAGTAGGTTCTCGATGTCGCGCTCGGCGCTTCGCATGTAGGACTGGATCACGGTTCCGACGCTGTCTTCGTTGCCGGGGACGCGGTGGAGTTCATGAACGAAGTTTAAGGTGCGCTGAGTGTAGGGCGAGCCTTCCATATCGACGCGAACAAAATTCTTGGGCGACATGCTGGCTGCCTTGGCCACCAGGCCGCGCACGTTTTCATAGGCCTTCTTCTCGTCCACGTCGAGGCCCATGTGGGTCAGCTTCAGGCTGACGTTTGCGTTCAGCTTGTCGGCTGCGATTTCGTCGAGCAGTTGGTGATAAAGCTGGGCGCTGGCGCGGGCTTCTTCGGCATTGGTAACGTTCTCACCCACGTTGTCAATGGAGACGCTGGCTCCAAATTGATTGATCGAGGCAGTGGCGCGAATGGCGTCTGCCACCTGAGTTCCGGCGACAAAGCGGGCGGAGGCGCGCTGGCCGAGACGGGAGCGTTCGGCGACGGCGCGGAGCCATCGGCTCTCCGAGAGCGCTATGAATGTTGCTCTCAGCATGGTGCACCTGATTTTCGCGGATTGAGACTGCCAGAGGCTTGCGTTGGCATTACAGTATTTTTTACCACAAATGGAGGTGGGTTGCAGTGATGGCTTGGCCGGGCGAGGACGCCCGGCGCTCCACGAGCGCCATTGCGAAAAGCGCTAAGCTCCGGCATAATAATGGTTTGTCTTTACGTCGTTGGTTTACTCTGCCGGACTCTTCCGGACAAAGGATAGTGAAGTCCTGTGTTAATGATTCGACTGGCGCGCTTTGGTGCGCGCAAACAACCGTATTATCGAGTGGTGGTGATCGAGAAGGAACACGCTCGCAATGGCCGTCCGGTGGAAGTGGTGGGGACGTACAATCCACGCACGAGTCCGGCCACTTTCGACCTGAAACGGGAGCGCATTGAGTACTGGGTTTCGAAAGGCGCCCAATGTTCGGACCGGGTCAAGAAACTGCTTGCTCTCCCCGCGCCGGCTGCTGCTGCTACGGTCGCCTAGCGACCTGACCTCAGGATAAGTCCTAGTGTGGAGAGATGGGCATCTGGCCCCGTCAGGCAGTTTGGCGGCCGGGCGAGGCCGCCCGGCACTCCACCAGCACGACAGGAGAAGAGTTTGTGATTGAGCCTAGCGCCAGCCCGCGCGCCATGATTGAATACATCGCCAAGGCGATCGTCGAGTCCAAGGGCGAGGTTTTTGTGGATGAGTACGAAGACGGAGACGAAACCGTCATCGAGCTTGAAGTGGCGGAGTCCGATCTGGGCAAAGTGATTGGCCGCTCCGGCCGCGTCGCCCGGGCGTTGCGCAATGTGCTGGCGGCGGCGGGTTCGAAGCTGGATAAGCGCTACGCTTTGGAGATCATTGAGTAGCAGATCAGATGGCGGCACCGGACGCTAGCGGCGAATGGATTACCCTGGCGGTGGTCGTCAAGACGCAGGGACGCCGTGGGGAAGTTGCGGTTGAACTGCACAGCGATGTTCCGGGACGCTTCCGGCAAGAGTTGCGTTTGTGGGCGCTGGCAAAGGATGGGCAGCGCCGCGAAGTGATGGTCGAGGACCTGTGGCCGCATAAGAATTTTCTGGTGCTGAAGTTTCAGGGCGTTGAGACGATCAACGATGCCGAGCCGTTGGTGGGCGCCGAACTTCAGGTTCCACGAAAAGAACGCGCGCAGTTGGAGCCGGGCTGGACGTATCTGAGCGACCTGATCGGTTGTACCGTGTTCGATGGCCCGCTCGAGATTGGCGAGATCGAAGATGTGCAGTTTGGCGCGGGAGAAGCGCCGTTGCTGGTGGTTTCGAATCGAGAGCAGCGGAGTAAGATCCCCTACGAGATTCCTTTCGCGGATGCGTATCTCGAGAAGCTGGATCTGGAGCGGAAACAAGTTCGGATGAAGTTGCCGGAAGGGTTGCTGGAAGTGAACGCTCCGCTGGCAAAGGATCAGAAAGAGAAGAGTCGTTAGTCGTTAGTCGATGGTCGTTCGTCGTTCGCAAGATCGTGGCGGGCACTGAATATTTTGCTCGGCATCTCGGCGGTGAGAAAGAGCTTCATCCGCATTCGATT
>JBAWFQ010000058.1:0-5827 GCA_049592035.1 Terriglobales bacterium
CCTGTTGCGGCGATATCCCGTCAGTATGACGACTGAGGTTCGCTAAACCTGGACGGAGCGGTTCCACGATTCCACGGAATAGAGTCAATGCGGGAGGCGATAGAATAACCGGTTATCCGGAGGGCAGCGGAAGGGAGTTCGCATGTCACTCGTCGTACCAACTGGAGACATTCACCTGAAGTCGGTTCTGATTGCGACCGATTTCTCAGAAGCATCGGATAAAGCGCTCCGCCATGCTCTCGCCATTGCTCGCCACTATGGGGCGAAATTTTACCTGGTGCACGTGGTCTCCTCCCAATCATTCACTCTTGTCGGTCCAAGCGCAGTAGTTGCTGCCACCGAAGCCGTTAGCCGGGATGCCCGTCAATTAGAGGATCGACTAGTTCAAACCGGGGCGCTGACCGGTCTGCGCCATGAGGTCATCGTTCGCCAAGGTAATGTGTGGGAGGAACTGGAAAAAATAGTCCATCAAGAACAGGTGGAACTGGTGGTTATTGGCACCCACGCTCGACGAGGTTTGGGAAAACTTCTTCTCGGGTCTGTAGCCGAACATATCTTTCGCCACTCGGAGTGCCTGGTTCTAACCGTTGGCCCGGGTTCTTTGCAGGATTCCCCAGTCGACGGCACGAGAGCCGTTCGGCCGTTTCTGTTCGCTACGGACTTCAGTGGACCTTCTTTACATGCTCTGCCTTATGCCATCTCTTCCGCCAATCACTTCGGGACAAAACTCATTTTGCTCCATGTTGTCCCCATAATCCCGATGCCTGAGAATGTGAATCGGCCCAGCGCGGAAGATGTCATGCAAGCCCGAGAGAACGCCCGCATTGGTAGCCTCCGGCGGCTCGAGGAATTGACGTTACAGAACGTTCAGCTGACACTTAGACCTGAATTTCTAGTCGAGTTCGGTTCGCCGACTGAGAAAATCTTACAAGCAGCAGACGTTCTCAAAGCCGATGCGATCATTCTGGGTTTGCATCGCTCAACCCATATCGATACAAAGTCCCACATGCCGTGGGCCACTGCATATGAGGTAGTGTGCGGCGCTGGCTGCTCTGTCTTAACAGTAAGGAATTGAGGCCGAGAGATCTTGCAGTGACCATGAGCCCACAAGCCACCCCACCGTCCGGACCAGATCACCTGCAATCCGGCCAGCACGCACCGCACGTGCGGAGTGGCGGCTGGCTGCGCCTGTTCCAAGGCATAAGGCCGGTGACCCGCGCGGGAGCGGCCCGCGATGCCCTGGCCGGATTTCAACTGGCCGCGATGAATATCCCGCAGGCCTTGGGCTACACCAAGATTGCCGGCATGCCCGTGGTCACGGGGTTTTACACGCTGTTGCTTCCGCTGCTGGCATTTGCCGTGTTCGGTTCCTCGCGCTACCTGGTGGTCGCTGCCGATTCGGCGACCGCTGCCATTCTTGCCGGGAAGCTTGCGACCATGGCTCCCGTCGCCAGCGCGAGATATGTGGCGCTGGCATCGACCGTTGCTCTGCTCACCGCAGGATTTCTGCTGCTGGCGCGAGTTCTCAAACTCGGCTTCCTGGGCGACTTCTTGTCGCAGACCGTGCTGACAGGCTTTCTCACGGGAGTGGGATTTCAGGTGGGCATCGCCGTGCTCGGCGAAATGGTCGGCCTCGAAGTACACTCCAACCGCACGGTGGGACAATTCCTCGAGGTCCTTCGCAATCTGCCCCAAGTTCATCTTCCGACCGTCCTTATTTCGGTAGTAGTTGTGACCGGCGTCTTTGCCTTGCATCAGTTCGCTCCCAAGGTGCCCGGCCCGTTGATCGCAGTCGTCGGCGCAATGGCCGCGAGTGCAGCTTGGGATTTCCCAGGGCACGGCATCGCCATCGTCGGGGCGGTCGTTGGCGGCCTTCCACATTTAAGGTTGCCCGATGTGCACTGGAAGGACGCCGTGTCGCTGCTCGGCGTGTCCAGTTCCTGTCTGGTAATGATCGCCGCCCAGAGCGCGGCTACCGCGCGCTTCTACGCGGCGCGCCACCACCAGCGCTTGGACGAAAGCACAGACTTGATCGGTCTGTCTGCGGCCAATGCGGCGGCAGCGTTGAGCGGGACGTTTGTGGTCGACGGAAGTCCTACTCAAACCGCAATGGTCGAAAGCTCCGGCGGTCAGAGTCAGCTTGCCCAGGTGGCGACTGCGATCGCGGTTGCGTTCGTTCTGCTCTTTCTGACCAAGCCCCTGCAATACCTGCCACGTTGCGTGCTGGGTGCCATCGTATTCTTCATTGCCATCCGTCTCATCGACGTGCGCGGCTTGCGCGAGATTCATCGCGAGAGTCCCGGAGAATACAATCTGGCATTGTTTACCGCCGCCGTCGTGGTGCTGGTGGGCGTTGAGCAGGGCATCCTCCTGGCCATGGTGCTGTCGCTGATCCGGGTTGTACGGCACAGCTATCGTCCTCACACCGGGGTCTTCGTAGTCAGCGAAGGGGATGCCTGGCAGGTGGTTCCGGCCGTCCCCGGCGCGGTGACGGAGCCGGGCTTGGTGATCTATCGCTTCGGAGCTGCGCTCTTCTATGCCAATGCCAGCCTGTTTGCAGATGAGGTTCGCGCCTTAGTTGGGCCAGCTCCTTCGTCCGTGCGCTGGCTGGTCGTCGATGCCGAAGCGATTACCAATGTGGATTACACGGCTGCCCGGATAGTGCGACAACTTCAGAAAGAAGTGCTCCACTCCGGCGTCGTGTTGGTGCTCGCCCGCGTGTCTCCCTCTCTGAAGGCAGACCTGGATCGCCACTTCTTGACCGAGGTTATCGGGCCGGCCCGATTTTTCGACCGCCTCCACGATGCGCTAGCGGCCTTCGCAAAACTACCGGACCGCCAAAACCTCAGAAAAACAGCGGAGTTCGACTGATTGGCAGTCAGTTCGGTCCAGAGTGGTGAGCGACTCATCAGAGCTCATGAGCGCTTGCCTGTACCCGCTTTCGGTGACGCAGCGATGCGCGCGGCGGATCATCGAGTGGGCAAAGCACATCATCCCGATTGGGTATATACTTCGGCCCGTTATTTCGGTTCACAAAGGGAGCTCAACCCCGTGATTCCTCAAGACGATCTTTGAATCGCCATCACGCTCAGAACTCCAGCCGCGCCTGAAAGGCGATCATGCGTGGACTACTATCGCCACCCAAACCGACACCCAGTAATCCGGTTGGTGGGGCGGTCGTGGATGTGAGCGCTCCAAAGCCACTCTGGGTGGAAGGATTTCCTGGAATGCCCGCCTGCACCACGCTGGGAAGCGCAAAATTCGGATGGTTAAAGACGTTAAAGAACTGCCCCTCGAATCGCAGCTTCACATGCTCGGTTAAGGAGAACCACTTTGTCAGGTAGAAGTCGCTCCAAAGAAAATCGGGGCCGCGGAGGGCATTTCGGCCAAGATTTCCGAATTGGCAATGCTGCGGGTCGGGGACGATCACGCCATAGCAGGATCCGGCAGGCACGGTTACAGTTTGCCCATTGATCTTGAAGGTCTGCGCGCTCGGATCGACGGTCGAGATGAAAGCATCCGGATTCAACCACTGAATCGTGCCCAGTGCGGTAGCGGGAAGATTGCAATGGCGGCAATAGGGATCGACCCCCGGCACAAGACTCGCGAACTGCGGTCCGCTGCCCTGCACAATTCCGTCTCCGTTCGCTGAATAGGGCGTGCTCAGCACCGAGAACGGAACTCCGCTGTGCCAAAACGCCGTTCCAGAAATCTGCCAGCCATTGAGCGCGTAGCCGAGTGCATGACTTCGCACTCGGACCGGCAACTGATACACATACTGCGCGTTGAGATTCTGCCGGATGTCATAGTCGCAGGGACCGTAATCACGAGCTAAGTCTCCGGGCAAGGGCGAGAGAATTCCTCCTGCAGAAAACGGAAGAAATCCTCCGTTCGAGACCGTATCCATGCAATGGCTCCAGGTGTAGTTGACTTGTCCCTGCAGGCCATGGCCCAGGCGCTTCATCGCGGTCAGTTGAAGACCGTTGTAGTGACTGTTCGCACCGGTGGAGAACTGGGTCACCGCGCCGAATCGCGGATCGGTCGATTGGAGGTAGGGGAACGGGGCAAAACAGCCCTGGCACACGGTTTGGTAGCCGTTGACCTGGGTTGAGTAGGGCTGGTTCACGGCGCGCGTGCCTACGTATTGCGCTTTCAGACTGGCCGTCGTTCCGAGTTGATGTTCGATTCCCAGGCTCCACTCCATGAAGTACGGCGCGTGGAGTTTGCCATCGGGAATGGCGGTGATCGCCACCGGCGATAGACAACTTGCGGGATTTGCCTGTGGAGAGGCGCACGAGAGCTGGCCGCGGGGAAATCCCGCAGTAAAGATCTGATTCGCGGCTACGATTGCGTCCACCGCGCTGTTTGCGACTCCGGGCGCGATGGCGGTGCAGCCGAATTGCGGGTCGCAGCCGGCAGATCCGGCTTTGCCGACGGTGCCAAGTAGTCCTCCCTGGAAGGTCTTATCGTAGGGAGGATTGGTGCCGACGAGGTCGGCGACACTGCCCGGCAAGATGTCGCTGAAGATTCCGAAGCCGGCGCGGAGCACGGATTTCGGCTCAAATTGCCACGCAAGCGCCATTCTCGGTTGCAGAATTGCCACCGGCGTAGACGAAAACAGATTGCCGAGATGCGTTTGAATGGCGGCGTTCAGCGGTTGATTCACATCGTGCGAGATGGAATTGAAAGAGCCGCTGAGACGGGCGACCTGATCATGCGGATTCAGCGGATTCGAGTTGAAAGTGTCGCGCAGACCGACCGTCCAGGTCAGCGTGCGAGTTACTTTCCAGGTGTCCTGGGCATAGACATCGAGATTGAGAAAGTTGAAAGGCTCGTTCGCATGCGATGGGAACGTCTCCGACACGGTGCTCGCCGCTCCGTAGATGTATTGCTGCAAGTTTGCGTAGGTCACGGTGGGAACCATGCCCTCTTCGAAGTCATAATCGTTGAGGCGGAAAATGCGGGTATTGGTTCCAAATCGCAGTTCGTGGGCGCCATGGCTCCAGGCGAGGTTGTCGTTGATAAAGAAGCGGGATGCGCGGCGGCCTTGAATCCAGGTGTTGTCGAGCCCTCCCATGGGCGTGAAGGGATTCGCGCCGCTGCCCTGCAATACGATCGGGAACTCTGAAAGTGTCTTTTGAAAGTTGCTCGGCCCAAACAGACTTTCATACCACGAGAACGCGGGATTGAAATAGTTCACCAGGCTCTGCGAAAAGACGTGCGTGTATCCGGCCGCGAACGAATAGAGCGGCTGCGGCGAAAGCGCATTGAACACAGGGTTGATGGGATCGGTCCACGCGGCTTGCAGTCCGTTGTCGGACTGAAAACGGAACCAGGTTGTATCTTTCTGGTTGATGTTGTAGTCGACGCGGGCCGTCTGTACCTGCTCGTGGTCGTCACTGGTGTGCGAAACACTCTGCTGGCTCGCGCAAACGGCGAGCGGGCAACCGTCAATCGCGTAAGGGGCGCCGTTAGTGTTTTTGTAGAGCGAGAACATCTTTTGATAAAACGGGATCAACTGCGCGGCCGCCGGCAGATCGTTTTTCGGATTGTCCGGGTCGATGTAGCCCAGAGGAAGCTGCTGCAAAACGTATTGTTGGAATGCGGCAGTGGGAACGATGGTTGGCGTAACAATCGGTAGCGCGATCCGCACCCATTCGCTGTCGAAAAAGAAGAACAGCTTGTCGTGCGCAATCGGCCCACCCACACTGCCTCCAAAATGATTGACCGTCGCTCTGGGCTTGCGACGCCCTGGCACCGCATTGGTGAAGTAGTCCGCAGCATTCAGTCGCGAACCGTTCCACAGTTCATACAGATTTCCGTGAAA